>CALJNB010000018.1 GCA_937981985.1 uncultured bacterium
CTGTTGGCGGTTCTGTAGTACTAACCACACAACCCAATTTAGGATCAAATAGTCAGATAACGATTCCGCCGGAAGCCTTTATCGGCGTTTTACCGGCAGCAGACGGAACGGGACCTGTGGCAACGGATGCTACCGCTATTACAGCAATACGCATCGTTTCTTTCCCTAACGACGTCGATTCTATAACGATCGATGGAATGACTTATACGTCTGCTAACTTCCCAGCTGGCGGTGTTACCGTTGATGTTGCTGATTTAGCTGGCATGACAATCGATCCGGCTGACGGCGCGGCATCGACTCCCGTTATTTCGTATGTAGCCATTGATGAGGCAGGTCTTGAATCAAGCGCGGGTAGTCTAAGTATTCCGCTTTCATTCGACGATGCTGATGGTGACGGAATTGTCGATAGTCTTGATGGCGATTCTGATAATGATGGTATTTGTGACGGAATGTTAGCGGTGATGGGACAGTGTTTTGCAGGTCCTGACTCGGCGCCTCTTAACCCTAACGTTTGTCGAGATGCCGACAGTGACGGTTGTGACGACTGTACCAATACTGGAGCCGATAGTTCTGGTGGTAGTCAGACCAATGACGGACCCGATAACGACATGGACGGTGTTTGTGATAGCGGTGATACCGATGATGATAATGACGGTGTTATAGACACATTAGACAATGATCCTCTTGATCCTAATAGTTGTTTGGATAGCGATAGCGATAATTGCGATGATTGTGCCAATACCGGAGCTAATAATTCCGGTGGTGACCCAGCAGATGATGGTACCGATACAGATGGCGATGGGGTTTGTGACCTGAGCGATTTATGTACGGGTGATGATTCTACAGGTGACACTGATGGTGACGGAATTTGTAACGATACCGATCCGGATGATGATAACGATGGTGTTGTTGACACTGTTGATACTGCTCCGCTGGACCCAAATAGTTGCGCGGATGCTGACAACGACAGTTGTGATGATTGTTCAGTAGGTACCGATGACTTTGGTACACTTGCCGATAACGATGTTTTAAATGACGGTATGGATACCGACGGCGATGGCATCTGTGATTTGGGCGATCTCGATTTCGATAACGATGGAATCAACAACGTTGATGATATCGATGACGACAACGATGGTATTCCAGATGCAGTTGAGGGTAGCGGTGATACCGATGGTGATGGCATCCCGGATAGCTTGGATCTTGATTCAGACGGTGATGGTATCCTTGATGTCGAAGAAGGCGCTTCTGGTTGCCTTGATACGACACCCGTGGATGGCATGTGCGATGGACCGGATGCCAACATGGACGGTTTAATGGATGCAGCCACAGATATGGCACCGGACACGGACGGTGACGGACAGCCTGACTTCCAGGATATTGATTCGGATAATGATGGCATTACCGATCTTACCGAAGGTCAAAGCGGTTGTATCGATACGACACCTGCCGACGCTATATGTGATGGACCTGATTCCGACCAAGACGGAATCGTTGACAGCATTGATGATGTGAACGGCGTTGGTTCAACTCCACCACTTGAGATCGATACCGATGGTGATGGCGTTCCGGATTATCAGGACCTTGATTCGGATAACGATGGCATCAGTGATGTTGTCGAAGGTGCCTCGGGTTGCGATGACCTTGATAACAACAACGTTTGTGACGGACCTGATGGTGATTTGGATGGTATCGTTGATAGTCTCGACGATACCGATGGTCCGGGTGATGGTTCATTGACACCTGTTCCAGATATTGATGGCACTGATGGTCCAGATTATCTTGATACCGATAGTGACAATGACGGTACTGATGATGTTCAAGATTCTCCATGTGATGATCTTGCGCCCATCGACGGTCAATGTGATGGACCAGATAGCGACGGCGACGGCGTTGTTGACGCTATCGATGGCAGTCCTGATTTTGGTACCGGTACCGACACGGATAATGATGGCATACCAGATAGCCTTGATGAAGATGATGACAATGATGGAATCCTAGATGTCGACGAAGGCGATGGATCTTTAGATACCGATGGCGATGGCATTCCAGACAGTCTGGATCTTGATGCCGACAACGACGGTATTTTGGATGTTGTCGAAGGTGAAAGCGGATGTGCCGACACGACCCCACTTGATGGAATGTGTGACGGACCAGATGCTGACAATAATGGTGTAGCCGATGATGCAACGCAAACAGCACCCGACACAGACGGCGATGGCGTTCCTGATTTCCAAGACCTCGATTCTGATAATGACGGAATTACCGATCTGGTTGAAGGCGATTCGGGTTGCACTGATGCAGCTCCTGCTGACGGCGAGTGCGATCAAGACGATTCAGACGGCGACGGCGTCGTTAATGACATTGATGATATGGATGGAATGGGCGCGACGCCGACTCTTGAAGTAGACACCGATGGCGACGGTACGCCCGACTATCAGGACCTGGACTCCGATAACGATGGAATCTTAGACATCGTTGAAGGTGATTCTGGTTGTGATGATCTTGATCAGAACGATGTTTGTGACGGACCCGATACCGATGGTGACGGAATTCCTGACAGCATTGATACAACTGACGGTCATGGCGATGAAACGCCAACAATAACACCAGATGTTGATGGTACCGATGGTCCCGATTATCTAGACACGGATAGTGATGGTGACGGTTCGCCGGATAGTGACGATTCAGGATGTACTGATGTTGCACCCATGGACGGCGTCTGTGACGGACCTGATACCGACGGTGACGGAATTGTTGATGATGTTGACCAATATGATGGCTTCGGAAACAGCGGCGATCTAGACGGCGATGGTATCTTTGATGCCTTTGACCTTGATGACGACAATGATGGAATTCCAGATGTTGACGAAGGGATGGGTGATACCGATGGAGATGGCATTCCAGATTATCAGGACCTCGATAGCGACAACGACGGAATTTTAGACGTGGTTGAAGCAGGACACGGCGCAGCTGACGCTGATGGCGATGGTATTGTCGATTGTGCGGCTGGTGTCGGAACAAATGGTCTTTGTAATGACCTTGAAACCACTCCAGACTCTGGTGTTACCGATTATGATGGTGACGGAAATGGTCCCGACGACCAAGCCGATACCGATAACGACGGTGTTCCAGATTTCCAAGATGTCGATAGTGATAACGATGGAATTTTCGATGTTGCCGAAGGTGGAAGCGATTGCGAAAACACGACTCCATTTGATGCAGTCTGCGACGGTCTAGATTCGGATGGCGACGGTATTGTCGACTCGCTTGACGACGGTGATACCTTCGGTGATGGGGATGGATCAGACGCACCGACAGATTCAGATGATGACGGCGTTCCAGATTATCAAGAACTTGATAGTGATGATGACGGCATCAACGATCACGAAGAAAACGACTCTTCTTGCGCGGATACAACTCCTATGGACGGCGTGTGCGATGCAGATGATTCAGATTCGGACGGCGTGCCAGATGATTCTATAATTGACGTGGATGTTGACACCGATGGTGATGGCGTTCCTGATTATCAAGATCTAGATTCAGATAATGACGGAATTCCTGACGCAGTTGAAGGTACCGATGATACCGATGGCGATGGTATTCCTGATTATCTCGATCTTGATTCTGATGGCGACGGCATCTTAGATATCTTCGAAGGCCAAAGTGGTTGCGCAGATACGACGCCTGCTGACGGAATGTGTGACGGGCCGGATTCGGACAACGACGGCTTAGCTGATGATGCTACCGAAGTTGCACCGGATACTGACGGCGATGGAACACCCGATTTCCTCGACCTGGATTCAGATAACGATGGAATTGGTGATCTAGTAGAGGGACAGAGCGGTTGTACCGACGCTGTTTCTGTTGACGGAGTATGTGATGGCCCCGATACTGATGGTGACGGGATCCCGGACGGTATCGACGACGTAGATGGACCCGGAACAACCCCAGCACAAGAAGTGGATACTGACGGTGATGGCGCTCCGGATTATCTGGACCTAGATTCTGACAACGACGGTGTCTTAGATATCCAAGAGGGTAATTCAGGCTGTGTTGACATGGATGTTAATGGTGTGTGTGATGGACCTGACACTGATGGTGACGGAATTCCAGACAGCATTGATACTACTGATGGACACGGCGACGAAACGCCTACCGATGTTCCTGATACCGATGGAGTAGAGGGTCCGGATTACCTTGATTCAGATTCTGACAACGATGGAACACCCGACGTTGCCGACTCAGGTTGTGTTGATTCAATGCCAGCCGACGATGTGTGCGATGGAGGCGACTCTGATGGTGACGGTATCGTTGATCCAGAAGATGCGTCAGATAGTTTCGGTACTGGAATGGATGCCGACATGGATGGAATTTCAGACGAGGACGATCTTGATGATGACAACGATGGAATCCTTGATACCGAAGAAGGTGATGGAGATACTGATGGTGATGGAATCATCGACAGCCTTGATCTTGATTCGGACAACGACGGAATCCTCGATGTCAACGAAGGACAAAGCGGATGCGTGGACGTAATGCCAGCGGACGGTCGGTGTGACGGTGACGATGAAGACAACGACGGTGTTGTCGACACGGCCACACAACCGCCAGTTGATTCTGACGGTGACAGTGTACCTGATTATCAGGATTTAGATTCTGATGATGATGGTATCACCGATCTCGTCGAAGGTGGTTCTAATTGTACCGATACAACGCCAACTGATGGTGTTTGTGATGGTCCGGATACCGATGAAGACGGCGTTGTTGATGATGCCGACAGCACGGTTGGTTCGGGAAGTTCATCTACTCCTGCAAACGATACCGATGGAGATGGCGTACCTGATTATTTGGATCTCGATTCAGATAACGATGGGATTTTGGACATCATCGAAGGCGCAAGTGGTTGCATCGATGCCAACGAAGATGGCTTGTGTGACGGTCCGGATTCAGATGGCGATGGAATCGTTGATAATATCGATACGTCTGATGGTTTTGGCGATGATACTCAGACGGTTGTTCCTGATACCGATGGTACTGGAGAGCCTGATTTCCAAGACACCGATTCGAACGACGATGGTATACTTGATCTCATTGACTCAGGTTGTCCTGACGCTGACGTTGACGGTTTCTGTGACGGTTTGGATAGCGACGGCGACGGTATTGTTGACTCCATCGATGGACTTGATGGTTTCGGTAGCGGATCAACAGGCTACTTCGTTCAAGGCGGTCCAAGTTGTTCAAGTGCTGGCTCTGCTGACGATGGAGTTGCGAGTCTACTCCTAATGCTTCTCGGATTGGTCGCTGTCAGACGGCGAAAAGAGAAAAACGCAGCTTAAGATGCGATCGAAGTTTTGAATTTGTCAGCCCCACCTGAAAAGGTGGGGCTTTTTTTTGGGGCGGGAATTGTCGCACCTTTGCTCTACAGGCTACCGACAAGGCGACAGATAAATTGTTGCTTTTTAATTGTTTGAAGCGGGTTGAAAACACCATTTTGAGAGGGTACGATGCGTCCACTAGAATCAAAAAAACATAGGAAACCACGATGTTAAAAACCTCTTATCGGCCCGATCTTCGTGCTGTCAAAATTCTTACGGGGACAACGGCGTTATTGCTATTGGGTTGGACCAGCCCAACTGAAGCTGCCTGCCCAGGACCTATTGATCTCAAAGTCGGCTACGATTTCGACTTTGGCGCAAAGACCGGTATTGCACCACCAAGTATGGGAGCCTGTGTTGCCGAAGCGACCACAGCTCCGGCAGGCGACGATAATTGTTCTGCCAATACCACCGATGCGACCAACGGTGATTATGTTATCCGCACGGCAGATTTTGGCGTCGCAACGCTGAAGTACAGTTTCCCCGTTGGCGCTGTTCAAGAAAACTACACCATGACCGTTGATATTCCCTTAGTTGGTGATGCCGGATACACAGCTGGGGCGACGGCTCGTCCGGCTGGAGAGTCGGTCGCAAAATGGGTCGACTTACCCAGTTATTGTTCTGAAACAGGTTCTGAAATTACGAATAATGGTCATCGACTCATTTGTAATGTTGGGACGGTTGATGCGACCGCAGGTCCAATCGTAATTGCGGTACCGGCATCATTTAAAGTTTCACCGAGCGCCTATAATGGCGAAACCTTCTCTTTGAATTTCGTTGAATCTTCGTCCGGTGGAACGGGCGGAGCGTGTTCGGGGGAGGCCACTCAAACTTCCCAGGCGTTGACGGTGTCTGCCCGTCCAAATATTGACATGAGAACCCAAATCTATCGTTATGCGCCGACAACGCGCAGCGGTGTACCTGGTTTTCTCATGGCATTTTATCTCTTTATTGATTCGGCAACGGTCGGTGCGAACGTTGGTGGAGAGCGAATCGTAAATCCTTTAGATTTTGAAGTGGGTCTTAAAGCAAATGTTGCCACTCCCGGGATTGAATTTGTTAGAATGATAGATTCATGGGTCAACACGACCAAAATGGTGACCACGACCCCACCTGGAACCATTGTCGGAAATGGCACTACCATAACGGTTTCTGTAATTCCTGACCCTAATCCAACCAATGTTTTAGGAGAGAGCGTACCTTGTGATGAGGAGTTTTTAGTACCCGGTGGCGGATGTATCTATAATGACGTTTCTCCCCAACGCATCTCCACGCACGCTATCGAATATTTTGTTCCGCTTTCTGCATTCGGCGCTAATGGGCAGATAGATTTTGAGAGTTTTTTAAACTCTGATGGGTCTAATATGGTCGGCGTCGTCTCAACACCTGCTGCGAGCGGTGGGGCCTTTGATGATCCTATTATCCACAACAGTGGTAACTATACTGCTGTCCAAGGTTTGGGCGGCACTTTCAGAACGTATATGGATCGTTATGCATACCGTAACGGTCTGGAAAGACCTGATACGACAAGTACTGCAAATATAGTTAGAATGCCGGGAGAAGCTGGTAATTGGTGTAACGGCGGTGAGTGTAAACAATTTCCAACGCGAACCGTTGAAACGTTAACCATCGTTAGAAATCGCGGAACGGCGTCATGGACGAATACGATTTTGTGCGACAAGTTCGATAATCGCGGTATGGTTTTGACTCCCACTCCGCGCCAAGTTGGCATCGCAAATCATCGCTTTCCAGACAATATGCAAGTTGATCCCATTGTTGGGCTTTATCAAAATATGACGGCGTCAACGATGCCCAATGGATATACTGTCGAAGTTGCGACAGCGGCAGGAACGCCGGCCGGTGGTGGTTATCCCTCCGATACTCAGGAGTGCGGCGATGCGGATGCAACTTGGGTTGATGCCGGAACGGTAACCGACTTTACTGATTACAATTTGGTCAGACTTAAGATCCCAACGGTTGCGTCTGTGTTTACTCCTGGAGTTTCAGACTATTTTGCACCCGTTTTTCGATATACAGTTCCCGTCAGTGCACCCGATGGTGAACTGATTGGCCATCAAGTTATCTTGAAAACCGACACCGAGAATTTCGGTGGCGGGATCGGAGAATTTAGCACAGCAACTTTTGACCCGGCTACAAATTCAGGTGTTACTCGAGGACAACGCTTTCAAGTGGTCAAAGCGCTGGTTCGCGTTCAAAAAACCGCTTTTCACCCGACCTTCGGTACTGAAACTGCCATTGTTGGTGCGGGGAAGGATGTAACCTTTGAACTCGCCCCAACCTACAGCGCTGACATCGGTTTGACGGCGCCGGTAGCATCGATGGACGTGATTGATGTACTTCCAGCTCCTCTTACTTACGTTTTGGGAAGTGGGCATACATGTAATGGAGGTTCCAACGATGGCGGACTTTGCACCGGCGGTACCTCGGTTCCTTTGGAACCTGATAGTATAACGGTTGATGCAAATGGGGATCAAGTTTTGACTTGGACTCTTAACGGTTTGGTATTGGGCGATGCAATTGCACCGATTTACTTCAAAGCTGCGGCGCCGTTAACAACACCCTTAGGAACGGTCTTGACCAATAATGTAACCGTTAGCTCACCGATGGTCGATCAGTCCTCCGATGATGAACGGAGTGCGTCGGCGGCGGTAACGATTGATAGCATTGCTGGATTTTTCACCACCAAGGGAACCAATGTTCCAACGATCTCAAAAGACGGCGCGTATACCAATACCCTGCAAGTAGCCAATCTTAAAGCGACTGAAGAAGCCGACGTTGATCTCATCGATTACTTTCCCTACTCCGGTGATCCACGATCTCCGGCGAGTGATTTTAAGGGAACTCTCGTCCTTACGGGGGCGGTAACTGCTGATGCAGCATTAACGATTTACTACACGAATGCTGCAGTAGGTGCTGCGCCGACCGCTCTTATTTCGACTGTAGGAGGCACGTCGGGTAGCGCTTATGCTGCTGATTTCGCAATAGCACCGACGGCCGCGAATGGCTGGTGTGAAGAGAGTGAATTTGGCACGGGCTCGTGTCCGGGGAGTTTTGCTGATGTAACGGGTGTGCGCGCAACCTACGCCATTATTCCGGGTACAGCGACAGCACCCGATAATGTCGTAAATTTGGTTATCCCTTTCCAAACTGATGGTAACTCAGAGGAAGATACCTATACGAATCGCTTTATCCTGAACTCTTTTGCTTTGATGGAGCCCTTGATTTCAAACGATGCTGTGACGATTGTTCGAACGCCAGGTGTGATCCCGGTGAATCTAGATGCCGATGATGATGGTATTCCGGACGCGATCGAGGGCGGTGATGAAACCGATACCGATGGTGACGGTGTTCCAGATTACCTCGATTTGGATTCAGACAACGACGGCATCCTAGATATTATCGAAGGCCAAAGTGGCTGCGTAGATACGATGCCCAACGATGGCATGTGTGATGGACCGGATGCAAACGATGACGGGTTAGCTGATGACGCAGTCAACGATGCGCCTGATACCGATGGTGATGGCACACCTGATTTCCTCGATCTGGATTCTGATAACGACGGCATCACCGACTTAGCCGAGGGGCAAAGTGGTTGTTTGGATACGACTCCAGCCGACGCCGTATGTGACGGCCCTGACACCGATATGGATGGCATTGCCGATGACATCGATGATGCCGTTGGTGCGGGTACCACTCCAACGCCCGAAGAGGATTTCGATGTCGATGGCGTGCCTGATTATCTCGATCTCGATTCAGATAACGACGGTATCCTGGATATCATCGAAGGTGCTTCAAGCTGCGCCGACATGAACATGAATGGTGTTTGTGACGGACCGGACTCCGATGGCGATGGTATTGCCGACAGTATCGACACAACCGATGGGCACGGTGATGAAATGCCGACCATCGCACCTAACACAGATGGTACCGATGGTCCGGATTACATCGACTTAGATTCAGACGATGACGGCACACCTGATTTGGGTACTTCGGGCTGTGTTGACACGACGCCTGAAGACGATGTTTGTGATGGCGGCGATTCGGACGGTGATGGCATCGTAGATCCACAAGACCCATCTGATAGCTTTGGTACCGCTTTAGATACTGACATGGATGGGATCTCCGATACCGATGATCTTGACGATGACAACGACGGTATCTTAGATGCTGACGAAGGTACCGACGACACTGACGGTGACGGCGTGATGGATAGTCTCGATTTAGATTCTGACAACGACGGAATTTTAGATGTTGTTGAAGGCCAATCTGGATGCATTGACGCGAGTCCATTAGATGGACGCTGCGATGGTGACGATTCAGATAACGACGGCGTCGTAGATACCGCGACCGAATCTGCCCCAGATACCGATGGTGATGGAATCGAAGATTTCCAAGACTTGGATTCTGATAATGACGGTATTAGTGATCTCATCGAAGGTGGATCAGGTTGTGTGGATTCCGCGCCCGCGAACGCAGTCTGTGATGCAGATGATGGTGACGGCGATGGTGTTGTCGATGATATCGATAGTACAAACGGTCCGGGTAGCGCTCCGGCACCCGAAGTCGACACCGATGGTGACGGGGTTCCTGATTATTTAGATCTTGATTCAGATAATGACGGTCTTTTAGACATCACCGAAGGTGGAAGTGGTTGTGTCGATTCTGAGCCGAATGGCGTTTGCGATGGTCCAGATACCGATGGTGATGGCATTCAAGATAGCATCGATACAACCGATGGATTTGGTGATGAAACACCGACCGATATTCCAGACGCTGACGGTACCGGAGGGCCTGATTTTCAAGACACCGATTCCAACGACGATGGTACTCCGGACGCGGCCGCTACAAATTGTGCTGAGACAAATACTGATGGTGTTTGTGATGGTTCGGATTCAGATGGCGATGGTATTATTGACTCGGTCGACGGCTTAGACGGTTTTGGTGCGTCTCCGCGCGACGATAATGGCGGTCTGCTCCCCAATCCAGGTAGCGGTGATATCCTTGTTGTGGGTGGCCCAGGTTGTTCAAGTAACGGGTCTGGAAGTGCATCAGGAGCAAGTCTGCTCTTAATGCTTCTAGGATTGCTTGTTGTTCGTAGGCGAGAAAATAATGACGCCACTTAAGTAGCTATACGATATTCGATATCGTGCTTTCTAAAAAATAGCCCCGTCTCAACGACGGGGCTTTTTTGTGCTTGATTATCAATTGAATCACGGCCCAGATCATGCGACGATAGGGCTCCTATAGCTCGTGGATTTAAGATGAATGCGCCTTACACGATTCGTAAAATGACCGAAGATGATATCGATCCGGTGGTTGATATTATCGAACTTCACGACGATGACGATGCGCGTACCGCCTATATTTCATTTAAAGAATACGGCACCGAAGGTCATGTGGTTTTGGTCGATGATAAAAATATCGCTCGTGGTGTTACCGGTGTGTTTGCTGCCAATGAACAAAGCTTTTGGTTGAGTTGGACTTATCTTGACGCACGCTTAAGGGGACAAGGCTTTGGTCGTAAACTTGGTGACTATGCGCTGTCTCAAATAAAAGAGAAGGGCGGTCAGGTCCTCTTTGTCAGTACCAGCGATTATAAAGTTAAGGGTAAGGATATCTACGCTGACGCAAAATCTTTTTATAGGGCGATGGGAGCCGTTGAGGAAATGGTTGTCCCGGATTATTACCAACGAGGAGAGTCGCACTGCATCTATCGAATGCAAGTTAGCGAATTTTCTGACAAAAAAAACGATGATAAGCACCCCCCTTTATTCGTTCAATTTACGGGTATGGAGGCGATTGTGGAAACGCACGTCGCTTATGGCTTAACATGGGAAGAGGCTCCCGAAGAACATTTAAGACGGACGAAAAAAGAGCTGGAACGACTCGTTGCAGGCGCAAGAAGTTCCGGGTCCCACGCGGTCTTTTTTTCTGTGCCCAGTGATTTTGATTCGCGTCAAAAGGCAATCGTGGAAGCTTTTGGTTTTCGACAGGTTGGTAAACTTAGAGACTTTTTCGCGCCCGGCGTGGACGAACTTCATTTTGGTTTTTATCTTAAATGAGCACGTGCTTATAAAATCTCGAGACTAGCCCTAACCCATAATCTACTTTTTATTAAAAGACGTCGCAAAACCTAGTGCGAATTTACGTAGAGTCGATGCTGAAAAGCATCGGCTTCTTGTATTCATTTAACCCTATCATGTTTTCTATACCTATCATTTAGACCCTCGCCATTTTCTATCATCGCAATTGCTTTCGCAATTCGCTTCAACTTCGTTTCTGCCTTTTTTGCGCTAGAAATCCAGTCTGCAAATTCGCGTTTTTGGCCCGGTTTTAAATGTTCAAAGGCAGTTTTAGCGGAGACATTTTCGTTCAGTGCAAGTGTTAATTCCGGCGGCATCATAAGTCGCCTTTTTTCTGGTTTTATGGACACTCCCTTTTTTGCAAGTTCAATTGCTTCCTGAAGGTACGTTGTAATGATCTCAGGCTTTATTTCAGAAGCACTCGTCATTCGCCATTGTCTTTGACCTTTGGTCTTTTCTTTGTTCGCATTTACAAGAACAGCTTCGGTGTCCTCCAAGAAGACGCCTTGGTCAAACCATAACCCGAAGTAAGATTTGAAAGCGACCACTTGAACGACGTTACGCCCAAAGGCCATATAACATGGCATGCTCCACTTTATGGTTTCTTCCAAATTCGCTTGGCGAAGGATTTCGACAAGTTCGATGAGTTCGGCCTGCCAGATCGTTTCATTAGCGATGTATTTTTCGACGTCTTTAATTTTTTCCACCATGACTCGGGAGCGAATGGTTTTTTGTTTATCATAGGCGACTATTTGCTTTTTTAAAAGAACACGGAGACACGATCCATCCGGCGGGCTTTCTTTTGGATTCTAACTCTGCCCCGGTATTTGTTTTCAAGCATAAGTGTACATAGGAAGTTATGAAAGTCCGTCTGAAAAGTGATAAAGCGCGCTTGAGTCGACACCGTCGGCTTCGCTCGAACGACGGTTCAACCCTAGAGACGAATCAAATATATACGGTTTATGGTGTTTTTATTGAGGACGGATATTCGGATTTTTATCTGTCTGAATACGACGGTTACGAAGGTTCTCCAACTCCTTATCCGAAGGAAATCTTCGAAATCGTCGATGAGCGTCCGTCTCAGTATTGGATACGGACGGAATGCAAAAGTAGTCAAAGTTACTTTTTTCGAGAGTGGACCGAAGACGAAATGTTCCACTCAAACCTTGTTGAACGCTGGGAGCCAGAACTAGGGATCTTTCAAAGATATAAAAGCTGGATGGATGACGAGTTTCGAAATGAGACCGCACGTGAAAATCTAAATTTAATCGGGGTTCGAACCCTAACCTATAAAGATGGCGATGACTTTATTAAAAACGTTAAGAATATCTTTGGCGAAGGGTTGCACAGCGACCCATGGGATTACTTACATGAGTCCGTAGATAAATGGACGGAATCCGATGGTCTTTCGATCGTCGCCAGTTTTCCCACAAGCGAACCCATCGTCTTATTTTTCAATGAAGATACTGATTGTCGCGTTTATGAATTGAGCTCCTGTCGCGATGTTAGGGAGGTTTTGGCTGGGGATCCGTTTGCGATGATCTATATTACAAACTCGAAAAAGGAATACCTGCTTTCCATCGAGGGAAATTCTCACATAATTGGGAGCGGAACGGCGCTGGCTTGGGATTTTTGGGATCTTTAAATTAGAAAAATCCTTTAAAATGATTTTGAAATGTTGGATGACTCGAAGGGGGCTTGATTGAAGGACGCCGGGATGATGCATTCGCATCTATCCTTGGGTAAACGCGCACTAGGGTTTGGGAACGTTTTAGACGGAAAAGTTTTGGTGAGGAACGAGTTCTTTTTTAACGAACTGATGTATTCACATCTATCCCTGCGTAAATTCGCCATTTTTTAGCATGGTCCAATATTCAGCGAGCGCGATTTTAATTTTTCCGCTTAATAAAACAACGCCCAAAATATTTGGGAAGGCCATGGAAAGAATCATGATATCTGAAAAGTCGATGACGTTTTGGAGACTTGAAACGCAACCAATCCAAACGAAAACACAAAACAAAACCCGATAAGGCATCGCCTGGTCTTTTCCAAAAAGAAACTTCCAGCTTTGTTCGCCGTAATAACTCCAAGAGATCATGGTACTAAAGGCGAATAAAATGACAGCGATCGAAAGGAGGATTCCGGATACCGAACCGAGAGAATTCTCAAATGCGGCACCGGTGAGCAAAACGCCTTCTAAACCGGCTGTTGCAGGGTCGGCGTAGACGCCGGTAACCACGATTACGATTCCGGTCATGAAGCAAATAATGATGGTGTCAATGAAGGGCCCAATGGATGCGACGAGTCCTTCACGGACGGCATATTTAGTTTTCGCGGCTGCGTGTGCAATTGCAGCCGATCCTGTGCCGGCCTCATTACTGAAGGCGGCGCGCTTTACACCTTGAACGATGACGCCCATCAAACCGCCAAATCCCGCTTCCATACTGAAGGCTGATTCGAACATGATTGAGACAGCGCCCGGTACGGCGCCGGCGTTAATGATGAGAATCGCAATCGCTGAGAAGACATAAAGTATGCCCATCGCAGGGACGACTTTATCGGCAACTTTTGCAATGCGCTTGATGCCGCCGATGATCACGATGCCGACAAGAATAGCCAAAACGATGCCATACAACCAACCAAGGTCTCCGGTGCCACCTCGAAATTTTTCGGTGTTAACGATCTGAGTTTCAACTCCAGATACTGAGGGTTGCTTATCTTTGGCCAATGTTTGCTCTTTTTCGCTAAGTGTGCCTTGGCGTTGCCACGAGATATCTCGGCCGTATCCGTTAATGGATTTGATGGTTCCAAATTGGAGTTCCAGTGCCGTGTCGGAATCGAGGTTGAATACGGTTCCCGTTTTCATGGCTTCGGCTTCGATGGTGACCGAGAATTTGTCTCCGTCGGCTTTCCAATCGTTGAGACCTATTTTTGGGTTTTCGATCGGACGATAGGACGTGCTTGGAGATGAATCTGAAACCGCGGCGGCGTTGAATTTAACGAGGAAGCGATTGTCGGGGATAGCGATGGGTTTGGCAGATACCACTTTTACCATCGCGGTTGAGCGTTCCCCGGCAAGGGCAGGGATCGTTTTTGCAATGGCCTGGAAGCTTTGATTGGCCTGGAACATATTCCCACCACCAAAAGATCCGCCAATACATAGAACAGCGAAAAGAACTGACATTATTTTTCCAAGCGTCCCCAATTTAAGTTCGGCAAGACCGTCACGCAAGTAGACCATCGGCCCACCTTGAACTTCGCCGTCCTCATCGACGATTCGGTACATTTGACCAAGCGTGCTTTCTGCAAATTTGGAAGTCATTCCAAAAACTGCAGCAATGACCATCCAAATTATCGCTCCGGGTCCACCTAGTGTAACGGCCACGGCAACGCCGGCGATGTTACCTAAACCAACGGTAGCGGATAGCGCCGATGCAAGTGCTTGGAAGTGAGAAACTTCACCCGGATCATCAGGATCATCGAAGTCGCCTTTGACCACTTTAACGGCGTGTCCGAAACCTCGGACATTAATAAACGCAAATCGGAAGGTAAAAAATATCGCACCGCTTATCAGGACAAGTACGATAAGTGGCATTTGGATCCCAGGTACCGTCCAAAACACGTTTGCTAAAATGCCAACAATACTTCCGAAGGCACGGTCTACATACACCTGCATCGCAGTTGGATCACCACCAGCGATGGCGCCGACGACGGCAATCGCAATGAGTAAGAGGAGTACGGCGGAATAGCGTTTTGCAAAATTCAAAATGACACCCATCTGAAAACGTTTCGTTTAACAGGTTCGCAGCCGAGGCTCAAGGGCGACAGAACGTAGGTTTAGGGCGCCAAAGTGGGACTTATTAGCGGGTTTCAAAAATGGCGTAACTTAAATATCCAAGTGGAATACGAAGTTTAAACATGATTGCATGTCGCGCTGCTGCATTATTATCGGTTAGGAAGTCGTACTCAAGCCCGAAGAGCGCGTATCCCAGCGATGCGTTGAGCTGTGTTTGTTCAAAGTTGGTTTCTGCGCCGAGTTGGACGGATAACCCCACTTCGGTATTGATGAATTCAAATTGACCTCCAACACCCCAATTCAACATTGCGCCGTGCATGATCGTTGGGCCAAGCATTAACAGTGTCGTGTCATACAGGTAGAAAATACCAGGGCGAGCTCTTAATAAGAGCCAGTTGGGAATATCAGAATCCAAACTAAAACCGCCGCCGATTTCAAGTTGGAATGACCAGTGAAGGACACGCGGATGAATATTTGGGTCAAGTTCAAAACGCGGCAGGGTTTTAGTTTCAGCTGGAGTAGATTCAGGTACGACCGGTGCGCTTGGCGGCGAAGATGTTTGGGGTTTGACTTTTTTTAGAGAGGTCTCTTCGCTGCTCAATGTTTGTGCGGTTTCCTGCGCGATGAGAATGCAGGGTACAAAAAATAAAGCCATCCAGGTAAACAGAATTTTCATTTTTTGGCTTCTCGCATCATGATCGTGAATTCGGGGGTCCCCTCGAAAACCAGACCTGCATTAAATTCGTTGTACAGGCATGATTCGAGAAGCTTTCCGTCACCATTTTTGCCGGCGTTTGGAAAATCTAATCGGACGATGGGTTTCTCTGTCGGCCAATCTTGCGTGCACTTTCCAAGTGCAATGCTTAATTCGGAAGTCAAAGGTTGGATATATTTTTCAGCTTCAATCCCCGGTTTAATATTTACGACAACATCGAGATCGCTTCTTCCCTTGATTCCAGTCAACTTCGCACCAAAAGCTTCGACAAATTTGGATTCAACTTTTGGCTGAGTCGTTTCTTCAGTTTTGGGACACGCGGTCGCCAGGAAAATGATGAAGCCGAAAAGTCTACTTTTACAAAAAAAATTCATAATTACTCACTTAAAAAAAAGCCGCCTAAGTTAGGCGGCTTAGTATCTACTCATACTGAAGCTTAAGGTGATTCAGCCGTTGCACAGTTTGTAACGCCACTAGGAGTTACCTTGCAAACGAAAACTTTGTTAAGCATTCCGAAAAGAACGCTATTATTTTGTGCGATTACTACGTGTCCGTCTGCGGTTGTTGCAACGCCAGCGTAAGAACAGCTACTAAGTACAGCTGCAGATGCGATCATTACGAGGACAAATCCTTTGATTTTTTTCATTTTAAAACTCCTGTGTTTTTGTTGTGTGGACGATATATAAGTTTAAGATATTAAATGGTCAAGATAAAACATCAAAACCAAGTCTTTATTAAAGTTGGAGCCGATTGCCGAACGCTTCACGTCCAGAGGGTGAAGGTGAGAAAAGATAGAAGCTATTTAGAAGGGTTGGACCCGTCCGAAACGACCCCTTATAATGGATGCTTGACTCAGCAAGACAACTTGTCACAATGGGCCGCTCGCTTGAGATGAATAACTAGTTTTTGAGACCTTATTTTGGAAATTGAAAAAGACGATAAATTTGAAGAAATGGCCCGTAAAGTTGCCGAATGGACGTGGGATCTAAAAGCTCTGAATACGGTTGTTATTGATCTTAGAGGTCGCGTTTCGTACACCGATTTTATTATCATCGCGACGGGGAACTCTGAACGCCATGTGCGATCGATCGCCATCAATGTTGAAACCGAAATGAAGAAAAACTTCGGAACGGTCGCTTATGGGAAAGAAGGGTTGAACGTCGGCAGTTGGGCACTTGTCGATTTCGGCGATGTTCTCCTTCATGTTTTTAATGGTCCTCTTCGAGAAGAATATGATCTTGAACGTATGTGGCCCGACGCGAACCGTCTCACACTCGAGAACGCGCCCAAAGAACTGTACGGTCATTTTGAAATGCAGGCATTCGAAAACTAGATTGCGAAAATCTCGTTAAACATTTCTAGCCAAAACAACTCCAAACACCTTTTTGACGCCAGCCTTCTTAAGACACTTTGCAATTGATGCGAGTGTTGCACCCGTTGACATTACATCGTCCACGACGACCACGCTTTCCATCGGATCAGCGAGGGGTTTACGAAGTCGGAACGCTTTTTGAGAGAATGTTTCACGGTCTGATTTTGAATTTCCAACAACGCGCGGCAGCGTTTTTTCTAAAAGGTTATGGTCCTCATTTCCGATGTTTGATTGATTGAACACATCGAGGATCAGACGGGAGCAGTTAAATCCACGCGAGCTCAGATCCTTAGGGTGCATCGGGACGGAAGTCCAGACCGCTTTTTTTAACGCAGCAGGCAGCTCTAGTCGATTTCGCTTGATGGCGAGTTTCGCCAAGGATTGAATGGTATCCTCACGTCGACCGTACTTTGCTCGCGAAAAAATTTGCTTTATGTTTGCTTCATATTCGTAAGCCGCAAAAACTTGGTCAAAGTACCGCTTTTCCAAAATGCATCGTTTACATAAAGCGTTTACGCCTTCGTGATTCTCTCGCGGTAGCGAGCATTTGGGACAGTAGGGTGCGATTACTGGATATAGACTCACTTCACAATTCGAACAAACGAGATCGCCGGATTCGATAAAGCGGTCACAACACAAGCATGTTGCAGGTAAAAGGAATTGGACGATCTTATGAGACCAATGAGCTACGGAATTCATGTGCCACCTATTTTGAATTGATGCCCAAGCTTGGGCAGCGACGGAATTATTTTCGTCGGTGCATTTTCGGGATAAGGTGTCGTAGGTTTCTTATTCTTTTGCGAAGGTCCTTAGAAGGCTTCTTATTTGAATCTAGTCTTCAGATACTGCGGGTGCCGCGACGCCCGGTGTACACGCAGATCGGTTAACAGAATCAACGGCTTTGGCATAACCCGCAGCTTTGATAAATTCGCTCTTTGCCTCTAGAGGCGCGTTGTAGCCGTCAGCAAAATGACCCGCAAAATTACCGCTGGGTACGCTGTCCCAATTGGTGCACCAAACGCCGTCGGCAGCGTTAAGTGAGGTTTTGATCGAACTGTCTCCATCCAAATCGTAAAGTCTGTTATCGGTATCAGAGTCCATTCCTAGGAGTCCGGCAACCGATGGACCAAATCCACCTTGGACTTCGCCTTCGCGGGTGACCAAAATAACTTGGTCACATTTAAGGTTCTTCAGAATCGTTGTTGGTGCGAGATCAGACCATCCACCGGCTGAAACCATTGTGACATCGTTCATTTCTAGTGCTCGGCTCAATCCCGGTTCTGCCGGCGAGAATGCAAGGGCTGTTCTCCATGACGCGTGACCTAAGTCGAGAAACTTGTCGGTTTTCAAATCGCTAAACCCTTCGGTGTTTTCTCCGATGGTCGCAAGATCGGTTTTTGGACCAAAATATCCGAATTTTACGTCATCGAAATCAACATCCAACATGATCGGAGCCGCGTTATTATAGGCTGTTCGGGCCTTTTGAAATTCTGCGACAGATTCCCCTGTGATGACAGAGGTGGAGATAATGGCCGATAACGCGGTACCCACTTTATCGTCCAAACGTGTAGGCAGATTCGCTTCATCTGCGATATAGGCGGTTCGCCATTCGGTCGCCATCTCCCGGAAGTAGCTTGTGCAATTGGTTTTATTGGTGCCGTCTAGTTCGTTCCAAGTTTTTCCGACTGAGGGTTCAGCGCACTCGTTCAAAAACGTGTCCCATTTAGCAAGATTATCGGGGCCCATTGCTGCGTAGAAGGTTCCGATGCGTCCAACTTTTTCTGCTACCGCTTCAAATGAAATGACTCCGGGTCGAATGAGAATTAAATCGCTATCAACTTTGAAACTACCAAAAGCTTTGACGGAGTCCCAAATATCTTTGGTATGGAATGGGCTTGCCGTCTGGAGGAGCGCTACTAGTTCTGGGTTAATGAGAGATCTAAGTTCTTCACTTTCGAAGATTGTCAGCAGCTGTGTTCTCGCTTCGGAGAATTTGTCGCCCAAGATGAGCTCGTCGATAGCGGCTTTGTTTTTTTGAATGAGATCAACAATGGCTTTGATTTGAAAAAGCGCAACTGCTTCGTCCGTTTGCCCCAAAATCTCTAGATATCCCGATACCGATTTTAGCATCAGCGCGACGCGATTCCCGACAACCTCAGACGAACATGGCTCTCCGCCGCAATCTAGTAGCGTTGGGTTCATGTAAATAGATTCAGTGATAAAACTTGTGATTGAGGCTGAACTTCCGCCCGCAATTGCATCTATCGGACCATAGGTTTCGTGAATCTTGGCCAAAGCACCGAAATGGGAGAAAATTCGGTCGCCGTTGCCTCGAACACCGACACAAAGGGATTCATTATCACCTCCAATATTGTCACCTTTGCCATTGTTTGCAGAATTATTCTTATCGTTATTCGCGTTATTTTCGCTATCTGAAGTTCCACATCCGAAAGCAAGAAGGGCGAGTAGAATGAGTAGTTTTGATTTCATAGTTGGGTCCAAGTTGAGGAGAAACGAATTTCATTAATACAAAAAATTTATTTGAAGAGTATAGGGGTTTGACGACCCATTTTCCAGTGTTTAATTGAGAATGGCGCTCCAAAAAATCCTGCAGAGATTGAGAAGTTGAATTTTTCTAAACATATTCTGATGAAGTTGAGGAGTGCTGTTGAGCTTAACCGAAAGAGGCGAGTGCTTCTTTGTAAGGAAGGTTGAGGCCTTCGGAAACTGCTTTGTAGGTGATGTGACCATTATGAGTATTGAGGCCTTTCAACAAGGCGGGGTCTGATTTCATCGCTTTTTCCAAGCCGTGTTCAGCGATGCTTAGTCCGTAGTGAAGTGTAGTGTTATTCAATGCGAATGTTGATGTCCGTGCTACAGCGCCGGGCATATTTGCGACGCAATAGTGGACAACGCCGTCTACGACGTATGTTGGGTTGTCGTGTGTTGTCGGCTTGCACGTTTCAATACAACCCCCTTGATCAACTGATACGTCGACAACGACGGAACCTTCGCTCATGTTTTTAAGGTGCTCTCGGGTTACCAAGTGCGGAGCTTTGGCGCCCGGTACAAGGACGGCTCCGACGACAAGATCGGCGCCGTAAACGCGCTCGGCGATGGTGACAGGATTAGAATGAAGCGTTTGGATTTTATTGCCGAAGATATCGTCAATATAGCGTAGACGGTCCAAGTTGATATCTAGGACGGCAACATCTGCGCCCATACCCACAGCCATTTTCGCCGCGGAAAGCCCAACAACACCGCCGCCAATTACGACAACTTTTGCACGACTTACACCCGGGACGCCGCCAAGGAGGATTCCTTTGCCGCCTTCGGCGCGTTCTAAACAACGAGCACCCACCTGGATGGACATACGCCCGGCGACTTCACTCATGGGTTCAAGGAGAGGGAGACGACCGTTAACTTCAATCGTCTCGTAGGCAACCGCAGATACCTTTTTTTCCAATAATGGCGATGCCAACGAAGGGACGGCAGCAAGGTGGAAATAGGTGTAGATGATTTGGTTGTTTTGCATTCGGCCATATTCAGCTTCAAGCGGTTCCTTGACTTTAACAATCATTTCTGCCGCTTTCCAAACCTCATCTGCGGTGGCAAGCATCGTTGCGCCCGCTTCGATATAGTCAGAGTCAGGAATAGCTGAACCTAAACCTGCACCGACCTGAACGAAGACTTCATGTCCGCGGGTGGTATATTCTTTAACACTTGCCGGAATCATACCGACTCTATATTCGTGGTTTTTAATCTCTGATGGAACGCCGATCTTCATGTTAACTCCGGTGGAAAAAGCTTAAGAGAAGCGGAAGTTAATCAAGTACTTTTATCAATGCAATCACGAAAACGATTTTAAGGAAAATAGTTTATGTCTGGAAAAATAAATGTCACTTTTGTCGACGATCGTTCAGATACTGTCATAGGTACCGTGGACTTATCGCCAGATTCGCTTCCACCGTCATTTAACCAAGAAACGAAACTATATATTGATGATGCCAACTGGGCTGTAATGGATGCACAACCCTCTACCCAAGCGGAATTTGTGGCCCAAGGCTCTCTAACTCTAAGATTGAGTAAGGTAGAGTCAGTGGATCCGAGCAAAATGCTTTTTAGTCTACCTAGCTTGTTTGATCTACTTCCGGAATCGGGCTCTGTAGATCGGGATGGGACGGAATTTCAGGTGCACCCCGACGGTTGGCGACAGGTGGAGTATGTTTCGGCTAAATTTGCCGATGCGGTTGAATCCGAATTTTCTTCCATTTTGGAGATCCACGAAACTTCTTCGGCAGCTTCTGGGTGGACAAAGATTCACGTGAGAACTGAACCACTTCACCCCATTTCAGAGGGACTGAGCTGGGCTGAATTATGCGGACTCTTCCCTAGCGCAATTCATAAAGGTCTTAATTTTCAAGGACTCAATAACCGGATTGAAAATAGTTTCTCACTCGAACTTAAATCGGGGTTTTGTTTTTATGGGCTCAGAAACGAGGATCAGATAATCGTCCTCGCTTTGGATCAATTTAGTGCTCCTTCTTGCGCTGAAATTGAGAAGATGGGCGCTTTCTTGAAGAGTAATGAACTTCTTTTAGTGGATTGGTGTCGTTGTATTTCGATAGAGACGGCTGAAGAGGTTGCACGAATTTTTAAGGGTTAGCTTAGCTTACCTTACTTTTAGAACGATTTTCCCAACCGTCTTGTTTTCGGCCAAATATTGATGTGCCTCATCGATTTTTTCGATGTCATAGATGCAATCGATGACCGGCTTTACCGTTCCTGCGACTATTTTGCCCCAAAAGCGTTCTTTAAAGCGCGCGATAATTTCGCTTTTCTCGATATCTGAGCGACTTCTCAAAACCGAGCCAATAATACTAAGTCGATTTACTAATAATTTAGCCAGGGGTAATGTTGCTTCACGCCCGCCCAGTAATCCTATAATCACCATTCGACCTCGACGGTTGAGTAGGGCTAGATTTCCTTCGAGATTCGTGGCCACCGGATCTAAAATGAAATCCACTCTTCCGACTTTGGCGACCTCATCGAAGATCGCATCGGATCGTCGATCAAATATATGAGCGGGCGAGTAGGGAGATATTTTTTCATGTTTGGACACGCTACAAATTGCGAAGGTTTTAATGTTTTCACTCTGGCATAGTTGCAAAGCAGCCGTTCCGACACCGGATGCAGCCGCCCAAATGAGTGCGGTTTCATGGTTTTTAAGGCGTCCTTCCTCAAATAGATTTACGTATGCGGTGATGAACACTTCTGGGATTGCTGCCGCATAAGTAAAGTCCCAATCGTCGGGGATGACGAAGCAATGGTGTTCATGGGCGCAGACTTTTTCTGCGTACCCTCCGCCCGTCAACAATGCGCAAACCCGGTCTCCCACTTTTAAGGTCGTTACCATTGGGCCGACGGCCCTTACCACTCCTGCAGCTTCCAGGCCCAATATTTTTGAAGCGCCTTCGGGGGGATTGTAACGACCGGCCCGTTGAACCAGGTCAGCCCGATTTACTGCACTAGCGTATACATCGATGAGGACTTCGTGATTTTTCGGAATGGGGTCCGGACATTTGGTCCAACTCGAAATATCGTTCTTGATCTCAATTGCTAACATGTTAACTCCGCGGGATTTGTTGTGTTGTCGTTCATTTTTTCAATGGGTCGGTGGATGAATCTATTTTCGAATAGGACCTTCATTGCCGATGCTATCGTCAAGATACCAAGGGAAGGGGAGAGCTTGTGGACGTGTTTGATTTATAATAACGTTCTTTAGGCCCTTTCGCCAAGCCATGATGTTTTGTGGCGCATAAAAAAATGTATAGGGTTGTTCTTCGTGTACGATAGCATGAAACTCCCGCGCTAATTGAATCCTTTTCTTGGGATCGAATTCGATGAGAAGTTCTTCGATCATCCGATCAGCGTCGTCGTTCTTGAAGTGAACGCGGTTGGAACCCTTCGCGACATCGGCTTGATTTGAATGCCAGATTTGATTGGGATTGATTTGCCAGCTCAAACCCCAACCCCCTGTGAACGCATCGAACTTTCCTTCGTCCATTTGAATCTGCATTTCCGTCCAACTGAGAAAATGCGGTACCAGTACAATCCCAATTTTACGCAATATTTCCGCATAAATCGAAAGTGTGAAATGGGTTTGCTCCATATTATACGCGAGCATTTTGAATTGAAATTGGATCGTCTTACCATCGATTTCTTTGTCAAGAATTCCGTCTCCATTGGAGTCCTTCCAGCCCGCCTCACGGAGTAGTTCTGCCGCTTTTTCTAAGTTATATTCAAAGGGATTAATGTTGGGGTTGGTCGCTGGGTGTTTATGAAAAAAGGGACCCGTTTGAAGAACGCCTAAGCCCGGTAATTTTAGGTGGCGGCTTCGCCGGTCTTGCAATCGCAAGAACCCTCGCCAAAAAAGACTATCAAGTCGTCCTATTTGATAAGAATAATTACCATCAATTCCAGCCCTTGTTTTACCAAGTGGCCATGTCGGGTTTAGAGCCCAGCTCCATCATTTTCCCTTTGAGAAAAACGCTTCGCAAATATAACAACGTTTTTATTCGTGTCGCCGAAGTTGAAGAGATTGTTTCGAGTGAAAATAAAATAATCTGTGACTTAGGTGAATGTAGCTACGACCACCTGGTTGTCGCGATCGGTGCGACGACGAATTATTACGGTAATAGAAACATCCAAGAACAGTCTATTCCTATGAAATCGGTCGGCGAATCGCTCATTTTGCGGAACGCGATTTTATCTGATTTGGAAAGCGCTTTAACGGTAGATAGCGATGAGGAACGTCAGAGCTTAATCGATATCGTCATCGTTGGTGGTGGCGCAACCGGCGTAGAACTCGCCGGCGCTATCGCGGAAATGAAACAATACATTATTCCAAAGGATTATCCGGAATTGAACGTGGAAGAGGTGGACGTTTATTTGGTTCAAGGTGAAGACCGATTATTGAGTGGGATGAAGCCTAAGTCCTCGGCGACCTCACTTTCTTATCTTAAAGACCTTGGCGTAAACGTGATTTTGAACACTTTTGTCACTGGCTACGATGGCAAGGTTGCAACACTTAGCGACGGAAAAACACTCCATACTAGAAAGCTCATTTGGGCCGCGGGAATTCACGGGAATCAGATTCCAGGTTTACCTGATTCTGCTTATGGACAAGGACGTCGTCTGAAAGTGGGCAATCACCTTAAAGTAGAAGGTTTTGAGAATATTTATGCCATCGGAGATATCGCATATCTTGAAAGCGATGTGTTTCCAAAAGGGCATCCCCAAGTTGCACAAGTTGCAATCCAACAGGGGACGAATTTGGCTAAGAACCTGGAGCGTTCCTTAAAAGAAAAAGAGTGGAAGCCCTTTAAATATAACGACAAAGGTTCGATGGCAACGATTGGTAGAAATAGAGCTGTTGTGGATTTACCTCAATTTAGTTTTAGTGGTTTTTTCGCTTGGGCAGCGTGGCTGGTGGTTCATCTATTTTCGATTCTGGGAACCAAGAACAAGCTTTTCGTTTTTTTGAACTGGGTTTGGAATTATGTGACCTACGATCAAAGTTTAAGACTCATTATCAAAACCAAGCCTGAATCTTTGGGAATAGAATCAAAAGAATAAATAAAAGCCAGCCACACTCTATTCAATATGCGGCCATCCTTGACATTAGGATAAGCTAGGTCGACGATGCCTAAAACGATACGGAGTTAATAAATGGGAATCACAATCATTCGCGCACCTTTTGTCGGTCAAGTTTTCACATTGGGAAAACCTGGCAAAGTTCTCCAGCCTGGCATTCATTGGGTTTCTCCCATTATTTCTTCCGTCGTGCGTATTTCCACTGCGCTTCAGACCCAAGAGGTTGATATCGACGTCATCACCAAAGGTGGAACGCCCACATCGATTAAGGTTGGGTATACGGCCCGAGTAATGAATGCGACCCAAGCTTTGGTCAACGTAGAGAACGCGTTTCAAACGTTAAGGGTAAGCGTCATCTCAGTCGTTTCTGGATCGGCAAATTCCTACACCATTGATCAACTCGCTGAATATAAATCTCAAATTGCCCAAAGCGCCGCACAAGAATTACAGGAACTTTCAAAGGTGAACGGATGGGGACTCGGTAGTTTTCAGATTGCCATCGGTGATCCTTCGATGACCGATGAGCTCAAAACAATATTGATGCGAGAAGAAGCGGTTAAACGCGAAAACGCGGCAAACGTTGAGAAGGCAAAAAACCAACTCGAGGTTGCAAAACAATTGGCCAATGTTGCCTCGATCCTTGAGGACAATCCTTTTGCAAGAGAACTCCTACGCCTCCAAATGATTTCAGATATGGGATCGGGCGGTAAGGTGATCGTCGTGGATTCAGAATCTAAAGGCGCTGCGTTTCTAGAACACTCCTAGTTTCGATACGAAATAGGTAAAAATCGTTTTGTTTTTTATTCTATTTCTTTGGAACCTTCGGGGTAATCTCACATCTAATATTATGATTTAAAAATGAGAGCGTAATTTGGAAAACGAACATATCGTCATTTTAGGTAATGGAATTTCCGGGGTCAGCGTCGCGCGCCATATTCGGAAATTATCCGATAAAAAAATTACAATCGTTTCGGGAGAATCGGACTATTTCTTTTCGCGGACTGCTTTAATGTATGTCTACATGGGACACATGAAGTTTGAACACACTCAACCTTACGAAGCCTATTTTTGGAAAAAGAACCGCATTGAATTGAAAAAGGGTTGGGTTAGCGAAGTGCAAACCGCTCAAAAGGTATTGATATTTGAAGACGGGACGACGTTAAAATATGATCGCTTGGTTATCGCGACAGGAAGTAAACCCAACAAATTTGGGTGGCCGGGTCAAGATCTCAAAGGCGTTACAGGAATGTATCATAAGCAAGAACTCGAGGCGATCGAGGCCTATGCTCCGAACAATCAAATCTGTAAGCGCGCCGTTATTGTAGGTGGCGGACTGATTGGGATAGAATTGGCCGAGATGATGAGTAGCCGTAAGATCCCGGTAACCTTTTTGGTTAGGGAGTCTAGCTTCTGGAATGGTGTGCTTCCAGCCGGCGAAAGCGAAATGATCAATCGCCACATCTTTAATCATCATATTGATCTACGTCTGAACACCAATCTTAAGGAGATAACTTCAGACGAAAACGGAAGAGTGAAGTCGGTTATTCTCCAAGAGACAGGTGAGGAGATCCCGTGCGGACTCGTAGGATTAACGGCTGGAGTTTCGCCGAATATTGACGTGTTCAAAGACTCAGAAATCGAAACCAAACGAGGCGTGCTGGTCAATCGATTTTTGGAAACCAATATCGAGAGCGTTTATGCAATCGGTGATTGCGCAGAACAACATGAAGGCATCGGAGAACGTCGACCTATAGAGGCCGTTTGGTATACCGGACGTATGATGGGAGAGACCTTGGCGCAGACCATTTGTGATAACCGTATCGCATACAAACCGGGGCATTGGTTTAATTCTGCGAAATTTTTCGACATCGAATACCAAACCTACGGATGGGTATTTTCTAAACCGAGAGAAGGTGAGGCACATTTTCATTGGAAGCACGCAGATGACACGAAGTGTGTCACGGTGTGTTACGATTCCTCGAGTCGTCGTTTTTTGGGAATCAACACTTTTGGTATCCGTATGCGCCACCAGGTTTTTGATACTTGGTTAAACGAGCGTCGAGATGTAGATTATGTCATTGAAAATCTCTGCGATGCTAATTTTGACCCCGAATTTTTTAAACATTTTGAATCCGATATTATTTCGGCATTTAAGAATGAAGCCCAAGTGGAGGCAGCATGAGCATACAACAAAGTATGTCCTTGGCAACTCCTGATGCTCCGGCTCTTTCCACTGTCCAAAAAATCGGCGTTTCCCAATCCGTTGTTGGATTGGTGATTCTTCTTTTAGCAACCTTCAACGTCAATTTTCCCAATAAGACTCTCTTTTTATGCTTAGCCTTGGGACTTATTTCTCTTGGGGTTATCGTCTTTTCGCGTGACGCCTATCTAAAAAAACTACCAGGCATCAAGAATGATGGCGTTTGGTTTCGGTCCTCGACTTCGCGCGGAGTGTTAGGTTGGGCGACCGGAATATTCTTAACGGCTTTTTACATCGTGTTATATTTCTATCCAGCCTATTTAGGGCTAGGGGACAATGCGCCCAATACCGGACTCGTGGCCTTGTTTGACCCACTTAGTCAGCTTCTTTCTGGGCGGCCGGCAAGTCAATGGTTCGTTTACGGAACCTTATACACCGTTTTAATCCTTGTCTTCGGATACAAATTTATTTTGAAATATCGTCACAATCGATATGAACAAATAAGAACCGTATCGGTGATGTTTTTTCAGTTGGGATTCGCCTATCTCATTCCCGAATTTATGTACCGAATGAATTCAACGCTTCCCTATTACGATCTGAAAAATGTGTGGCCTCTTAATTATTATTTCTTCGACGATTGGTCGATTCAAGGCTTTTTAGCCAACGGAAATATAGGGCTCGCGTTTATCTTTTTCGGCGTCTTTTCCACCTTCGTGATTACCCCCGTACTCACCTATAAATTCGGAAAGCGATGGTATTGTTCTTGGGTGTGTGGTTGCGGAGGGCTGGCCGAAACCGCTGGCGATTCTTACCGTCAGCTTTCATCAAAAACGATGGTAGCATGGAACATTGAACGCTGGTTAATTCACACCGTTCTTGTGTTTTCCATCGTCATGACAACAGGCGTTATTTACAGTTATTTGGGAACCGACAGCGCGCAATCCTGGTTTACAAAAGGCGTCTTTATATCGTTCGTCATCGGATTTTTATCCGTTGTTTTTGCGGCGACCATGATCTTCAAACATAAAGAACTTGGAAAAGATGCTAAGTTTGGCGCTATCGGTTTTGGTCTAACGATAGCCGCTTTGCTCGTATTGTTTTTCACTGGGACGACTAATGAAGTCTTTTTCATAAAGTCGACTACCGTGCGTACGGCTTATGGGTTTTACATCGGTTCTATTTTTTCTGGAGTCATCGGAACGGGGCTATACCCACTTTTAGGGAATCGTTCTTGGTGTCGTTTTGGTTGCCCTATGGCCGCCATTTTGGGTTTTCAACAACGACTGTTTTCCAAATTTAGAATTACCACCAATGGCGGACAATGCATCTCTTGTGGGAATTGTTCCACCTTTTGCGAAATGGGAATTGACGTTCGAGCGTACGCCCAAAAGGGAGAAAATATCATTCGTTCCAGTTGCGTGGGTTGCGGGATTTGTGCTGCCGTATGTCCCCGAGGTGTTCTTAAGCTCGAGAACGGAGGTATGGATGGGCGCATCAATCCTACTCAAATCCCTCTCGGAAATGACTTGGCGTTAATGGACTTAATGAATCTTCTCCGAACAGAGTGATGTCTTATTAAAGACGATCGTCTTAGCTACTAAAGCGTCGGCCCATTTGTTCTTCTAGTCGGAGGTGGGTATCGTTACTAAAACTTCCTGACATAGTGAGTTGCCGATGTTAAATTTTCAAAACCTTCTTTTTATTTGTTTATTTATGTCTCTCGTCAGCTGCGGAAAAGATGCAGATGAGAACAATAACGGGGCACTAAATAACAACGGCCAGACGATTTCCTCTAACAACGGCACCTCGAATATAGGTGTGTCTAACAACGGAACAACGACGGGCGGAACAAGTAGTAATAATCAAACCGTCGCGACCAATAACGCCACGCAAACCACCAACGAAACCCTTCTTGACGAAATTCGTTCTGATTTAGACCTTGCTGAAGTTGACGTCGAGTTCACCTTCTTAGCCGAGACTGAAGATGGAATGCAGTTTTCACATAGCACTGGCGCATCCACATTTTCTACATCTTATAAGTCTGCGTCGACGTCTAAGTGGGTCACAGCAGCCGTGATTTTATCGGTAGTGCAATCGGGTAAGCTAACACTTGAGGCCAATCCTCAAGACCATATTAACGGTTGGCCGGATGCCGGGAATCTCAGTGAGATTGAGTTAAGGCACTTGCTAGCTTTTACGTCTGGCTTAAATACCAACGCGGGTTGTGTGAATCAATCTCGCGAAGATTTTGATGATTGTGTGCTAGAAATTGCGGCCTTGAATTCAGGTTCCACGACGCCCGGTAATGAGTTTTATTATTCTTCTAACCACATGCAAGTCGCCGGTGCGATGGCAATTTCGGCAGGCGGTTTTGAATCTTGGGCGGCGCTTTTTTCTGATTTTAAAATGAGGACCGGACTCTTTCCTACGTCCGTTTTCGACCTCCCATCTACCACGAATCCTCGACTCGCTGGCGGTATGCATTGGACCGCTGTTGAGTACTTCTCGTTTTTGCGTGCGATGTTTCGTAATGAAATTCTGACGCCTGAACTCATTGAGATGATGACGCGTGACCAAAATAACGGGGCAATTATCCCTGACGATGCATCACCGGCCCAAGCCGGTACCGGCGAAGATTGGCACTATGGTTTTGGGAATTGGATTGAGTGTCATTCGGCTACGTTTGACTGTAAGGGGCGTCAACGCGTGTCCTCTCCAGGGGCCTATGGATCCTACCCCTTTATTGATTTCGAAAATAAGTATTTTGGAATCGTGGCAAGAGAAGGAGCGTTGGGTACGTTCGTAAACGGATATAATCTTTTTCTCCAAGTGTCGCCGAAATTAGAAACTTGGGCGCAAGCGCATCAAAATTAAATAGTTCCTTTTTCGGTGCTCTCCGTTAAAAGCTTCATCATTGATTTGTTAAATCTATTTTGGAGTTTTTATGTTTCGTACACTAAGTGTTCTTCTTTTTCTCTTGTGTTTTAGTGTTCCTGCCTTCGCTCAGTTTTCTCAATCACGCGGACAGAACGCCCTGAAGACCCAAATAGCTGAGGAAAGCTATGACGATAAGAACACTTGAAAAACGAAAACTCGCATCGTGCGCCAAAAGGTGAAAAAGAATAAACATGGTAACGCACGCGGGAGTGCTCACGATCTAGCGGTCGATGGAGCTTTTGACGGTCAGACTGTCGCAGTTCTACATTTGTATGTTTCATTGGATTTTGATTTTTCTCTTCCAAGAAAGCATTAGCCGAGAAGGGGTTTTCCGTTTACCGCTGGTTTAATAATCCTACAAGTGTAGAGGAGTTCGAGAAGTAATTAGAAAAAGCATGTCAGCTTTGGTTGATTTCGGGAAGTACTAGAAAGCTCAGTAAGGGCCATGTAAAACTTATTAATAAATTTTTCGATAGTGGGAAAGGCGTTTACATTTGGGGAGACAATGAACCCTTTTACGCAGACGCTAATGTTGTCGCTGAGGCCTTATTGGGTTCCGGGATGGATGGGAATTTATCTGGCGGCCAGGTTGTAGATGCTGACTTCAAAAACAAAAAGAAAGGATTAAAGATTGGTCATGATATTACGACAGGTTTGGAGTTTATGTACGAGGGCGACACGATTGCAACGCTTCGTAAGACCAAAGATCTTGAGCCTATTTTATATGGTTCGGCCGGAAACTTGGTCACTGCAGTTTACAATAAAAACGGAAAGCGATTTTAGACGGCGGTTTTACTCGGCTCTATATTGCCTGGGAAAAAGCCGGTACTGCGCGTTATGTGAAAAATGCCGCAAGCTGGTTGGTTAATTACGAACGCTTCGGCGATGCGGTTGTTGGAGAAGATGTTCGCAAACGAAAAGAGAAGGCCGTAAAAGAGAAGAAACGCAAAGCCATTACTAAGCGCGTCAATAAATAACTTTCTTACTCGCCGTTCGAATCGTTTTCCGACAATAAGCCCCGAGTGTTTTCCCCGCTTGTCCAGGGTTGAACCTCTGTTATCATGTTCTTTGGGCTCTCCTCGTACTACAAAGAGTCCAAGGTCGTTTGGAAGTGGAAAAATTTTGGTTAGATATAGCACGGCGGGAATTCAAAGAAATACGTCAAAGAGTTCAGCGGTCGCTATCGTTTAGGACAAAAGACGCCTTCTTCGTCGTGGAGATGGCGTTTCTTTCTGTTCTTCCTTTCGCCCCTCTTTTTCTAAATAAAGTTGTCGGCCTCCCATTCAACTTTGCACCATGGCAAGTCGGGCTTTCCGCAATATCGGTTCTCATATTTGGTATACACGCTAGTCAAAATAAATCGCTCCCGGACATTCTAAATTTATTCTTCACAATCTCTTTTGCTTTTACCTGTTGTCTTTCGTTGCCTATTTATTGGTTCGTCGGCGTTTTGCTTCCCTACCTGGAAAAGACGCGAGGTGAGCACAAGGTAGATACAGAACGCGTTTGGACTTTGTTTCTATCAATAGCCCCGATATTAGCATTCTTAGGAAGTACTATCGCCAGTTACTTCTTTCCCACGGCAGCTTGGATACCTTGGGCGCCATTGCTCATCGCGTTCATAGCAATCTTATATTTTGCGTACCACGTCATTCGACATCCCTTTCGTTCGCTCAATAAAGAGTTATTTTGGATCTTGTCATTCTTTTTGACTGCTTCTCTTAGTCTTCCACTTTATTGGTTTAAGCGTATTTATAAGCCAACCCTATTTCCGGCGAATGTTGAAGTAGAGGCGCACGAATTATGGGGTGGCATGGTTGAGCTTGAAGATGAATCGAGTAATTCAAAAACGCTGGGTTATGAAAAAACCGCAGAGGAAGAAATGGGTTTTTCTTCCTTTGATGTGCCCGAAGATCTCAAAGTTCGCGTTCAGAAAAATATTCGAAAAGGAAGTTCAAAAAAGCTGAAACATCGGAAGAAAGCGAAAAGAGGAACGAAGAAAGGAGGTAAAAAGAAATAGTGATTATAAAAGAGGATAGTGTATTTTTATGGGTTAGGATCGCTGTGGGCGGGATTGTTCAAGAATTCGTCGTCCGTCAGACTCTTTAAAAACTCAATCAAATCGTTTCGTTCTTGATCTGTGATAGTAAACCCGGCTACAAATCCGCTTTTATACGGATTTTTTCTTCCATCGCCTGAAAGATCTCCCGATTCAATATTTCGCCCCCCCGCTTCATAGAGTCGAATCACTTCTTCAAGCGTTGCCACGCTACCATCGTGCATGAAGGGGGCGGTGACCGCGACGTTTCGTAAAGTCGGGGCTCGGAATCGTCCGGTGTCTTCAAGTACTGAGGTCACGTCAAATAGTCCTTGATTATTTACCGGGTAGGAACCAAACCCATCCACATTGTAGAGTCCGGTATTGTGAAACTTGGACGAATCAAAAACCGAACCTGAATGCACAGTTGATTCTGTGAAGTTAAATCCACCATGGCAGTGGTGGCATTCGAGGGTTTCAGAAAAGAAGAGGTCCATCCCTCGAAGGGCCGATTCGGACATCTCAGACGGATCGTCTTGGTAAGTAAGTTTATCAAACGGAGAATTTCCCGAGACGAGGCTCCTCACAAAAGATGCAAGTGCCTTAACAGTATTCGGCCACGTGACCGGATTTGCTTGTCCGGGAAACGCATCCGCATAAAGTTGTTGATATTGTGCATTGTCTGCGAAGCGGGATAGGACTTCGTCTTCACTCCCCGTTACGCCTAGTTCAACCGGTAATTCGGCAAAAATGGGTATGAGAATCTGTGTTTCAAGATCTTTGAGTAGGGGGTTTGCCCAAGTTAGGGTTCCGTTATAGGCCGCGTTTGTGAGCTGCTGGGAGTTACGAGTTAGAGGCTGGCCTGTTGAACCGACCGGCGTTTTCTTTCCATCTGAAAACGCAAATTCTTGGAGATGACATGTTGCGCACGCTTGTTTGGTATTCGACGAAAGATTCGTATCGTAGAAAAGATGGCGCCCAAGTTCTATACTTTCAACCGTGAGTGGATTGTCTTCTGGGATTTTAGGCTCTGGAAATCCGGTCGGGAAGGAAAGGTTGATGGCATCGACGGTGGTTTCTTCGTCTGGTTCACATCCCAAAAAAGAGAACAACGTTAGCCAAAGGATCGCGCAGGGAAGGAAAATCGACGATTTCATACTCGTTAGTTCGCCGCCGTAAACGCGGTTTGACCAGAACAGTTGTCTTCGCATGTTCCTGAGGTGAAACTCATTCCAAGCGTATCAAAAATTCCTTCGCAATCTGACCCATCCATGGGTGAACTCATACATCCCGGAGGGCTGTCGATCGTATTGGCGCTCATGTCGGTTTTAGCAATCAAGGTTTCAAGATCGAAAGCCACACTGATGTTTTTGAAGTCTGAGATAGGTAGTTCGAAGGTTGGCATATTTGGGTTTTTACAACGTGCTTGCGGTGGAGTTGTCTTCGCGGCTGACTCACAGCCCGTAGAACCAAGATGTGTATTAAAACGTGGAACCTCGCCGCCTGTCACTAGCCAATCTACGCGAGCGAATTTGTAACCACCTTGCCATACCCAGAACATACCGGGGGTATTAAGGGGAGCCGGTGCGGTGGCATTGTCGATGTGATTGAGTTCAAAAGGGACACCAAGCGAAAATCTTAAATCGGTGTATGTTCCCGACCGCACAGTCGCGATGATCGACTTATTCATTTCTGGTGTTCCGCTATCTTTACAGGCATCCTTCCCGTCTTCGAAATCTAGAAGTGCTACATCGTTATACTGCCAGTCGTTGGTGTTGAGCGCGACGGACTCCCACGTACCGTCACTACTTTTAAGTTCTATGTTGGAGATGAAAAAACGAGCATCGGCAAGCTTTGCGGTAGTATCTTTTGTGCCTACAACATAGTCGGTATTGCAATCAGCGTCTTTACCGCCAACGACGGCAGAGAAGTTCATGGAAATTTCAACTTCATTACTTTCCGCGCTACTATCACCACAAGAAGCAAGGGCTACCAAGGAACAAAATGCGAATGTTTTTATCGTTAAGGTTTTCATATCATACTCCATAATTGTATTTAACCTAAACACGATCCCTAAAGGAGAAACTAAATTTTTTCAAATGGATTCGTGAGTTCCAGCCCGCTTTTTTTTGACTCTTTGAATTCTCGTTATGACTAAATTGAAATCGACCCCTCTCGGAAATCATTTTTTTCAAGATGAGCGTTGATAAGCACGGGCTTCCCTTCGGTTGCTAGTTTTTTAGCTTTTTTAATAACGCTTGCCATCTTCTTGGGGTCTTTGAGGAGTAAGCCCTCGCCACCGAATCCTTTAGCGACGATGTGATAGTCGGTTCTCAAGAGTGTCGTTCCAACATCATCTCTCAATACCTGCTTTTGTTCGCGGGCGATTTGCGCCCATTCGGCATCGGTACCGACCACTGCGATCGGGGCGAGTCCATGACGAACATAGGTGTCAAATTCAGCCAGGCTATAAGCGCTAGAACCGTCACCGTAGAATAACCAAATCTCAGCATCAGGTCTACATTTTGCTGCGCCAATCGCAAAACCTCCGCCCACTCCGAGTGTCCCAAAGACGCCGGGATCGAGCCATTGAAGGGGCCGGCGAGGACGGACGATATAGGATCCCGTTGCCACAAAGTCTCCCCCATCGACTACGATGACTGAGTTTTCGTCCATTTGTTTTTCGATCTCTGAAAATAAACCGACTGGATTGATGAGTTCGGATTTGCTTTTCGCTAGTGCTTCTATTTCGTCGTCACGTTGTTTCTCTCGGTCCCTTAACGTATTGAACCACGGCTCGCGATCTTGGGTCGCGCCGTCTAAGCAGTGCGATAATTTTACGAGAAAATCTCCGGAATGACCGAGTAACGCAAGGGTTGGTTTTCTGTTCTTCTTGAGGTCGTCTTCGTTTAAATTGACGGAGACAACGGTTGCCTTTTTATTGATCTTCTGACCGTATCCTAGTCGGAAATCAAATGGGAATCCTGCCACGATGACAAGGTCTGCTTTTTTCAAAGCAGCACTACGCTTATGGCGAAATTGGATTTCGTTTTTTTGTCCTAATAGACCCCGGGCGCCACCACCTAAAAAGGTCGGAATCGCGATGCTCTCGATGCACTCGCTTAGTTCGTTCGCTTCGCTTTTAGAATAGTTTACAAGCGCCTGACTACCAACGATGAGGACCGGACGCTTCGCTTTCTTCAGCGCTCTGATCGTATCTTTGACCGCGCTCTTGATGGTCGTATCAAATAGCGAATTGAAGGGTTGGGGAGGGCTGATATCAACGGCAATATGGGGTTGATGAAATTGTCGTTTTAGATGTGCTTTCAGATAAAGCTTCAGGGCTTTCGCGCCCAGACCTGTTGCTTTTTCGAGGCCTGCTTCCTTCATATACCAATCTTTGACAGTCGCTTCGGGATAGAGGATGTCGACTGGAACTTCGACGAAGACCGGACCGGGTACGCCAAGGGTCGCAACTTCGAATGCCTTTTCGAGGGTAGGAATAAGGGACTTTATTTTAGTCACACGGACCGACCATTTTGTCACGGGTTCCATCAATGCCATTTGGTCAATATCTTGAAGTGATCCTCTTCCTTTTAGGATAGTTGCTGTTGCGCCACCTAATAGGATAAGTGGACTTTGGGCCATTTGCGCGTTTTTGATCGCCGTGATGGTATTCGTGACTCCCGGCCCAGCTGTTACTGCTGCGACACCAGGGATTCCCGTCATTCTAGAGCTTGCATCTGCGGCGAAGACGGCGGACACCTCATCCCTTACGTCCACGATTTCGATACCGACATTTTTGGCACCCGTGAGAATCGGGGAAATATGTCCCCCGCAAAGTGTGTAGAGCTGTTTTACGCCCTTTGATCCCAAAAAGTCCCCTATGATATCGCCACCATGTTTTTTCATATTCATTCCCTCAAAGCTTAGGGTTGGACCTATATAGATATTGACGAAGTTGCGCCAGCTGAAGACTTTGGTGTTAGAGCGTAAATAAGGACATCGAAAAACCGACACATTTGCGGTCAGTTTTAAGCATCTATTTGGTCTGAGTTGAGTGGAGATGATGGGGCTTATTCTGGGCTAGCCGCCCGTCGTACCGGTGGTCGTTCCGCCAGTGCTTGAATTATTGGAGGCACCAGTGGAGTTGTTTGATCCACTTGACGAGCCGTTGTTTGAAACACCAGTCGAGTTGTTTGATCCACTTGACGAACCGTTGTTTGAAACACCAGTCGAGTTGTTTGATCCGCTCGACGAGCCATTATTCGATCCTACCGTGGTGGCGTTATTGGAACCACTCGAATCGTTATTCGATTCGTCGTTCTCTCCTCCACAAGCGCCGAGAGCTAACATGGCGACACTGCAAATTGCTAAGATTTTATTACGCATTTTTTTCCTTTTCAAAAAGCGTCGAAAATGACGCTTGTTAGGCATGATGCCCGTATTCTCAGATAGAGCAGATTTTGTGCCAGGTGGGGATTCACTAGGATTTGGGTCGATTTACGGAAAAATGAGCATAGAAGCGCGTCTTTTTTCGGACATCGATGTCATACCGAACATTTTCGTTGACGGATCTGGCGTGCTTAGACGAAAATCTAAAAGACATTTTAAAGGATTTCATGCGCTATTTACTTCTAACCCTGTTTTTTATTTCAGGATGTGGCTCAAAAGCACCGGTTTCAGAACGAATCGCATCAGAAAACGGGTCCACCTACTTGCAGGAAAGCGACAGTTCTTATTCGGAACCATCCGAAGATGACGATGGAACGCAGGCCTACGTCGTGGTTCATAAAACAACCCCCCTATACTTCGAAAAAGATATCGACGGTGACTACATTCAGTTCATTACCGCCAAAGAGCATCAAAGATTCGAGTCTTCAATCGAAAAAGAGGAACGAAGTATTCGAGAAGCCGAAAAAGCAAAACTCAAGCGTGAAAGAGAAAAAAGGTTAGAGCGCGAAAAGGCTGAGCTCAAAAAAAAACGCGCTGCAAAAAAAAAGAAAAGGCTGAAAAAATCCAAAAAGAAAAAGAAGAAAAAGTTAACAAAAAAACAAAAGGAGCGTGCAAAGAAAAAAGCGGTGCTTAAGCGTAAAAACGATGTTCTCAAAAGAGAAAGAGATAAGGTTCGTAAGCTTCGGGAAAAGCGTAAAAAGGCGGAGGGAAAAGTTCGAAGCGCCGAGAAAAGAGTAGAGCGTCGATTCCCCGATGGAAACGTTACCTCTTTTTTCACCTTTCGAAAGTTGAAAAGCGATGGCGATTGGGTTCAGGTTGAAACGATTCCTGAATCAGTAAACTTGCCTCATTGTCATCAAGAAGGTTTAGAACGCGTGGGAAATCTCAAGATACGTTTTTGGGTAAGGTCGACCGAGATAGCGCCAGTTGTTACTCGATCACATAGCGTCGAACTGGCGCCTGGTGTCTCTACCCGGTTACTGCCTGGACTTGGTATTCTAGAAGAAAATGGAAAAGCTTATGTTTTTGTTTCTGGATTCAAATTAGAAGTCGACCTCGAAAGCGATGTTGTGGGGACCAGTTACGTACCTGTTCGCGGCATGGATGTTTCGATGACCGACACCGTCTTTAGTCCGACCGCGATTTCAAAGGGTCTGCGTTTTGGAAGGCAACGTTTACCAATCAATCCCTTTTTCTCAAAATATGTTTCTCAAACCTTACAAGTGGGTTCAAGGAATTACGCTGCCTTTCAATCGCGTTGTGCGGAGGTATTTGTTCGAGTTGGGGATGGAGACATTGAACGTGGCGGCCCCCGAAAAACGGCCCGTTTCGGCGGCGGTTCCTTTTCTGATTCAGAAAGGTCAATTAGCGCCGGAACCAAAATCAAACTTCCCTCGGGAAGCGAAGTGGGATCGGCACTGCAACCCTTCCCGATTTCAAATCAGGAAGGAAATTGTTTTAGACTTAAAGTTTGGAAAGGAAATTTTGGCAAAAGGGAAGCGCGTCTCTGTACAGACTAGAACTAAGTCAACAAAATTTATCCTTCGATCTTTTGCCGAATATTTTCAAAAATTTGTTCGAACTCTTTGGGCATAAGCGCGCCCAATAATCCTACGAATGATGCGAACCACAATGTGATTTCGATCGCGGTACCGAGTTCGGCTAAGATATCTACTCCCTGGAGTGCTGAATTTAGAAAACCAAGGAATAGCCCAACGATGCTTGCGCCAAAAAAAGCACTGGCTCCGTAGATAGCACGCACTTTAGGAGATACTTCGAACTCTCCGTCGTCGGCCGTGTCTGAATCGGATTGCTTCTTTGACACAACTGCTTGAAAGGAAGCGCTCAGATCCGTCGTAAAACCTGAAGGGCTAGCTTTGAATTTTTGTTCGGGGGCGGTCATGGGTTCAGGAGAACTGGAACTCGTCGGAGCTGAATTCATTGTTCCCGAATTTCTCTCAATACCTCTCCGATTAAGAGGTTTCGTAGCGGAAGGAATAGTCGGTGGTCTTTTATTCTTGAAATCGTCACTCATGATGTTCTGAACCTTTAGTTGTCTCAAATCTACAACCTGAAAGACCTTTTCGCAACGTTTTTCGCCGAGGATTGTTAAACAGCATTGTGATTTTAGGCCTGCTTCACTAGGTTCTGAACATGCAAAAACACGACAAGTACCCACATTTATTCTCGCCTTTAGATCTTGGCTTTACGACCTTAAATAATCGAATTTTGATGGGGTCCATGCACGTTGGCCTCGAAGAAAGCGTAGGCCCGATGCATGAACTGGGGGCCTATTTCGCCGCTAGAGCCAAAGGCGGTGTTGGACTCATCGTAACCGGCGGAATCTCCCCAAATATCGCGGGTTGGACCAAACCTTTTGCTTCGACGTTGAACAATAAAATCGAAGTGATGAAACATCGCGGCGTTACCGATCCTGTTCATGAAGAAGGGGGCAAAATTGTGATGCAGATTCTGCATGCTGGGCGATACGCCTATCATCCTCTCGCGGTATCGGCGAGTAAGTTGAAATCACCTATCTCGCCATTTGCTCCGAGAGCGCTAAGTTCACGAGGTGTGCGAGCAACAATCAAAGATTTTGCCAAATGCGCCAGACGCGCACAAAAAGCCGGTTACGATGGCGTAGAAATTATGGGGTCCGAAGGTTATCTCATTAATCAATTCATCGTCTCAAAGACCAACAAACGAACCGACGAATGGGGTGGTGTTTATAAAAATAGAATTCGTTTTCCTCTAGAAATTATTCGTGCGGTGCGCGAAAAGGTTGGGCCGGACTTTATTATTATCTACCGCCTTTCTATGATCGATCTTGTTAAAGATGGTTCCACCTGGGAGGAGGTTGTCGAGCTCGCTAAGCGAGTTGAAGAAGCGGGGGCAACCATTATCAATACTGGAATCGGCTGGCACGAAGCGCGCGTCCCAACGATAGCAACCATGGTCCCGAGGGGCGGTTTTGCTTGGGTGACGAAAAGACTCATGGGAGAAGTTTCTATTCCTCTAATCACATCCAATCGAATCAATATGCCGGAAACGGCTGAGGCGGTTTTGGCCGACTGTGCCGCCGATATGATTTCTATGGCTCGTCCCTTCCTCGCCGACCCCGAGTGGGTCATCAAGGCTGAGATGGGCAGAGAGGCAGAAATTAATACCTGCATCGCGTGTAACCAAGCATGTCTAGATCATGTTTTTGAAAATAAAAAAGCGACGTGTTTGGTAAATCCATTCGCATGTCGAGAGAAAGAGCTTGAAATTCGTCCTGCAAAAAAGGCAAAAAGAATAGCGGTCGTCGGCGCGGGGCCAGCAGGGTTAGCGTTTTCGTCAACCGCGGCTGAACGCGGTCATCAGGTAACTCTTTTTGAAAAATCGGAGGAGTTAGGGGGACAGTTTAATCTCGCTAAACAGATCCCCGGGAAGGAAGAATTCAAAGAAACGATTCGCTATTTTTCAAGACGACTCGAACTTGGGAATGTTGAGTTAAAGCTGGGTGTAGAAGCCGACGCATCGATGCTTTTGGACTTTGATGAAGTCGTAATTTCTACCGGTATAGTTCCTCGCGAACTTTCTTTTCCAGGCTATAACCATAAGAAAGTGTCGTCTTATATCGACGTCATTCGGGGGAAAAAAATTGGAAAGAAAGTGGTGATCATCGGTGCAGGAGGTATCGGTTTTGATGTTGCCGAATTTTTGCTGAAAGATGCCAACACGAGCGAGAAGGAATTTCTCGATCTTTGGGGCATTGATACTCAACTGGAAAATAGAGGAGGTCTAAAAGATCCAATTTCACAGCCGCCGCATCGTGAACTTTTCTTATGTCAGCGACGCCCGGGGAAACTCGGAAGGAATCTTGGAAAGACGACGGGCTGGATACATCGTGCCGAACTCAAAAGAGAAAAAGTAGAAATGTTATCGGAGTGCGAATACATCAAAGTTGACGACCAAGGCTTACACCTTTTTGTGGGTGGCGAAAAACGCGTTATCGACGCCGACGATATCGTGATCTGCGCCGGGCAAATTCCTTTAAACGAATTTGTAAACGACGACTATCATGTCATTGGAGGTGCGGGTAACGCCTCCAAACTGGACGCTAAATTAGCAATTGAGCAAGGTACTCTATTAGGACTGAGTATTTAGCTGAGCGAGCCCTAAGATGGTTACACCAACGAAAGCGAAGCACGGAAGATTCTTTCGATACAAAGAGGATCGAATTCCAGTGGCTATTATTCTGGGCTTGAGTTTAACCGACTTTGTAGTGTTTTTTATCGTCAACGATATTTGGTTTTTCGTTTGTTATTACGCGTTAATGATTATGCCCAAAGCGGCTATTTCTGCTTGGAACCACCATCACCAACATCTTTTTACTTTTCGCAATGACGTTCTGAATCGAGGTTTAGAATTTTTTTATGCACTTCATACCGGAGTGACAACCCATCTTTGGCGTCTGCATCATGTTCTCGGACATCATTTAAATTTTATGGACCAGGAAAAAGATGAAAGTCGATGGAAGCACAGCGACGGCGAAAAAATGGGCCCTCTCTACTATACGCTTTCTGTCGCCCTAACCGCCTACCCGAGGGGATACGTTGTCGGTAGAAAATACCCAAAACAGCAAAAGATCTTCTTGGTCTTTAGTACTATCTGTTTCGTTTTCGTCTTTCTTCTAATGATTTATAAACCGTTCGCGGCTTTGTTTATATTCGTTTTGCCAATGATTACGAGTTTGGTTTTTACGGCATACGCAACCTACGGTCACCACGCTGGGTTAGATACCGACGATGAATTTTCAGCGTCTTATAATAATCTTAATCGCATGTTTAATGTGTTTACGGGAAACCTGGGCTATCACACCGCCCACCATCATAAAATGGGAGTGCATTGGTCTCGTTTACCAGACTTACACGCAAAGATTGAATCTAAAATACCGGAAGAATTATATCGAAAATCCGGACTCACAAAATGGTTTTTGGGGAATTAAGAAACTGATTCACTTAAGGTGTTTCGTCGATCGAATCGGACAATTTCTTGATGTCGATTCGTCTCTGGATCGCGTCCAACGTTTCTTGGAAAATACCTTTCGTAGACGCCGACATACCACCACCGAAATTTTTTAGTTCACGTAGCACCCAGGGGTCGTTTTGGAATGCGAATGCTCGTAGAATTGTTGCTTGTGTTTTACTACCGTTAGGCTCGATTTGTAATAAGTCAAATAGGGCGTCCGCGCCGGTTCGAGACTGTTGGCGACCTAATGCAAATATGGCTCGTTTTTTAATCTTATACCGAGAACGCTCGTCATGCTTTTCTAGAAAATTTTTATCTGTAATTACTTTTAGAAGAAGTTTTTCGTTTGTTTCTTTCGTATTAAGTCCTAACATTTCAATCAATGTGAATATCAATCTAAGGTCCGTCTTTTGGTTCATCAGAAGCTTCTCAATCTGCAAGAAAGGAAGAGCGCGTCGCGTTTTTACCATCTCGCGGGCTGCGATAGCGGACGCGTTGGGTTGGTTACGAATTACCAATCCACCTAGTGTCTTCAAAGCAATCTCGTTTCCAACTTCAGATAGTGTGGCGCACCCTAATCGTAAACCTTGTTTCCATTTTTCCCTTTCCACGAACCCTACAATTGCAGTGGTACTTTTTGTACGGTCCTTCCTTTTTGAAAGTGCAAGTATTGCCTCGATACGGACATCCGGAGATGGATCTCTTAAAGCCTCTTCCAAGGATAGTCGTGAGGATTCAGTCGCTAAGTAGGTCATACCTTGAACGCCAAATTTTCGAATAAAAGGATCCTGGTTCGATAGTAGTTTTTGAAAAAAATCGAAATCACCATCGAAGGAAAAATAACTCGCGGTTTTCGCAGCTAAAGCACGGAGCTTTCTGGTTTTACTTTTTTCGAAAATATTCGTTATTTTCTGATTGGTCAGTTTTCCCTTTTGTTTTCGAAAAAGATGTTTTGAGATTTTATTGATTGTCGTCAATGCATCTTCACTTTGTGGCGTGTTCTGGTTTTTATTCGCTATGGAAAATAAGGGTAACAACATCGTTTCACCGCCTCTTGCAATCGAGCGTATTTTTTCATGACGAAGATCTAAATCGCCCACACCAATTGATTTCAGTAGCGTGGTGGGGCCAGCGTTACCTTTCGTCCGACCGAGAAGGCGGATGAGATCAATCTGTTTTTTGGTGTTTTTAGGTTGCCTGTTTTCGTAGATTTCAATGAGTGCAGGGCCCGAAGTAGCATGGGCGGCGAGAAGAGGTTTCAACATTCTATATGAAGGGTCTTTGACTGGCAGATCTTCGAAAAGTTGAACGAGGATAGGAAGTGCGGTGTCGGACGGGAGGTCACGTAAGAGCGGAATGATTCTTTTTCGATCCGCATCCGATCCTGTCCTCAGCGTGTCAGTTAGAATCGTTGCTAATTCGTTGCGAATGGGATGCATCAACTGGGCGAGTTTTCGATTGATTCGCGGTTGATTGACTCCAAGTAATCGCTCGACGACCACCGACGCTGCGATACTTTTCGTTCGGCCGTCCAGATCTGTCATGGGAGATATTTCGCTTATCGATGTTGGTCCGGAGCTCAGAGTTGATTCTAGTATGACCAAACTAAGACAAGAGGAACGAATCGGCTTTGGAAAGTTAACAACGAGTCCGCCAGATTTTTTTAATGTTTCAAAGTTCAAACCGGGGAGTTCAATTTGAAATCGAGTTCCATTAGAGAGACTGGCCAAAATCTTTGTCGGCTTAGCATTGGCGAGAAATGATTCTTCGGAAGTTCCTGCGCCGGGGAAGATACGAAAACCCGTCACTTTGAGCGCATCATTGAGCCGGGTAGTAACGAATTCTCCTCGATTACTTTCTCTTCGTCCCTGCGACCAGAAGGTCTTCAGAGAGCCGTCGCCCAATTTATCGGGGCGAATTAATGTCCCATTTGGGACATGGTTTCGTTTGGAACTTGCGTATGACCATTGGCTAAATCGTGAGTAAAAAAAGCTGGGTACATACGTCGAAGCTGGGACAGTAGGTGTTAACTTCTGCGCGTCTTTCAACAAAGACGCCAATCTCAATTTGCTTTCGAATGTGTCATCTTTTGGGTTAAACACTTTATAAACCCCAAGTCGGTCACCGCAAAAAAGATTACTATTTTTCGATTGTATTCGAACAAGGGCAAGTTTTGCGTTTTCCTTTCGAAATTTAAGTTGGTCTGTACCTTCGAGCATCGATGTTTGTGTCGACGCAATGGTTTTCCATTGAGTATCTTTACGCATCCATGCGAATTGCAAAATATCCGCGTTCTGGGGTGCGTTCTCTTTAGTGGAAGGAGTCGCTTCGAATACGATAATTGGGTATCCGTCGATCGTCCGAGAATCGATCGAGTAGTCATAATAATCTGAGGCAACCCACTCGGGAATCGTTGATTTGAGGAGAACTTTTTCGTTCTTTTTCTCGACTAAAGAAACGTTCCAGCTACCTCGTGTTTGTGAGATTTTTGCCTGAAGGAATTGGCCATTGATTTTGATATTTTTGGCATAGCGAACCTTTTCCTCTGCACGCAAAGTCGGCGCCAATAGCGTGCAAACGAAGAAGGCGAGAACGAAATATGTTTTTTCTAGACGCATTTTATAAATCAAGTGGCAAAGTAAGCTCTCGCACGATAGTAAAAGCACTCAGAACTCTCAAGGCTATCATGAATCAAGAGCGTCATATTATTCTTGCCAGTGGCTCACCTCGCCGATTGGAACTTATGCAAAGAATCGGTTTTTTGCCGCGGGTCGTAAAAAGCGATATTCCAGAGGCGAGAAATCGGGGTGAAGCGCCACAAGCTTACACCGAGAGACTGGCTTTCGAGAAAGCGCAAGCGGTGTTGAAGGCACATACTTCGGGAAGCGAGAAGTGGATACTTTCAGCCGATACCATTGTTGTTATCGACGAGGATGTTCTGGAGAAACCTATCGATGTCGCCGACGCAAAACGAATGCTTAAGCTAATGTCAGGACGAACCCACGACGTTATCACTTCCTTCTGTTGGCAACATCGGACGAATGGAAGATCTGAGGTCGTGTCAGTTATCGCATCAGTTGAGATGATTCCTTTTGATGAAAAGATGATCGATGCATATATCGCGACCGGAGAATCGATGGACAAGGCAGGTTCGTACGGCATTCAAGCTGTCGGCGCGACCCTCGTACGTCGGGTTATCGGCTCCTACTTCTGTGTCATGGGATTGCCGGTGTGTGAGGTCGTTGAATCGCTGAAAGGATTAGGGGGACTGTCAAGCTATCCCTTTTCAACTCAAGGATGAATAAGGTGCTCAAACAACGATACGAAGACATTCGAAACCGCGTTGATTCCTTGAACGCGGACTGTAATCTCATCGTTGTGTCCAAGGGGCAAACGATTGAAGATATCCAAACACTTTATAACTGCGGGGCCCGTAGTTTTGGAGAATCCTATTTTGACGATTGGGAGAAGAAAGTTGGCAAATTACCGGATGATATTGACTGGCACTTCATTGGCCCAATGCAATCACGTAAGGCGAAAAAGCACAAATCGCTTTTGGCAAAATCAGGTCTGATTCAATCCGTTGATCGCAGTTCATTGCTTCCGATTTTGGACACGCTGGGGACCCCGGTTTCCAATCTGGTTCAAGTTAATCTTTGGGGGGAAACACAAAAGGGCGGAAAGCCAGCCAATGAATTACTTTCGTTTCTCGAAGAGATTAAGAACTTTGAAAATATTAAGTGTCTAGGTCTGATGGCTATACCTCCATATAGCGATGATCGCGAAGTCACTGCCGGGCACTTTTCTCAGGTTCGTGAACTATATTCATCGTTGAAAGAAGAGTACAGTTTTAGTGAGCTTTCGATTGGCATGTCTTCGGATTTTGAAGACGCAATTCGATCAGGAGCAACAATGGTAAGGGTAGGGTCCGCTATTTTTGGCGGCCGCGCGTAGGAAGTGAATATGAATTTTGTATTAATAGGTTGTGGAAATATGGGGTCGGCTATCGTCAGAGGGGCGGTGACGTCGGGAGTTTTGAAAGGTCATGATTTGATCTGCATCGACACCGATTCAGAACGAGCGAACGGATTGGCGATAGAGTTGGGGGCGGGGGGTGGAACCAAAATTAGCGAACCTTCGACCGAACCCACTTGCTACCTCATGGCAGACAAACCGGATAAGATAGAAGAAGTAGTCTTAGCTTTACCGAAATTAGAATCTAAAGATGTTGTCGTTTCGGTAGCCGCAGGCGTCACGTATGATGCACTTTTAGCTGTTGCCGGAGATGCAAAAGTAGTTCGAACTATGCCGAACACACCGTCGATGGTGGGCGAGGGCGCTACTGCACTATTTTCTAAAACCGAAATTCCATCGCAGGTAGTCGAGATTTTTGAATCGATAGGGTTGGTGATTCAATTGGATCGTGAATCTCTTTTTGATGCGGTGACGGGTCTTTCCGGATCTGGACCTGCCTATATTTTTGTCGCGATTGAAGCCTTAGCCGACGGTGGCGTTCAGATGGGGCTAAATCGCCAAGTCGCGTTGCAGCTTGCGACTCAAACAGTCATGGGGGCGGCAAAACTAGCTAAGGACTCAGGCGACCATCCGGGACAGCTAAAAGATAACGTGGCCAGCCCAGGAGGCGCGACTATAGCCGCGTTGAGTGTTCTTGAGCGAGGTGGTTTTAGAAGTTTATTGATTGACGCTGTGAAGGCGTCGGCCGACAAAAGTCGGGGAATGGGATAGTTCTTATTTCTTAGGCTGACTAAGGTTAATCACTTCTTTTTTGTCTTCAGTTTTGCCTTCTTTGGCGGCCTTGATTTGTGATTTTGTTTTAACAAGGCTCACTGAATCGTCTTTCTTACTAAATAGCTTTACTTTTCCAGAGTTAACGGCTTCTTCAAAAACACCTTCGAAAAAGTTTCCGAAATCAGCGGACGGAATAATAAACGCGAATGGCGAACCAAGAATTGAACCTTGCTTCTCAGCACGCAATTCGTTGATGAGTTTATCTTTTGCTTCTTTCAGAGATTCGGCTGTTGGCGATTTACGATCCTTCAGTTTTACGAAATAGGTTGCGTTATCGATTTTGATTGGAGCCTTTAATCTTGGAGATTCTTTGGTGAGCGCGAAAGCTGCTTTGACGAGTTCTGTACTTGTGCCCATCTTCGGAACGCGGTTCCAGGTTGAACCACCCAGCCCTGCAAGATTGAGTTGCGCAAATTGACCGCCAAACATTTTTGAGAGGTCTTGCCCTTCCATTGAGAACTCGCCTGTTGTGTCGATTGAAACGGAGTCCCATTTACTCTTAATAGCGGTCTCACCGTCGGCGACCACAGGTTTCAATGAACTTAGAGCCGATGCAAAACTTCCTTTTTCATCAAGCGCCGTTGAAAACTGCGCGACGAGTGTATTTGTGTAACTTGCTAC
>CALJNB010000019.1 GCA_937981985.1 uncultured bacterium
CTGGTTGGGTTCAGACAAACGGTGTTGTCAACGCAGGCTCCTCTATTACAAGGGTTGTCAATATCGCATGCGACGATAGGCGAACAAACGCGATCCTCGCATTCATATCCCGTTAGACAAGCATCATCATTAGCGCCGCAATCTCCGGCGTTAATACATTGGCCCGTTCTAAGATCGCAAATGCCCTTATCACAAGTCACCTCATCGCAAAGATTGGAATCATTCCCATCGCCACAAGCGGTGAGCACGAAAAATGAACAGAACGTCATCAGAATTAGAAGACTGCGCTTCATGGTTATACCTCATTAAATAATTTTCCGCCAAATAGATCGCAAAGCTTAAATCAAAAGTCAAAGCTTAAAGCGGTTTTGCTTATTTTTTATGGGTTAATCGGAGTGTTTGTTCGAGATCGGCTAGGAAGCGGGATGAAGAACCAGACTAAGAGATCACTGGTTATTGTGCTTTCCATTCTCCGAAAGGTTTTCCCCACATGAGCCGATAGCGTTCTTTATGAAGTGGAGTCCCAAAAGGTGGGGTATAGGGCTCGCCCCAACGCGCGCCCGGGGCAATTAATTCACCTGTCTTGGTGCGCAATTTGACTTCGGTTCCTTTTGTACGTGGGTCTTTCGCGAGAATTTCTTCTTTTTCAAATTTGGTTTTGGCAGCCGAAAACTTAATAATTAGGGGGGCATTGCCTGCATTCGTGTAGGGAGATATTTTCGCGGAAGCCATATATGAACGCAAACCGACAATGAAAATATTTCCATCTTGTTCTACGACCTCAAAATCCACCAGATTTTTTTGATAGAAATACTTTAACGTTGCCAGCTTAGTCTTTATTAGAACGGCTTCGTCATCTCCAAGAGTAAAATGAGAAAACGCGTTCGGCGGTACCGGCAAACCAAAAATACGTTCTGGAATTTTGGGTTTTAACTTCTTTTCAGAAAGAGCCTCCGTTTTCTTTTCTAGAACTTTCGGCGTCCTGACTTGATCCTTTTTAGAGTTACAACCCGTAAAAACAAGAAGCGCAATGAGGAAAAAATAGAAACGCATCAGTAGGAAATCGCCGACCAATAGAGAGGTTGGTACTTACTATCGATTTGCTTCACATCTACAACCAAGCGATCGACGACGGATGCACCAGCAGGAAGTTGGTCGTTTCCGTTTTTATTCTTGAAACCAGGAGCTTCTACCGCCGAACCGCTCGTTTGTGCAATCAACTGCGGTTTATTGGCGCCTTCATCGTCATAAGACGGATTCTCAGTTCCCAAATTGTCGACATTACAGGGAACACCCAACGTTAACGTCAATCCGCGAATTAAAGTAGGTTGGATTGGCCCCCACCATTTGACCCCATCAGTTGTATCGTCTCGAAGGATGCCCGTTCCGTTCAGAACCGTGTCCACATTTTGCCAAACTCCAAAAGCCTTTTTCGTCCCATTACCCTCAAAATTTACACCCCAGATACGAGCCCTACCCGGTACGCATGCATCGCCTGAAGGTAAATAGTAGGTCGCCCAATAGGTTGCACTATCGAATGTAAGAGGATCTCCCATCAATTTCTCATCGGGGCTAAATGCTTCCACCCATTCAAGATTTGAAGGTAAAACCGAACCACGATCACGGAGCGCGATCATAACTTGGGCCTCGCCATTCGTTACAGTATCGCTCGCGTCGCCAAGACCGTAAGTTACAATTACAGATTTGTCTTTGGTGCTCGCTATTGCGGGTTTAAAAGAAGCCGGCCCAAAAGGGAAGGCTAAGGTTCCCGCGGCCGTTTTCGCAGCGAGAATGTCGGCGTTGGTCAGCGGATCGTTAGGGTCAAAGAATAACTTCACACTCCATTCAGTAGGATCCGGCGAGACGAAATCCATTCGAAACAGACGCCCCCCTGATCCACCAATAAATCCTCGCGTGGCAACCGAACCGGGTGATCCATCATACAAGGAAGGACTTCCGGTCAGTTGAATCGGATTCGTGATGCTGGAAAAGGGAACTTCTGTTGCATTGTCCACAAAATAGGTCGTAAACCTGCGAATGATGCTTCCAGTTTGCAAATCTACAACATAAATAGCCCGACCCGTCGGTGCACAACCCGGGGAATTAGGATCTTCTGCACCACCACCGAACACCACAACAGGCCGTTGTTCAGTAATTTCAGAGGGGCCGCCGTCATCGTAACTCATGAGAATATTAGCAATAGCAGGCTCACTAACACTAATACCCATCATGCTGGATTCCATGAACTCGGCATGGTTAGACGGGTCACAACTTCCGCGCGCAAGATCGGTAGTGATGGTGCTTGCCACGCGTGATTGACCGCTGGCAACAATTTGACGAATCTGCTGAGATTCATAGGCTTGGGTAAGTTCCCACAAGGGTACTGGATCGGGCGCTTGAAGAGCGATCGCACCGCCGGCAGCCAATGTTCGCCCGCCTGGACGCGTGATATCCATCGCATAATACCCGGATCCTGCAAGTCCAGCACCTTGAACAAGAACCGTTTTCCATTGTTCCCATGGTTCTAATGAACCACCAAGCGCTAAATCGTCGCATAGATCACTAAAGTTTGATGCCTCTCGAGCGCGACAAAGACGAACATCTTGAACTACAGAAGCACCGTCCATAAGATAAGCTTGAGAACCGGCGGCCCCATCAAGTTGAGTGTGAAACATTTGAGGGATATATGCCCAAGCTTCTCTCATATCTTCGGTCACGCCGGTGCTATCATTACCAGGGCTTAAATTTTCATCTCGTTCTTCTCGTACTTTGACTTTCCGTTCGCCAATATGGATTGCGTGTAACATGCCTTCCATCGAATTAACGTACATCATTGTATGACGATCCGCATACCGCGCCTTGAACTGCCGATACGATTCTATCGGCAAATCAAGCGAGGGCGGCGCTACTAAAACAGGATTTGAATTGAGAATTCCTCCCATTGCGCGACCCGTTTCACCTTGCAGAATACCTCCATTTGAAACCCCAACTTTCTCTGGGATACGTCCGGAAAATACGTTGATAATTTCTTGAGGACGTCCTTGTGATCCCTCCACATTGAATAGCTTTTCAGCAAAATTCGTTATGCTTGGAAACGCCAGTTCCAGTGAGCTTACCTCGAAGGGGATACGGCTATCTTCAGCCCAAGTCTCCACATTCGTTGGCACCAGTTGCGTTCCTCTGAATTCATCTTCATCCGTTGCCTTCTGAAATCGAAATGAAGACGGAAACATTTCTGGGTTACCGGGAACCGGTACTCCACTGTTTAGATCTTCGTGAGGTGTTTTTGTTTCGTAATTATAGCGACGCTCACTGACCAAAGAGGTAAAGATACGTCTATTATCTGAAGTTGAACTTGTTCCTATAGTAACCTGATCGCCTATTTGTTCGTGTAAAGCTGTATTTTTATAGTCACCATCTTTACACGACTCGGTTTGCCGGTTCAAAATCCCCTTCCAATACTGACTTCCACCTGTGACGAGCCCTGAAAAGATGCGACTTTGACCACCAGCGGGCTCGCTCGTTTCCATCTGAATCTCATTTGTAATCACCGCACGCGTTCGTGTTGCCACGGATGCACCTTGAACAATATCGTTGAATAAAAGTGAAAGCGCTGCCTGTAATTGATCCCGATCGTTTTCATCCAAAATTAGAGCAGGATATTCACATGTATGAAAATTACCCTCGGCCGTTGGATATTGATAAGGCATGTAAGTTACTGATGGTTTAATTAAGCAGGAACCGCCATTAGTTGTTTTATTATCACAGCCTTCGCCGTTTTCATCGCCTTTCCATGCGTCGCCTAGTGCATAACCTGCACAGGTCTTACCGGCCTTGGCCATTTCGGTTAATTTTTCGATTGCATCCGCATCGCCGATATTCATGCCCACGACATGAACGCGTACTGAGGAACTGGGGGAAAACGCACCCAGAGGTTCGATCATCGGGTCATCTACTAAATTCATAATTTCTCGTTCAGCAGTGTCATAGGGATAACGCGCTGCGTCGGTATTATCGAAAGTGAAATTTACTTCACCGCGTTCCGGGGATGGAGCGCCATCAGAAATGAGAACCACGTGTTTGGGACGACACTCTTTAAAGGTATCGCCATTTACGGGGTTTTGTGCTGCCGGCGGTCCCGTCAAACCTTGTCCGAATCTTAAAAACCCTCGAATATCTTGCATCGCAGCGGCGATCGGAGTTGCAGCTGCCATGGGCTGTTTGCCAAGATCATGAGGTTGATAATACGCATCGAAACCCGCAGAAAAAGTTTCGCCATGAATAGAATTGATTTCGCTCGGCCTACCCGATGAAAGCGGACTCAGCACCCAATCATCATCGCCCGTACCTTCATGCAAATAGCCATAATCGCGGACCACCACCTGACTAAAACGAGATATTTCTGAGAGATAGCGACTTGGAACATTAAAAGTGCTTGGAGCGACAATCTTCGCCACGCCCAAGTCATAACACGGAAGAGCTCCACAAGTGGTTGTACCTTCAGTCAGTGGTCCAAAGCCTGGAATAACACCGACATCATCGTTCATGAAATTATTGAACGCATCATCCCAGTTTGTATTTTCTTTATAGCCATCAAAACCAACGACCGAAAAGATCGCTGTCGCGGCAAGCGTATCCATGAGCCCATTGTTAAGTTGACCGTCATAAACTTCCTGAAAATGAGCCGAAGGTTCAGTATGATCAGGAAGTTCTTCGTAGGCACTATCGCCATCGCAAATATTTTGATCCGGCGTTGGTTGACCCGATGCATCGCGATGACGTGGTACAAACCAGCACCCTGGGCCAAACAAATTTCGATTATAACTTGTCAGAGGGAGATTAGACGCAGTGGGACGTAAAATCATATCGCCGGTCAGTACTTCCTTAACCATCACGTGGCGCGGTTGATCATCCCAATGTAAACGCACCGCAGCCGTATCGGTACCGCGCATATAATTATCAAAACGGTCCCTCATCGGCCCCGTGTCTGACTCCCCGTATTCGTGTTTCCACTCGCCATCCAGCTCGGTAATCGTTCCTGGATCAACATCAGCATTCCAAGATGGGCGCCTATATCCATTACAAGAACTCGGCTCCCAAACCATACACGCCCCAACGCCTATAGGACCGTCATTTTGGTTGGGTGCGGGCTGAATATCCATAAAGGTCGAAGGCTGCCATTCTTCCAAATTTGGGAAGTTGGTGATGGCGTCTCCAGACACATAGAGGGGATTGGCTAGATTAGCCGCGCCGCTGACAATCCTTTTCGGATAGCGACTTCCTTTATCGGTAAAGTTCATACTCGCAGAAGTATCGGACACGATCATGATAAAAGGAATGGGCCCCTGAAGTGATGCATTTTGTGCAAAGACATTCGTGTCTTGAACTTGAAATGCGACTAGGGTTAACGCCGCCAATGTTAGTTGTTTTGTAGTTTTTTTCATCAGTTATATCCACATTCAATGGGGCCCATTAAGAATTCGTTAGCGTGTGTTCCGACAGCATAGGTAGCTGGTTGATCAAAACTGGTTGGAATTGCGCCGACACTCGCGCGTGACGCAACCGTCGCCTTTTTGAAACAATAGCGTTCTGAAAATCCCGGTGCCGGTATGCCGTCTTTAAGATCTCTTAACACCACCAAAAACTCAGTTTCTTTTTGCACTTCAAAAGAAGAGGGATCGGCTAACGTATCAGGACCTCGAAATAAACCACTTTCCCCTTTTTGTTTGTCGGTCGTACTTGGGTCAAATGGGTGAGGTACCAAGCCTTTTGCGGTCGCCAAGTCCTCGTTTTGAAAAACGATGAATCCCCCGTGTGAAGCTAGGGCCTCCTGAAATTGGACCGCTGTACCCGAGAAATTATACTTCGACATATCATTTCCGCCAAAAATCGCCTCCCCCATCGCGCTTCTATTCGAGCTCGCTTTTATTGCCCGCACATAACCGTTCGCTTGGTTGCCAGCACGTATGGCAAAAGCTGATGACGCACCGTCTGAAATTGCAGCAGCTTGAGTTCTCACACGAAAAGAGGCGGATTGGTGCACACCCAATGCAATGTCACGCATCGCAACGAGACCAAACGCGGATAAAACGAGCGAAACCATTAAGACTAAAATAAGAGCTGACCCCTTATTATTCTTAAGACGTATCATTGCAGATCCTTAATTATGAAGTTTCTTAGGGCGACATCGAGTTGAAATGTCATCACAGGGGCTGCACCTTCAAGGTTCTGATTGATATCAAAACTCCGAAGGGGTGCCGCTGGGCAGGCAGATGAAGAAGTACAGAGGTCATTGCCATTGGCAAATGGAACGTTGGAGAACGCTTTACGTTCTTCATCCGTGCGCAATGTAAGACGCACATGAGCAACGCGAGCCTGACCGGGATTATAACTTCCGGCATCCAGACAATTTCCACCCGCTGCAGTTCCGTTGGGCGTAAGCCAATTTTGGGTCCAGTTTGGATTACTCGCCACATCTCCAGCAGCATCCGCGCAATCAAACCAAACCTGAAAATCGACCACTTTATCAGCGATTAATTTTCGAGAATTATCCCCGCAGCCATCATCTTCTGGCAAAGATGGAACTGACGGTTGTCCATCAGGATTACTTGTAGCGACACTACCCGCGCATACACGATCTAATACAAGTAGGTGGTTTGTAGGATCCTGTGGGTCGTTCGCAGGTATGACATGCAGCCAATAAGTATCGATGAACGAAGCTTCGTAAGTTCGGTCCCCTTCACCGACACCGACTTGGTCAAGACCAATTTCGCGCATTTCGACGCCGTCCACACTCGCCGTATTGTCGCCTTTAAATACCGGTCTAAAAGGTACATCCTGATCAAGCGGAAGTTCGACACCTTTAAGCGTACTCGTAATATCGATCACCGTGTCAAATGTATGGTTAGCAGCAACATCGGGACGTAAAAACTGACTATATCCCAACCCGTCTGTGACTCGAATCAGGCGAGAGGCCAAATTGGGCTCGAGAAAACTATAAGACTCTGGAAGGTCCCACGCTGTGAGCGTAAGATCGGGGAAATATGTGTCACCATCTCTTGGCTGAATATCGGAAAAAGGGTCGACACGATTTAACTTTTCCATTCCGGAGAAACTGCCTGGCAAAAACATCGGTGCATTCGGAGAAATCATACCACCTGCATCAAAACTTGTTGGAAAATCAAAAGCACCCGTTAAAATAATTCCGTCAAACGAGATATCGGAATATCCTCCGGGGAACGCTTGGTCTTGCCAGTTTGGATAACTATGAAATCCAGCCACGTGCATCGCTGGCGATGCTGGACGTGGTTGAATAAAAGGATCTGAAATACTATCAGGAGAGGAATACGAGCCCGCAACTTGAAAAAGCGTTCTCATTTTCTCAATCGCAAAACGACCTTTCGATGCTGTATTCTCCAAACTATCGACTTCAGATAGATTATCGGCCGACATGCCAAAAAGAGCATAAGTCATAATACCTAGAAGCGAAGTGAGCATCATCGCGATGATTAATTCGATTAATGTAAATCCGCGCCTAATCATAGAAAATCTCTCTGGAAAACCATTGTCGCATGATAGGTAGGTCGGTACCCATCCAATTCTAACCTTTGCCCCAGTGGCACTTCGTCACCACTGACAAACTCTAAGTCATCGATTGAAAACGCAGGAGAATTATTTGTGGTCGTCACACAATCTGACATCCTATTGCGGATTCCAGTACTCACGACGGCAATATGAATCACCATTGCACTTGAGGCAGTAATCGTTCCCATACCATCGACCACGGTATCCAAACCGCCAGCAAAAGGCCCACCTCGGACATAAACGCAATGTCGCCCGGTGTTTTGTCCGCTATTGGCCATACGCGCATCGACGGGCTCAGCGAAAAGTGGAATCCATGTCCAAGGCGTCATTCTCATGGTGGCTAATGGATTCCCATCGGCATCAAAAGGTCGAAAAGTCCCTTGATATGAGGGATTGTTTTCAAAAGACCAATTCGTCGGTGGCGTAGTATCAGCACGCCAAGAAATAGCATCGACATGCAATAAATCCGCCGTTCTATGGGCTATCATAACCGCGTCATCGTTATCACGAATTGAAGAATAACCACGAAGAGTACTCGTCTGCATCGAGATAACTACCAGCGTTGAAACCGAAAGTACGAGAATTGAGATAACAACCTCAATAAGTGTAAAACCCTTTTTCATCTTCGACCTACCGTTACTTGACCGTTATCCCAAAGCGAAACTCTCCAATAATCGAACTGGGCTCGCCATAACGTCTGATCAGCGTCAATCGTATTCTTACAATCGAAGAGCTGGTCTGGGGTGCTCGGATCTGTCCAAAGCGGAATAACCATTGTTTCGCCAGTACACATCTTTGATGCCAAGCTTCCAGATGCCGGCAAAGGCGCACCACCCACTGAAAGAAATTCACCATTGGGCTGAACACAAACCGAAGCTGGACCGACATTGCCCCAAGACTTTCTTCTGAACATCATCTCTCCTCCAATCGAACTACCTTCAAAGGACGAAATAAGCTGTCCGTTTGTCGGCGCAGAAGTACCCGATGCAAGAAAAGTCGTTGAACGACAATTTGCGGGACGTTCATCCATAGCCCAAACTTCGATTAGGCCGCGCGTCGTATTCGTGGAACTTTTCGTAAACATTCTAACAACAAACGCTTGATTTGTGCTTGCTGCTTGATTTCTAGCAAGTCGAAATTGATTCGCAATATCGCGTGCGAAAGCCTTGTTCTGACTGCGTGCGATCATACTATTGAGCGAGGGCGCTGTAACTGCAGCCAAAATACCGATTATCGCAACCACGACGACCAACTCAATGAGTGTGAAACCACTTCGATTACTAATTTTTTTCGTCATGTCTTAACCGTGGGTTGTTTCTTTTAATACGAAGCAAATATCATTCCAATTTCTTTTTATATTCCAACTATTCTCTCATCTGTACTTTTTTGTCTTGAATCGTCAGGGGAAAGAGTTCTAGTCTACTTTTTATTGCTTATATCACGGTATTTCAAACTATGAAATTTTTTCATTATCGTGAACTTTGTGCACAATCTTTTGTTATTCTATCGATTCTTTTTTTAAGTTTAGATCTTAACGCACAACAATACCGTCTACAAACCGATACCGTCGCTAAAGCAACTCAACTGGTCCGAAGCGATTTAACCATCGCGGCTCAACGCCCTTTCTCGCAAACCCTCTCGTTGTGGGGATATAATCTCGCAGGACCTTATAACAAGACGCTCAATGTCCATCTCCAACTCAATTATTTTAACGATTTTGCCGCCGATACTCAACGAAACGACGTCTACTTAAGCCATCGATTTAATCGTATTTCCATTACGCAAGCATGGATCCAATGGAAACCTTTTAAACGAATTGATCTAAAACTTGGTAGGTTAGTCAATCGTTCAATCTTCCACGCAAAAGATGTTGACGGTGCCTCTGTTAGCCTTAGTTTTGGAGATAAAACACGTTGGAAAACAAGTCTTTACGGAGGTCGACATGTGACCGGTCGGCCTGAAAGTTTGGATCCAGATCAGTACGATATCCAAGGGCGTCCCATTGAGTTGCGTCAAAACAATGACAGGTCTGAATTTATTTACGGATTACGATCTAGACTTAGTTTCCAAGGAGGTAGTGGATCCATTGGATACGAAAAAAGATTTACCTCTTCGTCGATAAGCGACGAACGAATTGCCGCGACCCTCACTGGTAATCCTACTCAGAGAACTATCGTTTCTGGGTTAATGTCTTTTCACACCCCATCACGAACTCTAAACCGTGGTCAGCTCAATTTCACATGGCGACCCAACGATTTCTTTTACCTCCGTCAGGGGTTTGAACATATCATTCCGATATTCGATGCCAGCAGTATTTTTAATCTCTTCGGTGTTGCACCCTCCCAATCTCTTACCTCAACTGCGTGGCTAGGGAATAACGAACGAGGTCTTGAAGCTCGCCTTTGGGCAAAATCACTTCAAGAAGATCTCAACACCAGTGACCTAGGATCGTCGTCGACCGATCTTCGCACCTTCGGATTTGCGATTCGTTATAACGAAAGATTAAATCTATTTGGACGCGCACTTAGACTCAGCCCTTCGATATCCTTTCAACCCGGAGACTCACAAGGTTATTCAAGAGACCAATTTATTTCTCGATTAAACGCCCGGTTTCCACTTGATTCAGTAAAGGTATTAGCAGGCTCAACCCTTCTCTGGGTTGGCAGCGATATTCGTGAAGACTCACAATTTGTGTTCACCCACCGTTTGGGGCTCGATTTTCCAACGAGTTTCGGGGTCTTTTCGTTGGGTGGGGTTGTCCAAACAAGCCAATATCTAGGCAACCATTTGAGCCTCTTCGGCACATTTGAAACGGAGCTTTGGCTTTGAATAAAAAAACGCTTTTCGTACCAGCTTTAGTCTTAATCGTCATTTTTACGAGCTTCGTGATTGCGCAAGAATTACGGAAATCGACAACGTTAAGACCCCGTTCTGGGTTCTACCCCCAAATGCCGGCAACGATAATTTTTGACCACAAAACCCATGGCGAAACACCTTGTCAGACATGCCACGGTGCCGCTGCCACCGCGCAACGTGTTTCTGATAATCTTATTCCAAGCATGCAAAGTTGCCAAACATGTCATTCGGAAAAAAGCGATTCGCCGAATCCTAAAATTTATCAGTGTTCGCAATGTCATAATGGCTTTTCAAAAAACGGAATACCGGGACAACATTTCACAAAGACCAAACCGCAACCTATGGTCCTACCCAGACCTCAAGCAAAACTGCGTTTTAACCACGCAAAACATGTAAGTGTATTTACTAAAAACGGTATCAAAAACACATGCGAAAGTTGCCATGATATGGCAGGTTCAAAACTTCCAACAGAGGCAAGTTGTCTCGATTGCCACGACGGGAAAGGTGCAAGTATGGGGACATCTTTAAAGAGCGTAGAATGTCAAACCTGTCATATCACTTCAGACACAACACAACGTATTGATACAAAATTATCGTCAACGAGAATATTAAGACCAAGCAATCATGAGACTGATTGGATAAAACGTCACGGCATGATCTCTAGAAACCAGCCCGATGATTGCGCATCCTGTCATGTCGAAAACGAGTGCGCGAAGTGTCATACCGAAAAAGTTGCAACGCCGTTTTCGGTACACCCACCTAACTTTCTGGCAGTTCATAGTCTGAACGCGAAAGGAAACTTGGGTTCTTGTAACGATTGCCATAACTCACAAACCTTTTGCTTCGAGTGTCACACCGATGCCAAAGTGACGACGCGTTTGACGAAAATGCCGCCCTCAAAACGAACCTTTCATCCCCCCGGCTGGCTAGACGCTTCGACGGCATCCAACCACGGTGTAAACGCAAGACGAAACATCGCCGAATGTGCATCATGCCACCAAGAACGAGATTGTGTTTCATGCCACGATGGAATCAATCCTCACCCCGCTGACTTTGTTTTTAACTGCAAGTCTTGGCTAGCCGCCGACGCACGCCCCTGCGCAAAATGCCACCAGGACTTGAGTGCTCTGTCCGGTTTATGTCGCTAGACCACTTTCTTGGAACGTCTGCTCATCGCGAAAAATCCTATTAAGACCAAGCTGAACCCACTTGAACCTCCGGTAGTTCTACACCCACCGCCCGAAGTCAAAAGTTGATGATCGCCAGCATCAGTAGTCGTATCGTTTTTCATATCAACAACATTCATGTCGAAATGTGTCATATCTTTTGTTGATAGGTCTTCTTTAACAGCAACATCAGTCCCGACATCAGAAACCTTCATGTCCTCTCCCATATCAGTCCGAATAACAGGAAGCTGACAGGTTTGACCTTCACATGTTGCCGGACTCTGACAATCCTCATCATCTACGCATTCGGTTGTACAAGAGGTACCATTCAAGCACGAGAATCCCTGACAACTCTTCGTGCGCACATCTTCACATTTGCCTTCCGATGTACATTCGGTCTGCGTAATCGAACCGTTCTGACACACCGGATCCGTACACCGGGTACGTTCTGGAAGCTGTGTTGAAGCACAGCCGGTATTCTTAACACAGGTGCTAATTTGACATGCAGAATCAACATCGGCGAGAACCGGACAAATCACATCGCTCCATTCTGTCGAACTGCGAGAAGAGTCACAAATACTACACGTTTGGCTAAGAGTGCCTTCTGCGTAAGTGAAGCCATTAATAACACATTGCGCAAACACGGTTGTCGGACCGATGAGTAACGTAGGAACAAAAGCCGCGATGGCAAAAAATAGTACGTTTCGTTTGTGCATTAATATCTACCTGTCGTGAGATAAGATTCAATTGCCTGAAAAGCGCGAGTAATCTCTTGGGATAAGTCGGTTGCCAACGCTTCCATTTCAGAATTTTCGGAATGACGATCTGGATGATATTTTCTCATCAGTGTTTTGTAGGCGTCTTTCACCGTTTCCAAATCCGAACCGAATGGAACTTCCAGGTTCGCATAATAATCCCTCAAGGTTTTTTGGCCTATACCGCCTCGTGGCGGAGGCGGTTCAAATCCGAACTCCTCAGATAAAGGATCGAGGTATTGACGAACGCCACCGGAATTTTCAAATTCGGTGACCGCATCTAGAAGTTCATTGAGGTTTGCGCGTAGGGTGCGCGAAAGAAGTTTCTTTATCGACATAGGCCAAGTATTTCATTTTCGGCAAATGATTCAAGTCTCTTTCCAAATAAACTAAACAGCTGCTTTGCCTACATAATTGGATAGCATCGCACGTGCGTGCTCGAGATCTTCCACAGTGTCGATTTCAGTCCAAAACTCAGGTTGAATTGCGAGCGCAAAAAACTTCGCTTTCCCTTCGCGAATGAGCGTAGCGAATACATCTTCGTAGTATTTAACCTTACGGTCCGCCTCGCTCAGACTTCCCAAAGCATTTTGAAGGTGCGCGAAAGTTGACTTCCCGACAACCTGCATCCCCATCGACTCCCCATGAGAAAAACGAGGTTCCAAGGCCTTACTCAATCCGATGACGCGGCGTGCACCCCAAGCAATATCGATCGCTTCCAACTGAAACTTCATTTCTTCAGCGCCTAGATTTCGAGGTAATTGCAAACTTGCCCCGAGAATGTTTTCACGGGAATCGGTAATCAGATCACCAATGATTTGTGGATCGCAGATCAGAAGGTCACCATCACAAAGGAGAAAGCTATCCTTTTCGGCGTAAGCCATTCCCACCCGAAGCGAATCAGCATTGTTAAATTGATCCCAGGTCGAATTGTTCGCGAAAACGATTTCGGGCAACCCCTTTTCTTGACGAACGCTCGCTTCAATTTTATCGGAGAGGTAACCGGTGACTAAAATCGCTTTTTCAATTCCCGATTCTTTGAGCTGACGAAGAAGTCGAACCAAAAAGGTTTCACCGTTAATTTCCAATAAACATTTCGGAATAGTATCGGTCAATGGAGCAAGGCGAGAACCGCGCCCGGCGACTAAAAGAATAGCTTGTTTGATATGTGGTTTCATTTTCTGCTCCGTCTCCCGTTTTCAACACTACTACTAACCGAGAAAGGGGCGATGACTGACAAAGATTATATTAAACGGTGAAAATTGGGGGCTCAACGGTCCAGGGCACAGCTGAGAATTCCAATCATGCAAGCCTTGGATATGAATACGCTTCGCACTTTCGCTTAAGGATAGGAGCTTATGTCAAAATTCCAGACACACTCCCAAGTCGTTTTGCCCTCCAAAATCTTCACAAAATTCGTCGGGAGCACAATCATTAACCCCCATCAAATTAAGACGGCAAACCCTTTGGCAGCGATTTTGATAACATCCCACGGCATCTTCACCGCAGGTAGTATTTTGTGGAGCACATCGATCACCTTGCCTTGAACCGTTATCCTCAGCACAAAAACCGATTTTATCACTTAGCGGCAGACAGTGGCCGTTTGAACAGTCAGAAGGCCCACCCAGACCGTTTGCAAATGGACGGCAAGATTCAACGCAAACTGCACGTCCATTCCCATCAGCATCGACGCAATAGCTATTTTCTTCACAATCAAAAAAGGCGTCGGGATCGCATCGATCTCCAACGTTGTTTCGCGGATTAAACGGCGTACAAATACCTTCTTTGGAACCGTCCCCATACTTTAAACATCCATTACCCGCTGCGGCGCATCCCGCGTCAGTATCGCATCCAGTCAGACAAATCCCCGGACCATCTTCATTTATGTTACAAACATTACCTTGTTCTGGGCACGTTGCGTCAGGATCAGCGGCAAAACTATCACACACACCATAGCATCTTAATTGGCTACCTCCACCAAGTGAAGTGCAGATGAAACCATTATTAAATGCGTTTTCTTCTGAGCAAGGCTGTTCCTGATACAAGCACTCGTCCGGATCGACATTCACACATTGGCAACTATTCGTACAAAATGTACCGTTAACACCGCAATCAGCCGGGCAACATTCACTCCCGCAGTCCTCATTGCTAAGTCCGTTACAATTATCGTCATAGGGTGTTTCGCAAGATTCACCTCGCCCCGGATTAACGCGAGCATTTCGGTCATCGCAATCGGGGCCGGCGTTGCAGCCAAACCCAAAACCATCACCGTCCTCGTCCTCACAAGGATTATTATTCAAATTCAATATACAGTCATCGTCCGAACACAAACTGTCGTCCGGACATGGAAGGTCTTGGAACCTTCCATTTTGACACACGAGAACATATCGCTCGTCAAGACAACGCGTTTCGCCCTCAATACAATCGAACATATCAATTGGAGGTGGCGGATTCACATCCGGACTCGTGTCGACATTCATATCAGGATTCGTGGTACCCATATCAGCTGGCTGAGGGCTAAGACCATCACGTATCGGAGCGCAGACGCGGCCATAACACGATAAGCCCGCCGAACAATCCGATGGGAAAAAACATTGTTGACCCACACCTTGTGAACCAGAAACGATATCGGAACCACAAGCGCTCAAAATAAACGCGAAAAATAGAAGTAAAAGATGCTTCATTGATAAAACCTAGGCTAAGCTTAGCCTCCTTTATAACAAAGCTTAAAAGCCAAGCAAGATATCGCCCATATTTTTCATTCGAATAGCTAAGGTTATTCGTCTAGATTTTTAGAGGACGCGAGTGTATCACAGCTACAACAATCTTTTTTGTATTTTCGAATTGGAAAAATCAAATGTTTTTAAAAGCTTTCAGAAACGGATTGGGATTCATTGTTGTCTTTATAAATTGGCTCACCCAACCCAAACCCATTCAACGAAATGAAGCCGATCAGATTAACGCCGAGTCGAAAGTAAAAGGACTGTCACTCTACCAACATCGTGCTTGTCCATTCTGTGTGAAAGTTCGTCGAGAGATCCACCGTCTCAACGTCAAGATTGAGTTACGAACGCTAACCGATCCAAAACACCGCGAAACATTAGAGAAAGAAGGCGGAAGTATAAAGGCGCCGTGTTTACGAATAGAAAACGAAAATAAAGTGAACTGGCTTTACGAATCCAGTGATATTATCGATTTTTTGAATGAAAAAATCAGCTTTTCGGACGCCGGAAAGATAGCCAACTAACCGCGTTCGAAAAACCCTTCAGGATAACGATTTTTTAGCTTTCCGATATTTTGTTCAAAAGTCTCGGATATCGACTGCTTATCAAGACCGGCGATAGAATCGATATATTGTTTGGTTGCCCGAATCATTGGCTCGCGTACAACCTCAAATTCGCGACCGTGAAACACCAGCTTTTTTACCAGTTCACAGATTTTTCCGGAAAAATAGAACGCGTCTTTAAGGCAATCCGCATTCGTCGAAGGGCTTGGCTCATATTCGTCCACATTGAGCGCACGAAGAAGCGCGTAGGAATACCAAAACCCATCGCCTATCTCGTCAGAACTTGGAAGCTCTGAAATTTCGGATGACTCGCCGGCGATTCCTAGTGCACAATTCGTCATGAGCTCAGAGCGCGCTTTTGGAATATCACCGTCAAATTCTAATTTCCAAAATTGATGTTCGGGTGGAACCGTTCTCACACATAGTTCTTGATATTGGCTACTATTCATTGTCCATCTCGATATTGAGGCGTTTGAGCTCTTTGCCCACCTTGTCCTTCAAAGCGCTATCGACTTCGAAAGCATAGGGTCCCAATCGTACTAAGACTTTTGATAGGGAATCGAGTTCATACAGCGCGTCAGCTAAGACTTCGTCTTCGATCCAAAGAATGGTGATATCGTCTCGGAATTGCGCGCTTGTACCGCCCGTCAACGCGTTTCGAAACGCGACGCGCTGTTCGGCCGGTACGCCGTTTTCGGTGCGGGGCTCTAAAAACGCAATGAGGTCATCAAAACCATCAAAATTTGCGTTGATCTTATCGGGGTCAAACACGACCGAACGCGTCTTTTTATCGAATTCGGTTATATTTTGGACCATTGCAGAAGTCGAAATATTGGCTCGGAAGGGATCGTAGGTTGCTTTTAGAGCAGTATCAGAAAACTTAAAACATGGTCCACTTAGTTCCTGGTCGATCCGCACAGGATCACTAAAAAGACGCGTCATCCCGTTGAGATCGATACCAGAAACGAAAACGGTATCGCTTGAAAGATGCACGATAATTGCGTCTGGGTTTTCGTGTTTAAGTTGGCCCAAGGCCATGTCTAAATTATCATAATCTCGACATCGAATTAATTGGCCGTGTCGATAGATCGTATGCTGCTTATGAACACGGTAGCCGTCGCTTATTTGAAAGCGGATCGTTTCCGGAATGGGTGTAACAGAATGTTCACTTAGATAAGCTTCCATCGTCTTGTCGCTAAGACCTCCACCAAAACCTAATTGCATGGATTGAGAGTTCAACGCGAAAATAATCGTTTTTTCCTGACGATCTGAAATTTCTGCGAAGTTTAATAGCTCTTGAAATTGAGAGACGTGTAAAGGATCAAAAAAGACCGAAATCTCGCCGTTCGGTTGAGGTACAAACGATTTATGAATCTCGCTCTCCTCTTCAACTTTTTTCCGGATAAAGTCCTGATTATCATCCGACGAAATCTCAATTCCGCCCAAAAGATGCATCGCTTTAACCCATTTTTTTACAAATTTTTCCATGGGCATCTCAGTGCCCTGAAGAGCATGCTCAACAAAAGCACGATCAACAGCCAAACAATATCGAACCAAAGTCTCTATTGAAATCCATTGCTCAGTTTCGATACGCGTGAAAACAGACAACACATAGCGTCTTAAGGCGGGTAGTGAACTAGCTGTGTTCTGAATCACTCCACCGCGACGATTTTCGTTCCACCATTCTGTGGTTAAAAACCCTTCTACAAAATGTGCAGGCGTAAAGACTGCCTCCCCGTTGTGAGCTGAGATTTCAGAACTTTCAATGGAGATGAGTTCCATCCCAAAAAGGATTGCGACTAAAAATGAAAAATCGCTAAGCTCTGTATCGTTGCTCAAGGTTAGGTTTCCCGAACCTGGCACCCAAAGCTTTTCAGCTAAAGTCTGAACACTCCTTCGATTCGGAAGATCCTGCTTGGTCAACGAAAGCTTTTTGCTTTTTAAACCATGGTGTAACAACGCAAAATTGAGCGCCATTTGTTTGGCATCATCTTTTTGTTGAGGCTCGAGATCTTCGCGTGTTTCGATGTTGGCGCCAATTCGTTCATCCGAAACCACAGCGGTGAGAACCGTTGCCGCGATCGCAAATTCGCGGTGAAAGAAGGTCGGCTTGTGAATTAATTCGCTTAACGAAATATTATTTTCGTCCATCACAAGGGGCAAAATCAATCCCTTGTTTGCCAAACTTTTCATCGTTCTAGACACATCATTGTGCCCACGAAGTGTGAGACTCTTGCGAATATTTTCCCCATCTGCACGTCCGCCTATTGCGGCAAATTCGGACAGGATAATACGCTCGTCTTCTTCGATGCGCTCTAGTATGGATTCGACTTTTTCAACGGATGCCATAGCCGTAGAAATCTCGTTAGATTCCCAATGGGATACCCATTCTTTCACGGTTTCGTGATCAAAACGCGCACGTAGTAATTTGATTTCAGCAATTTTTAGTGGTCCCGATGTCGAGACAATAATATCTTCCATTATCCTTCAACCCTCGGGTAAACCCCTTGTTTTCTTAAAAGTTCGCTTAACGTCTCGGCAAAAGCTTCTGGCACTAAAATCGCCTTCGGATTAATCCGATGATGGGGAATATGACTCAGGTCAATTTTGACCAACGCCTCTTCAAGCAATGAGGGCGTTTCACAAATAAGAAGGGCAACACCTTCTGAGATTACTGGTAGGTCTTCCACTGCAAAACCTCGCAAAAAAATGGAATCTTGAATTCTAGCCGAGGTTTCGCGCCAGGTCCACCACCGAATTATTTCTTTGGGTTTTGGATCGCAACCTTGTTCTTTCCAAGGTTCATTCCAATGAAATAGACCGCACCGGAAAGAAAGAAGCCAACGAACCAAGCGTAAGTATAGACCGATTGAAAAAACATCGGAACGGCTTCTTTTCCTAAGAGGCCAGCCTGAACTAAAAACCCCGGGACGTTCGGAGAAATCCCAATAACCAACGCAACCAACGCAATCGGATTATAGCCGCTACGATACCAATATATGCCTTCGCGTTGGTAGAGGGATTCTAAATCCAACTTGGTTTTACGAATCAAAAAATAATCAACAATAACGATTCCACCGATAGAGCCAAGTAGTGCCGAATATCCAACCAACCACGTAAAGATATAGGAACCGGCTGAAGCCAGCAGCTTCCAAGGAAACATCGCAACACCAATACCGGCTGTGATCATCCCACCTGTACGGAACGAAATTTTATGAGGTGCGAGATTAATAATTGCATTAGCAGGCGATACTACATTCGCTGCGATATTCGTGGACAAGGTTGCGATCGTTAATGCAAAGAGGGAAATAAGAATCGCCATACCACCGCCCATCTTTCCAAGAAGCACCGTCGGGTCGCTGATGGGTTCTCCATAAATAACCACGGTCGCCGACGTCACAGCCACACCAATAAACGCAAATAGGGTCATAAAGGTAGGTAACCCAATTGCCTGTCCAAGTATTTGATCACGTTGGGATTTTGCATAACGTGTAAAGTCGGGGATATTGAGAGATAAAGTCGCCCAAAATCCCACCATAGCAGTCAAAGAAGGAAAAAAGACGGCCCAAAACTGCCCCTCTTTTTGACCTCCCGCAGCGAACTGGCTCGGTGTGGATAACATGGCTCCAAAACCGTCCGCCTTCACATACGCCCAAGCGAGAAGAGCGAGCCCCATCAAAATTAGAAAAGGTGCAGCCCATGTTTCAAGCAATTTGATTGATTCGATTCCTCGCCAAATAATAATAACCTGCAGCGCCCAAAATAGGAGAAAGCAGATAAATTGAACAAGATTAATCCCCAGAATCGGTAGGGCGGTAGTCGCGAAGGTGTAGCCCATGATGACCAATGAAAGGTCATCGCCTGACATTCCATTTCCAAATACTACCAATAAAAGTTGGTATATCGCTTGCCCGCCGATCCAAGTGTTGATCCCAAACCACCCACACGCCACAAGTCCGCGCATGACGGCCGCGATATTGGCGCCAAGAATTCCAAAACTTGCCCGCGAAAAAACCGGAAATGGGATACCGTATTTCGTGCCCGCATGACCGTTGAGAATCATAGGAATAAGAACGATAAGATTTCCCAGACAAACCGTGAGGACCGCTTGCCACCAATTCATGCCCGCGGCAATAAGTCCGCCGGAAAGTAAATAAGTGGGCACACAAACCACCATCCCGACCCACAACGCGGCCATGTTAAAAACCGACCAAACGCGACCCTCTTCTGGTGTCGGCGCGATATCATCATTAATGAGAGTGGGGTCTGGGTTGTTGAGTTTCATGCTTCGCCTAATTAGATACGATAAGAAACGAAATTATCGACGAATGCCGGGTTATCGTTAGCAAGCCCGTAGGTGAAAACGGAACCCAGTGTCAAGATTTAGGTGAGGTTTATTTTTCTAAGGTATTCGTAAAGGCGCGCAATTTTTGAGCACGCATGTCGGCTTCTACCTTAACGCGATCGACGCTTCTTTTTTCCAGAGCGGTGAGTATTGTGGCCTCGCACACATTTTCTTCTTTTGGGGTGAACTTATAATCGCCCCTACTCTTCAAGTTTTGAATGATGGTTTGCTGTTTAGACAAACTCGAATCGGTCGTTCGTGTAGAGAACGAACGCGCTCCCGGGCGAACTTTCGCGGCGTCCAAGCGATTCGATCCGTTAAGGCTTAAAAGTTGTTCTTCGAAAGAGCATTCGATATTTTCGAAAAAAAGCCCATATCGAATCTCAATTTCGCGACGCTTGATTTCGTCGAGGATTTCGGATTCATCAAGCTCAAATCTCTCATTCTTATGGCTTTTTTGAAGCGCAATTTTAAGGGCAGAGATCACCTCAGGATCGCTATCAAAGCCCGTTCTCGCGGCGTGAAGTGCCAGAACCTCAAATTGAGCAACCCCAGTGAGATGGGCTCGCTTGGCCTCCACAGTACTAAGTTTACTAGCCGCAAATTCGGGCAAGTTGTCAATTCTTCGATTTAATTCGTTGAGCGATACTTGATACCCATCCAAGATAAGAACGGGGGCTGAGCCATCATGATTGTCGTTTTTCGGATCCGGTTTTTTGGGCGCACAACCCAACAAAATCAGAGGCAAAATGTAAGAAATCGATTTAAACATATCTTGTTTTAACGACTGTACGAAGAACACGCAAGAGAGCGAGTTTAAGCTATTCGTTGCCAACAAACCGTTGAACGTTCTTTATCTCGTTTGGGCGTGACTTGATAGGTTCAAAATGGTAGATTTCCAGGTCTGTTTTTAGATTCTAAGTTAAGTCAGACGGTACTCTCAATAGGCCAGGAAAAATGACCGAACAAACACCATCCACCGACTACAATGCCGATAGTATTCAAGTTTTAGAAGGCAAAGAAGCTGTTCGAAAACGCCCCGGAATGTACATCGGAAATACCGACGACGGAAGTGGATTACACCACATGGTTTATGAGGTTGTGGATAACGCAATTGATGAAGCCCTTGCCGGTCATTGTGACGATACGAGAATCATTATTCATACTGACGGATCAGTTTCGGTTTCCGATAATGGCCGCGGCATGCCGGTAGGGATGCACACTAAAGAGAAACGTTCCGCAGCCGAGGTCATCATGACTGTGCTTCACGCTGGTGGAAAGTTTGATCAAAATTCCTATAAAGTATCCGGTGGCTTGCACGGCGTAGGTGTATCGGTGGTTAACTTTTTATCAGAGTGGTTAGAGCTTGAAGTTCGTCGCGATGGCGGTGTTTGGAAGCAACGATATGAACGTGGTATACCGACGGAGCCTTTGAAGAAGGTTGCAGATACGACTGAAAAAGGGACCACGGTACGTTTCAAACCCGACGCCGAGATCTTCACCATCACTACTTTTTCTTTTGAAGTGTTAACACAACGCCTCAAGGAACTGTCTTATCTGAACGCCGGAGTTTCGATTAAAGTTCGCGATGAGCGAGATGATAAAGAAGTGGACTTTAGTTTTGCCGGCGGGATTTCATCCTTTGTCGTTGACCTGAATAAAAACAAAACCGAACTCCACGAAGAACCTGTCTACATCATCAAAGAAGTGGCAGAAGAAGGAATGACCGTCGAACTCGGTTTGCAATGGAACGATTCTTATAACGAAAATATCTTTTGCTATACCAATAACATTCGTAATCGCGACGGCGGAACACACCTGTCTGGATTGCGCGGGGCGTTAACAAGAACCATCAATACCTACGGTATTTCGTCTGGCTTTTTAAAAGAACCACTCTCCGGCGACGATATTCGTGAAGGTTTAACTTCAGTTCTATCCGTCAAAATGCCTGACCCGAAATTTTCGAGCCAAACCAAAGACAAGTTGGTTTCAAACGAAGTCAAAGGTGTGGTCGAAGGCGTCGTGAATGAACAACTCGGGTATTTTCTGCAGGAAAATCCAAAGCTTGCCAAAGTCATTTGTGAGAAGGCGCTCTCGGCGGCTCGTGCAAGAGAAGCGGCACGAAAAGCAAGAGATATTGCCCGAAAGTCGGCGCTGACTATATCCGCCTTACCCGGAAAACTTTCGGATTGTCAGTCGCGAAACCCCGAAGAGTGCGAAATCTATATTGTGGAGGGCGACTCGGCGGGTGGTTCTGCGAAGCAAGGCCGAGATAGAAAATTTCAGGCCATTTTGCCGCTTCGAGGAAAGATACTAAACGTAGAACGTGCCCGTTTTGATCGCATGTTAGCATCCAACGAAATTTCAACACTCATCTCCGCACTCGGTTGCGGTATTGGCAAAGAATTTTTCAATATCGAAAAACTGCGTTATCATAACATTATCCTCATGACAGATGCCGACGTGGATGGCAGTCATATTCGCGTTTTGCTTTTGACATTCTTCTACCGTCAAATGCCAGAAATCATAGAAAAAGGATATCTATACATTGCTCAACCTCCGCTATACGGGATGAAGCGCGGTAAAAAGATGACCTATATTAAGGACGAATCTCGGCTCAATGCTTTCCTCGTAAATCGCGCAGTGAGCGATCTAAAGGTAAAAGGAGTCGAGGCCGGTGTATTGGAGGGAGAAGAACTTCGTGATTTTATCCAACGCCTTCTTTCCTATCAAGAATCAAACACAAAGTTAGACCGACGTTTTGATATTCTCGTTATCAACGAATATTTGAAAATTGGTATTTCTCTTGATGAACTCACTGATAAAAAAGGGCTCACAGAATTAGCCGAAAAAGTTCGCACCAACCTAGGCGTGAAGTTTCCAAAAGTTCGCTGGGATCAACCAGAAATCACAGAAAACGACCGTGGTGAATTTGATACCGTCTGGTCTACTCGTGTTTCAGGTCGCGAAGTTAAAACTCTTATCAATCGTGCAGTTGTTGAATCCACCGATTTTGAACTATTGGCCAGTGTTTGGCGAGATATGAATAAGTTAGGGTTGCCGGTCAATGTGGACGATGGAAAAAATGTCGAATCCTTCGATGAAGTCATGCCTCTTCTTTCCCACCTTCTCGAATTTGGTAAAAAGGGACAATCGATTCAACGTTACAAGGGACTGGGCGAAATGAATCCTGGGCAACTATGGGAAACAACCATGGATCCCGGTGTGCGCTCCCTACTCCAGGTTCGAATCGAAGACGCACTTCAGGCCGACGAAATCTTCACCGTTCTAATGGGAGATATGGTAGAACCTCGACGCGAATTCATTGAAAAGAACGCACTTAGCGTTAGGAATCTAGACGTATGAGCGTCCTTCATTTACTTGAAGGTCCAGCAGCAAAAGCGCTCCTAAAAAACGCGCAACAATACACCTACGTTATCAATAAGCCGGTCGTCGTGATTGCAGTCTCGTTCACGAGTTTTTGTTTGGCGATTGCCGGTTTTCTCTATTTCAAAACAGCTTTAGATGAAATTCAAATGGTGGTCGCTCTTGTCGCGGCACTTCTTGGAGCAGCCTATTTTTCTCTACGCGTGCTCTATTGGTCTTCATTCGTTTCCGAACGCGTTATCGCGCTTACCGATAACGTTTTTATCGTCGGAACCAAAGAAAAAGTTTGGGCAATAGACTGGTCTATTCTCACTTCAGAAACGATGGGTATCGAGGATATGGTGTTGTCAAAAATGGGGGCGCATTTTTTAATCAACGTCGCCGGCGAAGAGATTAAGGTCCCCCTCTACGGAGCAATGTTTTATCTGGAAGAGCTCGAAAAAATGATGGGAGATATCCTGGCCAGAATGACCGTCGATGAAGGAGACATCGATGATGACGACATTGGAGAACTTTGAAAGAATTCGGCCCATACGAATTGATTGAGGAAATTGGCGTCGGTGGTATGGCTGAAGTTTGGCTAGGGCGCGAAAAAGAAAGTAGTTCACTTTACGCAATTAAGCGCATCCATCCCCACCTCGCTAAAGATCCTAAATTCATCGAAATGTTCATCGATGAAGCAAAAATTGGTAAAAGTTTCAATCATCCCAATATCGCCAAAGTAATGGATGTTGGAATCATTGACGACGTTCCGTATATGACCATGGAATTTCTGGATGGAAAAGACCTAGCCTTCGTTCTCGATACGATTGAAGATACAAATTTTGAAATTGCTATCGGGGTGGCTTTGGAAATTACGATTCAAATTTTGGATGCCTTAGGTTATGCGCATCGATATGAAATTGAAGGCGTCCACCAAAATATTATCCATCGAGATATCTCTCCGCATAATATCTTAATATCGAAAACCGGCCGTGTGAGCCTCCTTGATTTTGGCGTCGCAAAAGCCTTAGACCGGAACGCAAAGACGGAAACAGGAGTTGTAAAAGGTAAACTCTCCTACATGTCTCCAGAACAGGTAAAACAAGAAAAATTAGACCATCGCGCCGACCTTTTTTCTATGGGGGTTGTACTCTACGAGTTGTTGACTCTTGCTACACCCTTTGGTCGAGAATTGAAGGCCGTCCACGGTATCATGAACCACGAAGCTCCTGACCCGCGAGAACTACGTTCAGAGATTCCTATCGAAATATCATGCGTTGTGGGGAAAGCTCTTGAAAAGGCCCCTGATGCTAGGTTTCAATCGGCTTTTGAAATGGCCACAGAACTTCGCGAAATCATGGCGAATAACTATCCCAATATCGATGGCAAGGATATTAGTGGTTTGATGTCGTCGACGCTAGCCTTCAGTAGTCCCGAAAAGACCAGTGAAGATTTCACGCAGAATATCGGGCAAAGTCTCGAAGTACTTCAAAATGAAGTCATCGAAGAAGATAAAAAGCAAAAAAGATTCCTTCCTCTAATCGTCGCAGCCTTGATCGCCATTGCTCTCGGTTTAGGGTTAACGATTTACCAAGCAGTTTCATCAAAAACGACCTTCGAAGATCCTTTGAATCCCAAAGAGCACATTTCGCAGAGTACAGATCGCAATCCCGCGCCAAAAGTCCAGACGCCGCCTTTTCGGGAATTACTCGACTCACTTTCGATCGAAACTTCGGTACCTCCCGATATCAGCGATAATGAAATGAAACGGGTTTTAAAATATCGTTTTGATAATCGCCCCGAAAGCTATCTCATCGGAAAAAAGACACATTCCCTGACCCAAGTATTTGAAACATCTAAAACAGCAAACCCGGAGAAAGAACACCTATACGTTGATCCCGGAGATCCGAATGCAAGCTTTGATCTGAAAACCACGGCAGCCGAACGTGAACAGAGGAGGGCAGAAAAGAAGAAACTGGGAGAAATTCGCGACGCACTTTCGGAAAAAAAACAAGGAGAGAAAAAAAAGCGAATCACTAAAAAGAAAAAGAAGCGGAAAAAGAAACCTGTCGCCAAAAAGAAGCCGCGTAAAAAGAAAAAGAAACGAAAAAATAAATTCATCGATAAGGTTATCCCCGCCGGGCTATAATTCGGGCTAATAGGAACGATAATTTATCTAATCATCAAGAAACTGGTTTTTCCAATTATTCAAAACTTCATTGCATCTAACTTCTAAGTCTGGCCACTTATACGATATGCGCTCAAAGCAGATCTCTAGTTCACTCAGATTGTCGTAAGGAAAGGTTGCTGACATGAATAGAGCGGCTTCCACTTCCTTTCTAGTATTTGACGATAACCATTGTCGTCTGACCTGTTCTAATGCGCTTCCGTTATCATCTAAACACCAAATAAGCCGATCAAAAACTTCCGACAATGCAGAAACTGGAAGTCCATTAACATGTCTATTTAGAATAAAGTTCATCACATCAAGCATTTCGGTCATCGCTTTCCCTTCAATGATTTATGTTTATTGTGATGATTGTTTTCATGGGATTCGGGCCGAAAAAAGAAAGCAAATCTACATGTGGATGGTATGACCCATTACCGCATGGGCGGCCTCAGCCATTGCTTCACTCAAGGTCGGATGCGGATGTATGGTGTTCAAGATCTCTTCAATCGTGGACTCTAATTCCATCGCTAAGGTTCCTTCAGTAATGAGCTCAGTTGCTTTAGGCCCTACAATATGTACCCCAAGAATTTCGTTATATTTTTCGTCACAAACGATTTTAACAAATCCCTCTCCTTGACCCATAATAGTTGCCTTGCCAATTGCACTGAATGGAAAGGTTCCGGCTTTAATTTTATGTCCAGCTTCTTTGGCTTTACGTTCAGTAAGACCGACCGATGCGACTTCTGGATGACAATAGGTGCAGTTGGGTACGAGATTATGTTTAATCGGTTGTGGATTTTTGCCGGCAATATGATCAACAGCAATACTTCCTTCACGCGATGCGACATGTGCCAACCAAGCAGTATCCACAATATCGCCAATTGCATAAATCCACGATTCCGCGGTTTGCATCATCTCGTTCACCTCAACAACACCACGCTTATCAACCTTTACTTTCGTATTTTTCAAACCGCAATCACTAGTAACCGGCTTGCGACCGGTGGCGATTAATAAGTGGGAACATGAGATATTTTCTTTACCCTTCGGAGTATCAACCACAAGAGTCACTCCTGTTTTGGTTGATTTTACTTCGCTTAATTTGGATGCAGTAAGAACCTTCATCCCTTGCTTCTTAAACGATTTCTCGACTTCTTTGGAAACTTCGACATCTTCGATAGGTAAGATATGTTCCGCAAGTTCAATAAGCGTCGTTTCTGAACCGTAACGAAGATAGATAGAGGCGAATTCACACCCAACGGCACCGGCTCCGACGACGACTAGGTGACTTGGAACCTCTTCCATATCCAAAATGTCATCTGAATCGATAATACGTTTATGATCCATTTTTACGAAAGGAAGATGTGCAACTTCGGATCCGGTAGCGAGAATAAGGTGCTTGGTTTTAATTTCGGTCATTTTTCCATCCGCTTCGATAGAAATAACGCCCTTCTTAACAATACGACCGTGTCCAAGGTGTACGTCGATCTTATTTTTTTTCATGAGATAAGAAACGCCACCGGCATTTTTCTTAACCACTTTCTTTTTATAATCCTGAACTTTCTTAATATCGATCTTGGGATCGCTTAAGGTAATACCGAAATCTTCTGCATGGCGTGCCTTATCGAGAATATCGGCAGTATTTAGGAGTGCTTTTGTGGGAATACAACCTCTTAAAAGACATGTTCCGCCCAAACGTTTGGTCGGCTCTTTCTCGATAATTGCTGTTTTGAAACCCGCTTGTGCGGCATGAATCGCAGCAACATATCCACCAGGGCCACTTCCTAAAACGACAACATCATAACTCATAAGAACTCCTTTCAAAAATTTGGCTTTACGCCGTTTAACGCGGCACTCTTTCATCCAAGATTATTGCTGTCAACGTTGAGAATATAAGTCCACTTTGATACAGACCTTGTTATTACGGGAGTATTTAAAATGGCCGAAAAAGTAAATTACGATAATTATCTAAAAGTATCCGAACTTCTCTCCTTACAAGAGTCCCTTTCCGAACCCAAAGCGCACGATGAGTTATTGTTTATAACGATCCATCAAGCCTACGAACTCTGGTTCAAACAAATTCTATTCGAAATGGACGCCGCCTGTGTGGCGATCAAAGCTGGTGCCGCTTATGACGCTACTCGGATTTTCCAACGCATCTTAAAAATCGAGGGAATTTTAGTTCCACAGATTCACATACTCGAAACGATGTCGCCTCGAGACTTTCTTAGCTTTCGAAAAATTCTAAATCCGGCGAGCGGCTTTCAGTCAGTTCAGTTTCGCCAAGTGGAGTTTTTATCGGGGATGAAATCTCAAGAGTCACTTGATTCCATGGATCGATTTGATCTGGATACCACCAAACTGCACCAAAGGTTCAATGAACCTAGTATCCGGGAAGTGTTCTACGAAGCCCTGCAAACGGCCGGGTATGACGTCGCTATTCCAACCGATAATACAAATCCGGAAGGTGATGATTTAGATCGTACTCTTGAAACCTTAAAGACGATCTACGAATTTCCTGAAAAACATTACAAGTGGTACGCACTCGCCGAGGCCCTCGTTTCTCACGATCAAAATTTATTGCTTTGGCGTTTCCACCACGTCCGAGTCGTAGAAAGACTCATAGGATCCAAAATGGGAACTGGCGGATCAGCCGGCGTAAAGTACCTGGAAAGCACTTTATCAAAACGCGCCTACCCTATGCTTTGGTTCGCGCGCGGGATGTTAACCGACGATCTCTACGGAACCATTCGGGGTCACACGACCGACTAAATCCGCGGCCCCAGGCCCCTGATGCAAATGTTTTTACGGCGTGGAGCTTAAGAGCAAGGAAAAATAAAGTATGCCAGAGTTAGCTGAAGTAGAAATCGTTCGTCGTAACATCCAAGCTTGGTGGAAAACCCCTGCTGACGAAGTCGTCTGGATTGATTCCAAGTTTGGCGATTTGCAAACGCATTTAGAAAAAGCGCTACGTTCAAAACCAACCGCCTTCATTCGGCGAGGAAAACACCTTATCGTACAAACCGAAAAGGGCGGCATCTATTTTCATCTGCGGATGACCGGAAAAATAATTTCTGCAAAAAAACCCGACCTCAGATTTGCTCGCCTGGCGTTTAAAATCAGCCCCGGCCGTATTCAGGGGAAAGAAGTATATCCTTGGCTTGTCTTTGTGGATAGTCGCCGTTTGGGATCAGTCGAGTATTTAGAGGCAAACACCTTGCCGCGTTCGTTTGAAACTCTCGGTCCGGAACCCGACGCCATTTCCGTGAGTTATTTCGACGAGTGTATCGGCAAGAAGAGAGGACTTAAATCAGCTCTACTCGATCAAAAGGTTGTCGCCGGCGTAGGTAATATAGCAATAACAGAACTCTTTTGGACCCATAAAATATCGCCAAATGCAAAATGGGTCGATCTTTCCGAAAGACAAAAAAACGATCTCTGTGACGGAATGGCTCCCTATTTTGATGCATTAATTGAAAAAGAATCAGGCGCCGAAATCGCGTACGCAAACGAAAAAGGCGCACCCAACCCCTTCGTGGTCTACAAACGTTTAGGTGAGCCGTGTCCCCGGTGTAGGATCGCTATCGAACGTACGAAGGTGGCAAGTCGATCCACTTACTTTTGTCCGAACTGTCAGCCCGATCGTTAAATCTTGTTTCATTCCGCGTAAAAATTGGTTATGACTTCCCTCATGAAACGATTTTTTATCCTTAAAATACTCATTCTTTCGATTCTGGCGACAACTGTCGTGGCGACCATTGCACACGCGGAAATCATTGACAAAATTGCGGCTCGAATTAATCGCGAAATAGTGACCGTCTACGATCTCGAACAGTCCGCGGTCCCCTTTCTTCTTCAAGAAGGCAGAAACCCTGCTTCTTTGAAAAATGAAAAAGAACGACCCAAAATTCTACTCGAGACATTAAACGATCTCATCAATCGAAAGCTCATTGTACAAGAGGCGAAAAAGATCGAACTCAAAGTCGACGATGCACGTCTGGAACAATGGCTAGCTTTCACGCGACAACAGCGCAAACTAGAAGAAGAGCAATTTGTAGCTATGATCGAAGAGTACGGCGTTCCCTACGAGAAATATAAGGAGATGGTACGCGAAAATCTTGTCAGAATTGATATGGTTCGAGTGAAAATCGGTAGCCAAATCTCGGTTTCTCAAGCTGACGTGGATCGTGTTTTTCTTGAGCGATATGGTGATGACGGCGGAAAAGAAAAATACATAACTGTTGCTCATGTGCTTATTCAACCGGCTTCAGAAAGCGAAGCCGATCTTGGAGAAGCCAAACAACGCGCCAACGTAGCACTTAACAAGCTGGAGACCGGCGCCGACTTTGCCGAAGTTGCAAAAGAAATGAGCGACGGACCCACAGGAGCGAACGGCGGAGAATTAGGTACTTACAAACGCGGCGATCTCGATCCCGATTTTGAAAAAGTTGCCTACGCACTTAAAGAAAATGAACGATCAAAAATCGTTAAAACAAAATTCGGATTTCATATTATTAAAGTATCCGGAATCGAGCTTCGTGAAGCTCCGAATATCGAAGAAAGAAAAGACCGTCTTCAGATGGAATTACGCGCGACTGCTGCTGAGCGTCTTCTGAAGGACTACACAAAACAATTACGAAGCCGTGCGTCGGTTGATGTTCGATATCCCTAAATGAAGATCGGGATAAGCGTCGGCGATCCAGCCGGCATCGGACCGGAGATCATTCATAAATTTTTTAAAACCTGGGGCGACCATGCGGTCTACAACAATATAGAATGGGTTGTTTTTGGAACACCGGATTTTGAATATCCCAATTTGACACGCCACGATATAGCGTCCGATATGGCGTGGAAAAAGATAACACCGGGAGTGGCGTGCAAGACCTCTGCGACCATTCAGAAACGAGCGTTTAACGCCGCGATCACAAATCTAAAAGCAGGCCAGATAGATGCAATTGTCACTGCGCCATGGACAAAAAGCAGCTTTAAACTGATCGGCGAACCCCCAGTGGGACATACCGAAGTTCTCGAAGCGGCGATCTGCAAGGATAATCCAGAATGCAAAGCTACCATGTTACTCGCCGGAGACGCGCTTCGCGTAGCATTAGTGACAACCCATATCCCCTTGTCGGAAGTTGCAAAGAACATTACCAAAAGGGCTATTTTTGAAAAAAGTAGAACGGTAGTGGATAGTTTAAAACGGGACTTTGGGATAGCTAATCCCAAGGTTGCCGTATTGGGCCTCAATCCTCACGCTGGAGAAGACGGTGCGATGGGGTCTGAGGATCGCGATATTATTGGTCCTGCAATAAAAGCGCTCAACGAAGAAGGCCTGAATATCGAAGGGCCGTTTTCAGCGGATACTTATTTTATTCGATATTTGCATGAAGCTGGAGAAAGGCACGATGCCGTTATTTGCATGTATCACGACCAAGGCTTGATCCCCCTAAAAACCATACATTTCGGAGAATCGGCAAATATTACGATTGGATTACCGGTTGTCCGAACCTCTGTTGATCATGGAACGGCGTACGATATAGCCGGCAAAGGTATCGCTGACCCGGCAAGTCTCAAGTACGCGATCGACCGCGCTATATGTATCGTTAAAAACAGATCGATCTATCAAGTTAAAAGAACCTAATAACCCGACGCGGCTTGCTGAGCGTTTTCGTGAAAAAGTTGTGCGGCACTTAACGTCGATTTTATGCCTTCCAAAACGACAGGGATCAAATCGGCAGGTTTTGTTTCGAGTGCATCAAAATAGTGCTGGCGATCCATCGCGTGAAAAATTGCTGGTGGATATCCGCCTTGAATCAAAACCTGATTCATCAGGAGTCGCCCAACGAATCCAGAATGTTCGTCGAAAGGGAAAATGCGCATGAATTCCCAATGTATTTTCGCTGCAGCATGTATGGGGTGTTCATTTTTAATTATTTCTTTGCTGGAATCGATAAGTTTCTGGAGGTGGTATGAGACCGTAGAGCCTTTCACACACTTGAGGTTATAGACGCCTGGGGTAGTGTCACGCTTTCGGAAACGACCTGAATTTTCGGCATCAATTCCTGAGAGAATCATATGAATCTCAAAAATCCAATCGAGGTTAATGATATCGTCTTTACGCCGGCCATCCAGCATACTCATCGCGATTTCACGTTGTTGATTTAACGATTGTTTAATCTGACGATCGCGGTAATTTCTTGTGGGACGATTACTTAAGGCGCGCCGAATACTTTCAGGATCCAGAGCAATCCCTTCAATCGCGTGATCATGGTAAAGCCACAAAAATAAGAGCGCATCAACGAACTCTAATTCAGGTGGGGCTTCAATGAGCATGTTGTAAACAGCACGCTGATGATCAATTTCAAGATATGTTAGATTCATGACGTTCCTTTTTTGCTTGTACTGACCCGATTCCTTAACCAGTCCAGAAAGTTTCAATACAAGCAGCGAAGGTAATCCGCTGAACTAACAGGAGCCAGTCTAGGGAATTTTGAAAAGTGATTCAACAATTTGTGAGATAAATTTAGAAATTTTTTTAAAATTGTGAAAACCGTGAATGAACGTAAGAATACACCTTATTTTATAAGGATGGAAAATGAGTTTTAAAGTCGAAGATTTAATCAAACTAAGAAGGTTGAATAGGATTTCAATTTCTCAAGATTCAAGCTTTGCCATCGCCGAACTTTCGGAGCTAGATGACAAAGAAGCGAAATATATCTCTCACTTGTGGAGAGTTGAGCTCAAGACAGGCGAAAAAACCCAAATCACCTTCGGCGAGTGGTCCAACCGTGCACCGAAGCTCGATCTTAACGATGACCTGTATTTCCTAAGCAATCGACCTGCTCAAATAGAAGACAAAAAACACAAGGGTCGATTCCAACTCTATAAAGCAGGAACGGGGGATCCAATCCAAATCACCCAAGAACCGCTCGGTGTGATGTCCTACGAGCTCGATGAAAAGGGCGGTTTTGTCGTAAAAGCGAAAAACTTCCCAAAGATTAATAGAGAAGAACAACGGTCGCACGCTGATCATATTTCAGAAAACGGTCCTACCGCTCTATTTTATAGGTCGTCTAAATTGCGCTATTGGGACCATTGGATAGGTGCAGCAAAAGAAAATTATATCGCCTATAAAAAAGACCCGTCAGGGTACCAGGCCAGGACGCTTAATCTTGTCGAAGACGATATTTACAAAAACTCAATCTGGAAACTTTCCCATAACGGGAAATTTCTTATCACAAGTTATACCCACCAATCGGAAACACCAAAATCTGAGCGTCTCGATCGTCTAAACGATACTCGGATTCGAAAAATCAATATCGAAAGTGGCGTCCAAGAGGACTTATTCGGCGAAGATGGACATTGGGCGTCGGGTATTTGCATTTCAAAAGATGATTCCAAAATTTGCTTTATTGATTTCGAACGTCTGCCGGATCGTTTTGGACGCTACGATCTTGTCACATTGAACCTAAATACGAAGAAAAGAAAAGTTCATAAGTTTATTTTCGATGGACAAGTAAATCTGCAATCGTTTTCTTCAGACGATGCATATATCTATTTTACAGCTGACTTTGAGACAACGACGTCTTTATTTTCATACGAGTTTAGCACTGAAAAAATCACGCAAAAAACGAGCAGAGGAAGTGTTCACCAGTTCGTTGAAAGGGAAGGTCAGACCTACGGGATTTTTTCTTCCATCAAAAGTCCACCGGAAATATTTTCACTCTGCCGAGAAAATGGTGTTGAGGTCCTTACCAATTTAAGCGAATTCTCGCCGCCCAAAACAATCCAAGTTGCGAGCTTAAAAACAGAGAGCACAGATGGGACCGATGTTCAGTTTTTTCGAGTTGGTGACGGGAAATCGAGCCGGAACATGCTCGCCATACACGGCGGACCCGTTGGGCAATGGGGAGATGTTTGGCATTGGAGATGGAATCCCTTGGTTTTCGCAGATCTGGGATATGAAGTCTTTCTCCCTAATCCACGTGGCTCAACAGGCTTTGGTCAAAGTTTTGTAGATGGGATTTTTGGAGATACCTGGGGTAAACAATGCTACGAAGATCTGATGTGCGTGGCGGATGAAATGGAGGCCATTACCGACGCTACGAAAACAGTAGCCATGGGAGGTTCTTTCGGCGGATACATGACGAACTGGATTGGCACACAAACAGATCGTTTTGACGCATTAATGACCCACGCCGGCTTATTTGACCTTCACCAGTTTTATGGGACGACAGATGGTCCCGCCTATTGGAGTCGAGTCTTTCAGCAAAACGTTTACGAGGACCGAAATGCGTTCGATAAATATTCTCCTGCTCGATTTGTAAAAAACTGGAAAACACCAACTTTAGTTATTCATGGAGAAAAGGATTACCGGGTTCCCATAAGCGAAGCGCTTTATCTATTCGACGCGCTACAATATTTCGAAGTGGAATCGGAGTTACTCGTCTTTCCTGATGAAAATCACTGGATTTTGCGCCCTCAGAATGTCGTGGTTTGGTACAGTACTATTTCGCGTTTTTTCGATGAATTCGTATAGGTTAGCGATGTTTACTTTCAGACCCCGAAGCTTCTCGAAGACTTTGACCTAAGTGCATATTCGATTGCGCATTGGTGGGGATGTTTTCAAAGTATGAGGGGGCCTTTTTTAGATAGTGTTCTGCAATCGGACCCAACATTGCTGCATTGTCGGTACACAATTCTATGGGTGCGAAAAGCGCGTTAAAACCCGCTTTTTCACACCTAATTTTGGCGAGCGCTCTTAAACGTGAATTACAAGCAACGCCACCTGAAAATACGATATCGTCAACGCGTTTCACTTTAGCTGCTGCGATGGATTTCATAATAAGAATATCCACAACGGCCTCCTGAAAAGATGCACAAACATCTTCCAAAATAAAATCAGGGTGATCTTTGGTGTAATTTAGAACCGCAGTTTTTAAACCGGAAAATGAAAAATCAAAGTTTTTGCGCGTCCACATTGGACGTGGAAATTTTATCGCTTCGGGATTTCCCTTTTTCGCAAGGGCATCGATTTCAATTCCGCCAGGATAAGAAAGTCCTAACATTTTTGCTACTTTGTCGAAGGCTTCACCTGCTGCATCATCTCGGGTTCTTCCCAAGAGTTCATATTCTCCGATCCCAATCACGTGATAGAGATCGGTATGACCTCCGCTAACAATGATCCCAAGATACGGAAAACTTGGTCGAGGAATATCGTTTTTATCTTCGATCAAAACAGCCGTAAGATGACCTTCAAGATGATTCAATCCGACAAAGGGTTTATTGAACATCATCGCCAAGGTCCGTGTCGTTTCGATACCCACAATGAGACTACCAACCAGTCCTGGGCCTGCCGTAGCCGCAAACCCATCCATATCGTTTAAGGTATGTCCGGCGTTTTTTAGCGCCTCATCGATTACTTTATGAATATCTCGAATATGATTTCGAGAGGCCAATTCCGGTACGACCCCGCCGTATCGTTGGTGAACGGGGATTTGGCTCGCCACCGCATTCGATAAGATCGTGACGCCGTTGAGGACAACGGCCGCCGACGTCTCGTCGCAACTAGATTCTATAACTAAATTTAACAATTAATAATTATTTTCAAGAATGGATTTAACTTCATCGGCACGTTTACCGGTCGGTTGAATTTTCAAAAAAGCCTCGTATGCTGACTTGGCCTTATCACGATTACCCGCGAATTGATGAGCCGCGGCGAGTTCTAGCATCATTGATGCACTTTTATAACCCAATTTTTTCGCACGTGAAAACTGCTTAATAGCCTCGTTGGTAGAACCCGCACGATCGGCGGCTTTTCCATGGAGATAGGCAACTTTTGCACTCCCGGATTTTTCACTACTCAATTTTCGTAACGCCACGAGCGCTTTATTCCATTTTCTTTTTTTCACCAGAGCGTTCGCCGCGCTAAGACGGGCCTTAAACGATGATGCTACTTTAGGCTCGGTCTTTTCTTCGGGCTCGCTTTGAGCCGGTTTTTTTTCTTCGGCTTTTAGCTTCAAATTCTCAGTGTTATCCGTTCCGTTTTCAGTCGCCATTTTCTCAGATTTTCCGGCAAGGTCTTCCTCGATTTCTTTTTCTATCACACCTTTATTTTCATCAAGCTTAATAGCAAGCTGCAAAGAATTTGCCTCCACGTTCGCTGCTCCGTCGTTTGCAAGAACTTGCGTTTCGTCGGGGCCCTTGTCGATGGTTTGCTCCTCGGTGATGATGGTGGGAGAAATTGCAGCGACTTCCGCTCTCTGCTCAATCGCGACTTCGTCGGATGTCTCCTCAGAACCGCGCAATAAAAAATATCCGCCAACGAGCAAAACACCAAGGATGATAGGAATCCAATAATTTGGAGAAGAAGTCGTGCTAAAATCATCATCAGGTGCGGAGGAAAAAAAGTCTTCGTCAGTTACTATTTTCGAATCGGTCTTTTTTACCGCACCATCTAAAACCGCAATTTTTTCAACAGGGGTGGTTTCAGGCTTTTCTATTTTTTCCGAACGGTTTGTTTCTCCGATTTCGCTACGCTTTCCAATTTCGAAAGACGAGGAAACAAGTTCACCATCGACAGCGTTCCTTTTTACAAATGGCAGTTCAACGTCGTTTGTTTCTGACAACGGAGCTGAGTCTTCGGCGAGTTCAACTTCTTCGATCGTATCGTCATCATCAACTTCTGATATTTCCGGATCGATAACGGCTACGCGTTCAATTTCTTTTGTGGGTGTCTCAGTACTTGGAATTTCTTCTTCAGGAAAAGGACGCCCCTGAACGACCTCGCCGTCCAACGCTTCTTCGATGGGTTCGGAATCCTCGAAAGTCTCGGATTCACTCAGATGTGAACCTTTGGATACCTTGTTCATTGAAACTTCCGCCTCCTTTGCTCCGAAAATCTCGGCGGTGTTGGCTTCATCTTCATCAATCTCTGAAATTTGCAGCGCGAGTTCGTCAGCCGACGCACGCATCATAGAATGAATCGGCGTTTTCCTTCTTCGGCGCTTTTCTCTCTCCAGATCGCTTGGTGTTATCGCGTTGTGTTGTCCAGAAAGATGTTGCGCTTCAACAGCGCGACGTTTCTCTTCTTGTTCTTCGATCTCTTTGATGGACAGAAGCGATTGTTCACTTGTGATCGTATGCTGTTTATCTGTGCCCGTTCTTCGAACTGTGGCATCAAATAGGGGGTCGTCTCTTCGGTTCGGTTCCTCGTCTTTTAGCGCAGTCGTCTCGTCCATCACCTGGAATGTCAACGAGGTATCTTCTGCTAACTCTGAATCTTCGCTTTCGAAAACCGAATCATCATTATCCAACCATGTGGCAAGATTAGGCTTTTCGGAGTCCGTATTTCCGTGGCGGGTTTGAATGACCAATCCGTCATCGATGACGCGCTTAACAATTTGAATCGCGCTCACGTCATCAATGGTGGAAGAATCAATAACGTCGCGTACACTTCGGTCCCCATTGAAAAGGCGAAATATTTCGGCGACGCTTTGGGGCAATTGTGAACGCACCTTAGCAACCCGCTCAAAGTCGAGATCGTAAATATCATTGAGTTGTATTGTCGAAGATATCTCTTGGTAACGCGATAACTTATCCATTCCTTCGATCAGAAGTTCGCTACAATTTTTCGGGATCCGGTCCTTTCGTTTTCCGATATCGTAGTAGCGAACAATAAACTCCCCTTCAGGCCAGAAAAACAACCGATAAATCGCATCCTCGCCGGAAAGCTTTCCGCAAAATGCATCGAATATATTTCCGTTCTTAAAGTAGATCGATGCATTGTGTTCGTTTCTTTGAATTTGTATCGAACCCGAACTTTTTTCAGCTTCGATTTGTTGTAAAAGATCTACGACACCGACGTTAGATAACTGGCCAGAAAACTCATTTTCATTGTCCTGGGTAATGATGTCTTCAGAATTACGTTGAATCAAAAGATCGACGCGCGTTGTAATCTCCTTTAAATAAAAAGGTTTTGTCAGATAATCATCGGCACCGAGCTCAAAACCTTTCATTTTCTGCGGCAGCGCGCGATCGTCAGTCAAAAAGATAAAGGGGGTTTTCTTATGAACACCTGCTTTTATCTTTGACAAAAACTCAAATCCGTCACCCGCTGTCGCAAACCGTGTTTCTGAAATCACCAAGTCCGGCGTTTCGTTTTCAACAATATTCAATGCATCTTTTGTCGAATCGCAAATAAGAATTCGGTATCCAGCTTTTCTTAAACTGACTTCCAAGACCTTTTGAATCTTCTTATCTTCGTCGACAATCAATATTGTTTCGTTCGCCAAGCGGACTCCCTGAGTTCTAATACTACCCTAACAGGCGGCTATCGTAGGGATTGTTGCACTCTATAACAAGAATAACCCGGCGAAAATTTTTCTTTCGAGAAAGTTTTTCGAGACGATTTGGATTGACAATTTTGAGCGAGGTCGCGTTAATGCCCAAACTAGAAACGATGGCTTTTAAGGAGTTTTCATGGGAATCCGTTCACCTTTCAATTTATTACAGTGGATCGAAGAAAATCGACATCTCCTAAAACCGCCAGTGGGCAATAAAAAAATTTGGGAGGACACCAATTTTGATGTTTTCGCCGTCGGCGGACCCAATCATCGAAAAGATTATCACATTCAAACCGATGAAGAGTTTTTCTATCAAATTGAGGGTGAAATCACTCTCAAGATTGTTGAAGACGGCGTATTCAAAGACATCGTTTTACGACCTGGTGACATCTTCCTTCTCCCCCCTAATATACCGCACTCTCCGCAACGATCTGCCGGGTCGGTGGGTTTGGTTATCGAACATAAACGACCAGAAGGTGAACTTGATGGACTGCGTTGGTATTGCGATAATTGCGGCGAAGTCCTTCACGAACAATTCTTCCAGCTGATCGATATCGTCAAAGATCTAAAAGGCGCGATCGGATCCTTCTGGGACAGTGATGAAAAACGCACCTGTAAACATTGTAATCACAAGTTGGAGAAATAATTGAAGATAGATATCCACACCCACATTCTCCCTGATGGTTGGCCCGACCTACGCGATCGTTACGGCTATGGCGGCTTCATTCAGCTCGATATCCACGACGGATGTGGAAGAATGATGAAAGAGGGTGAACTTTTCCGAATCGTTGATCCCAACTTGTGGGATGGAAAAACCCGGGTCGAAGAATGTAATAGGGACAAAGTAGATATCCAAGTCCTGTCGACTGTTCCGGTGATGTTTTCATATTGGGCCGAGCCTGAAGACGCGCTCGACTTATCAATATTTTTGAACGATCACCTCTGTTCGGTAGTGGAACGTTTTCCGAAACGGTTCATCGGACTGGGAACCGTCCCCATGCAAGATCCAGCGTTGGCAGCCAAAGAGTTAGAACGATGCGTTAAAAAACTCGGGTTTCGTGGAATCGAGATAGGTACTCACGTCAACAATACCAATCTTGACGATCCACGCTTTGATCCGATTTGGGAAACCGCGCAATCTTTGGATGCCGCCATTTTTGTCCATCCTTGGGATATGATGGGAATGGAACAGCTTAAAAACTACTGGATGCCATGGCTCGTTAGCATGCCTGCAGAGACCTCGCGAGCGATCTGTAGTTTAATGATGGGAGGCGTTCTTGAACGCTTTCCAAAACTTCGTTTCGCCTTCGCTCACGGCGGCGGTTCGTTCCCGGCGACTTTAGGACGAATCAACCATGGTTTTGACGTCAGACCCGACCTCTGCCAAATTCAAACAAAAGTTCCTCCCTCTGAGTTCGTTTCTCAAATTTATTTTGACTCCTTAGTTCACGATGCCGACACCTTACAATTTGTAATTGATAAAATCGGATACGAACGTTTGGCCTTAGGAACCGATTATCCTTTTCCTTTGGGTGAGCACCATCCAGGGAAACTCATCGAATCGATGCACCTTTCTGCGGATGTAAAAGAACGCATTCTCAGCGGAACGGCACTTGAATGGTTGGGGGTGAATCGTAAAGACTACGAAACAGACGCGAGCCTATTACATTCTAAGTCCCTCACGGCGGGAGCCGAATCTTGAGTTTCAAGAATGCGACCAACCTATCGATTCGCGTCCAACCTAACTCAGCCGAAAATGTAAATGCCTTTGGGTTGCCAGGTGTAGACGAAAAAGGATTCCGGGCAGGCGAGTTCGTGGGATCTATTGACGAAGGCGGGTACCTCAATTGCAAAGTTCTCACTATTGCACCTCACGGTATGGGAACTCACACCGAATCCATTCGCCATATCGTTGCAGATGGACCGGCGATTTGTGATATCGTCCCATTGGCTCCATTTAAAGTTCATCTCGTAACGATTTCACCGGTTTTACTGGGAACGACCTCCGAATCTTATTCCGTAGGTCACGCAGAAGATCTTGTATTAAGCGAAGGTGCGCTAGGCCCCTTACTATCCCAGTCAACGGAAGTAGAAGGCCTTGTTGTCCGTACGTCTGTAGACGCGAATAAGTTGGTGACCAACTATACCGGCACTAATCCGCCCTACTTCACGACCGAGGCGATGCGTTTAATTAGTGCGCGCTTTGAACATCTACTTGTCGACCTACCTTCGGTTGATCGCGAGGCAGACGACGGCTTGCTTCTTAACCATCGCGCTTTTTGGAAAGTTCCTACCGGCAGCACAAGCCTCAGCTCCATCAACACATCTAGGCGATCGATAACGGAAATGATTTATGTTCCACCTCAGTTAGAAGATGGAGAATATTGGTGTTTTATTGCGGTGCCAAATATAGATACAGACGCACTTCCATCTCGCGTTTTGCTCTGGAAATAAAGACTGAACGTCGATCCCAATCCACCCAAATTTGACGGATTAAACCTCCTTAATTCGGTAATTCTAGCGCGAAAAAATCATAGCGTTGACTCTCCTAATTTAGCGTGATAAGAGCGGTTCGCTTGAGCAGATATTTCGCCTAAAAACGGCTTAATCTCTTGAGCATGTTCTTTGAATTACGAATTATTGTCTTACTTCTCGGGCCCGATTTCGGTTTTTTAGAAGACAAGAATTTCCACGGAGTTATTTTGGATATTGATCCGAGATTTTTAAACGGAATGATCGCAAAAACAGCGATTCTCGGTTTGGTTGCTTCGCTTTTGTTTGGATTCTTTTTGGATCCAACATTTGGACTGGGAGTTTTTGCAGGAGCGGCGGTTACGGTTATCAATTTACGATTCTTTATGTTCGTAGTTGAGAAACTTTTGAACCCCGCAAAAAATGAAGACAAGTCGCAGTCTTTTTGGTCCATATTACTTGGAACAAAGATGTTGTTCATGATTGTGACAGTTTGGTTTTTGATTGGTTTTGTGGGCTTAAGTGCCCTTGGTTTGATGTTCGGATTTAGCCTTTTTTTGCCCTCAATGGTTTGGCAACTGATAGCAGGTCCATAAAAAAAAGTCGTTATGGCAGATACTACATTTTTAGATTTAATTCCTGGCTGGACGAAGAACGAAAAGGCAGGTTGGCACGAAGTTGCGGGCGTGGATATCGGAACGCCACTACTCAACCCTGGTCAACACATCACCCTAACGCACGCCGCATTCGGCACGTTGGTTGTGGTTCTGATCATTTTGGCCGCTCTTGTCGCGCGCAGTAAGTACGCAAAAAGGGAAACCGCTCTTGTACCCGAAGGTAAGTTTTCCATACGTAATCTCTTCGAGGTCATTTTTGAAGGTATCTACGGGATGATGGCCAGCATGATGACCGAAAAGCAGGCGAAGCGACATTTTCCAATCGTTGCAAGCTTGGGTATTTTCATTTTAGCCTGCAACATGATCGGGATGATCCCAGGGTTCGCGTCTCCAACAGGCAACCTTAATACCAACGTTGGGCCCGCGATAATCGTCTTTATTGTATATAACGTTTCTGGACTCATCGAAAATAAGTGGGATTACGTCAAGCATTTCTTTGGACCTGTTATTTTCATCGCACCCTTGATTTTTGTTATCGAAGTCATTGGCGCTATCGTTCGTCCCATTACTTTGAGTCTACGACTTACAGGTAATATAGCTGGCGATCACATGGTTCTAGGTATCTTTGCTGACCTCGCAGAAAAGGTGTTTACCGCTCCCGTTCTGTTTCCTGTTCCTTTTTACTTTCTAGGTTTACTCGTTGGTGTAGTTCAAACCGTTGTTTTTTGCATCCTTTCAAGCGTCTACATCTCTTTGGCTGTAGCGCATGAAGAACATTAATTTTAACTAGTTACTTATTACTTTTGGCCGGTCAATGACCGGAAATTCTCTTGGAGATAAAAATGAAAAAATTCGCAGTTTATTTTTCGTCATTCGCATTCATCGCTCTTTGGAGTACTTCAGTTTTCGCACAAGACGGCGGAGCTGTTGCTAACCAATTCAGTGCCAACTCTTGGATTGCAATTGCAGCAGCATTTGCATTCGGTATCGCTGCTTTGGGTGGTACTTCTGGTCAGGGTAAAGCTGTTGCAGCCGCACTTGAAGGAATTGCTCGCAATCCTCAAGCAGCAGGAAAAATGTTCACACCTTTCATTCTTGGACTTGCACTTATCGAATCACTTGTGATTGTTGGATTCGTTGTTTCCGTTATGCTTCAAGGCAAAATGGTATAATCCAAAACCAACGAAATAGGACTCGCTTTTGGCGAGTCTTTTTTTTATCTAAAATTTAGGCTCCAACTTTCATCCCCGACCGTATTATCTTGTAACTCTTCAAGAAAACCGGCATGGATAAAACATGAGTATTTTCCAATCAAACAATCTCAGCCGCTTTCGAGAACTCCTCGACGAACCTACCCCAGGAACAAAAGTCCTGATGGTTCTCAATGTTCTTTTTTGGATGGCCGCTTTCGCAACCGGTCTCTACCTTCTAGATTATAAAGGTTTCGACAAAACGACCGCTCCAACACCCGATATTCTCGTGTTTACCACGGGATTGAAAATTAACCTTCTCATCATCAAAGGTGCGTGGTGGAGACTCGTTTCTTCGATGTGGGTCCATCTTGGCTTTATGCATTTGGCGTTCAATGTCTACGGGCTATTCATCATCGCACCTCTTATTGAGAAGTTCTACGACACCCGTCGCATGTTTTTCATCTACATGGTTTCGGGTCTTATCGGATCTTTGGCGTCCTTCTATTTCGTCGACGCACCCTCTGGCGGAGCTTCTGGTGCGCTTTACGGATTAGTCGGTGCTATGATGGTTTTTGGATATAAATACCGAAAAGACCTTCCACCTGAATTAGGAAAAAAACTCTCCACCGGAATGGCGCCCTGGATTCTCTTCAATATCGCGATCGGCTTTTTTGACGCGGTACCCTTCGACAACGGTGCACACATCGGTGGCTTCCTTGGAGGCATGGCCTTAGCGCTAGTCATACCGGCTCGACTGGAAGCAAGAGCTAAATTTTCAGACCGCTTTTTTTCCTTATGTGCTGTCGTAATCGTCGTCGTTAACTTGGTTGTTTTTGGAATGTGGGCATTTGAAGCCAAGACTTGCCTTGCCGACGGAGCCGCTTTCTTAAGTTGCTATAGTATACCCATGTAATCCCGAATCTCTGTTTGGCCTACTAAATAAAACCCCGCTAAATCCGCGCATGCGTAGATCTAACCTACACGTCAATTCTCAGACCTTGGTGCGCAAAGCGCAAAAGGTCTGTTTTTTCCCCACTCAATTCATCAGGAAGATGGGCAACCCACATTTTATTGCGTACCGATTCAGGCAATTCCAACAAAGAAAATAAAGGCGTATGTGCGGGCCCAAAACTTGTCTCGTGAAGGATCGTATCGGCATCTTCTAACCAATCAATCAAAGTGGGATCAAAAGCAGTATCGCAACTATAGCCAAAGGTACGATCAGCTTCAGTAATTCTTAAAGCAGCCGTCGGAATATGATGAATGGTTTTACGTGTGGTCAGGGTGAAGGGGCCACATTCGGCATCCTCGCCCCACTCAACAATGTGAACGTCAGCAAAATCATCTAAGCTCATCTTCTGATAAACCTGTCCATCAAATAACGTCCCAAGCGAGACTTCCAACCGTTTTTCCCAAAGATCGTTGATGACCTCTCTTGTGGTGTACAAAACGAGTTTTTTCTTGGTCACGAACTTGCGGTAAGCAAGCACCATTTCCAGACCGTTAATGTGGTCTCCGTGTAAATGCGTGATGAACATTGCATCAATATCGCCGACATCCAACGTCCCCGCCTTGTATTCGAACGCATTTTCTTTCAGTGCTCGCCGGTAACTATCGGGACAATCGACGGCTAGAATAAAATCATTCTTACTCCGGACGAAAAAATGAGTGCCGTAATTGTCTGTCGAAAATGCATCACCCACACCGCCAAATAAGATTTCCATCTTCTCTCTCCTCGATTTTCATCATTAGAGTTCAAAAAAACAGGTAATGCAATCCTGATTTTAACTGAGAAGATCTCACTTCGTCGACGCGTTAAGCGGTCTGAAGGGTTTCTTTCGTAAATTCGACTTTCTCCCTCTTTCCGATTAGAATATCGACCTACTAAAACATGAATGGTGCCCAATTGAATTCTAAACTATCGATTCTATTCGTTATTATTTCGTTGATTTTTGGGTGTTCAGAGGATTCTGAGCCCAAGGTTTCGGCTGCAGACTTTACGCCTCCGATCGACTCGGTCAACGCCCTATTTGACGGTGCCCCTGACAACTCCGAACTTGGAGCTGAATCCAAAGCAGACGAAACCTTCCCGCTTCGATCTTCAGAATTATTGGCGTCTCAATCTCCGGTTAAGAGCCAAGGCAGTCGTGGTGTGTGTTCGACCTTCTCTACGGTGGCGCTGATGGAACACCTGTACATCGCAGGTGGGACCCAGAGCGAACCCGATTTTTCAGAACAGTATCTTCAGTGGTCTGTGAAATTTGAACAACAAAAATTTCCAAACACGTCGGCTTCTAACTCGTATTGGAATCTCCAAGCCATTCATCGTTTTGGAATTAGCGCTGAACAGGCCTGGCCTTACGAAGAGCGGGAGTGGAATGAAACCAACGATCCTGAATGCGGTACCCCCACCGACGGGACCGAAAAGCCAACCCGTTGCTACACCAACGGCAGTCCCCCCGATTCAGCTATTAACGCTGATAAATTTAAGTTGCCCGAGGGACGCTTCATTTCCACACGTGATCGCGACATCAAAGCACATATTCACAACAAAAAAACAGCGGTGATTTTGCTTGTTAAATTTTTCAAACAGGCTTGGAACCATGGCGCATCTCCCTTTCCTGTTAGTAGTCAACGTTTAGCAGACGGATTTGTTTTATATCCCAACGAGGACGATAAAGCTTTGGGTTTACAAGAGGGTGGTGCCCACTCGGTGCTCATCGTCGGTTGGGATGATGAACTCGAAGCACCATCAATCGATAAGGAGGGCAATCCCGTGATCGACGCAAACGGCGAACCCGTTATCCAAAAGGGATTCTTCCTTTTCAAGAACAGTTGGGGAACGGACAGCTTTGGTGTGAACAACGAAAAGGGGGATGGTTATGGATGGATATCTATGAAGTATGTTGAGGAATTTGGAAGCGCGGTCGTTTCTGACTTCCCCAATTTCAGTTCAGAAGTTTGTGGTGATAATATCGATAACGATGGAAACGGAAAGATCGATTGCGATGACGATGTATGTAATATGAGCCATCCGACGTGCGTCCAAACTGCCGTGGAAATTGACCTTATCGATATGGAAGTTATCGTTCCCGATAACGATGCCATGGGCCGGCGGTTAACTTTTGAAGTTGAAGCAGAGAAATTGACCTCCATGATCTTCGATATCGATATTAAACACAATTTTTCGGGTGATATAAGTCTTGCCCTCACTCCTCCTTCGGGCGGCGATCCGATCATTCTTCTCAAACAAAATACATCAAATGCTATTGATGATATTGTTAGACGTTTTATTGTCGAGGAGGTCGACACGATCTCAGCCAAAGGCGAATGGACCCTTCAAGTTACCGATCATTTCGCCCCCGATGGGGGTGTCATTCGCGCAGCGAAGGTAACGACGACAAACGCGCCCTAGGCTCCGAACGAGCGACTGAATCGGGAAAAATTGAATCGACCAACAAGCGGATACGCAGGTCGACTTTCATCATTTCTTCAGCTATAAGCGGGCGAAAATATTTACCGACTATGTGTGGTGCCAAAATGAATTCTAAATTATCAATATTTTTCGTTGTTATTTCTTTAACTTTTGCCTGTGCCGAAGACTCCGCAGTGGAGTCTTCGCAAACTGAGATAGATTTCCCTGTTGTTTCAGCTGACGTGCTTTTTGAAGGCGCACCCGAAAACTCAGAACTTGGCTCAGAGTCCAAGGCCGATGAGGTCTTTCCACTTAGTTCTTCAGAACTGTTGGAAACACAATCTCCGGTCAAAAGTCAGGGAAGTCGTGGCGTTTGTTCGATCTTCTCAACCGTCGCACTGATGGAACATCTCTACAAATCCGAGGGCACGATCACCGACCCTGATTTCTCTGAACAATACCTTCAGTGGTCTACAAAATTTGAACTCAATCGTTTTCGTAATTCAAGTGGTTCAAACGCAATGATAAACCTAACAGCCGCTCAATACTTTGGAGTACCTGTCGAAGAAGCTTGGAATTACGAGGAAATCGAGTGGGATGAGTCCAATGACCCAGATTGTGCTACAGTTGAAGGGGTTCAAAAACCGACCCGTTGTTACACCAATGGCACGCCACCGATGGAGGCCTTCACCGCTGAAAAATATCGCTTGCCCAACGGACGCCCCATTTCGGCGCGCGCTCGCGATATCAAAGCGCATATTCATAATAGAAAACAAGCCGTTGTTTTGGGTCTTACCTTTTTCTACCAATCTTGGAATCATAGAAGCTCGACTCTTCCAGTAAGCGCGGAGTATTCGAAACAAGGATATATCCTCTACCCAAATGACGAAGATAAAGCGCTCGGTCTTGAAAAGAGAGCGGGGCACTCGATTTTAATCGTTGGATGGGATGATGAACTTGAAGTGCAAGCACTGGATAAAGAGGGAAATCCGGCCGTGGATGCAAACGGCGACCCGATTGTCCAAAAAGGTTTTTTTCTCTTTAAGAACAGCTGGGGAACAGAAAAGTTTGGCTCAGAAAATGAAAAAGGCGCTGGGTATGGATGGCTATCAATGAAATATGCTGAGGAGTTTGGCCGAGCTGCCGTGGCAGATTTCCCTCGATTACGTGACCCGATCGAAATATGCGGCGATAACATAGATAACGATAACAACGGTGATACCGATTGTGACGACTCGCTCTGCTCAACAGATCCAACATGTTTGATAACATCAACCGAGATTGAAGTCAGAGTTGAAGATGGGACTATCCCAGACAACGACTCTGATGGAATTTCACTTAGCTTTGAGGTGCAAGAGACGATGTTGAGTTCGATGGTTCTTGATGTCGATATCAAACACACTTTTTCAGGTGATTTGAGTATCGAACTTATCACTCCAAATGGCGATATTATCGAAGTCTTGAAAGAAGGGGTGTTAGGGGGTGTCGATGACATTGTTAAGAGTTTTGTCATCGAGAGCGCTCAAATGATCGCAACCTCGGGTGAATGGAAACTCCGCGTGGTCGATCATTCCGCGGTAGACACCGGTGTGATTCTGTCGGCGAGGGTTACCACTACTCCTTAGTTCTTAAAGTACGACCACGAAGTGGGTACGCCCGCGCTTGAATACGCGTCGGAAGAATGCATTCTCTGCATAAAATTGAACCCTTCCATTTCGAATCACTCTGACTGCTTGCTTTGGTAAATTTAAGTAGCGAGCTCCAACAATATGCCTTGGCGCGTAGTGACGGCGCTTTGATTTATGAAAGCGTTTCGCTTTATGATGCCGATATTTCACCGGTGCCTTATAACGCCGATTTGCGTGCTTTGACTTGTTCACTTTAACCGTTTTAATGACCGTACGGTTGGGACGAACGTTCTTAATCGTACGTTGGGTGGTTTTGGTTTTCGCCCGCTTATTGGACTGCGCAAAGGCATTTGATCCGAAAAGAATCGAAGAAAGAAAGATAAGTGCAATAGATAGATTTTTCATAGCGTCTCCTGTGGGTTGCTATTTCGTGTTTGCTACTTAAATAAACGAGGGGAATCTTAAGAGAACCTTAAGTATTCGAATTTTTTGCCGGAAATTATTTTTCTACCAATACCACCCAGACCAAACCGAACTGATGCAAAGATATTTCTCGATAGCCATTGGGTAGTCGTGGTCCGTCTTTGTCGCCCCAAGCCTCAACCAACCACACTCTTTTCTTATTTTGAATTTCACTTTTTTTAATAAGTTGATCGGGCCGAATCACATTCAAATAACGCTTTCTCGACATCGCGTAGCCAGACAACCACGACGGCGAGAAGGCTAAAGAATCGCCTTTCTTCCAATCCTTTTTGATCACTTTTGCGACTTTATTCCAGGTCTTTCCTCCGGGGACGTTCAGATACTGACGCATTTTTAGGAGAAGAAAGACGCTTAACGAAATGGCGATGATTGAAAAAATAATATGGGATTTATACTTTTTCAATACATGGCCTTCAGGACAAAAAACAGATGCGTACAACCGACAGCGGCGAATAAAAAGTAGATCGCATAGACGCGCTTTTTTGATTCGACCTTTCGTGTGATGTCGTAAACAAACACGGTTAAGAGTAACACGAAGCCGAGCATGGCCGGATACACGTAACGCATAACAGCTAAAGCAGGATTAAAATTAGAAATCGTATAGGGAGCCAAAGCTAGGGTAATCCAGAACAGCGCAAAAAATAGATTTCCCCGTTTTCGAAAATTGAAAATAATCCAAGAAGCTATCGCCAACAGAATCGCTATCAATCCAATTTTCCAACCCATACTCAAACGTGCGGGGTAGACCAACAAAGAGGAAAAATCGAGAAAACGGAGTACCGGGTGGATGCCACCGCCCACTCCACCCCAACGTTCATTCAAACTTCCGTGCTGAAACTTTTCGATGGAAATCATTGCAATCGGAATGATCCCCAGGAAAAAAGGAATGTATTTATAAGTCCGTTTTAAGAACTCCCGTCTGCGATCATCTAATGAAAGACCGTTTTCGTTCGTATAAAACAGTTCTAACGCGACCAATAAAACAGGAACGACCACCGCACTTTCCCGAATGAGAAGCGCAATAAGAAAGCAAAACAGAGCTCCGCAATAATGGGTCCTTCGACCGGTTTTCAAAAATCCCAAGAATAAAAGAAGTGTGGCAAGGACGAACACGCTCACCAAGGGATGCGAAAAAGCGGCGGCGGTCCAAGTGACCGATTGTGTATGACCCAAATAGACTACAAAAAGAAAGCTCCCTAAAAAAGCCAATGTTCGATTTCTTTCGGTAAATCCGAGCAAAAGAAAATAGAGCAAGAAGGTACACGCCGCGTGTATGGCGATACTCAATCCGTGATAGGCAGAAGGTGTTCTACCAAAGGTCTTTATCATCCCAAGGTAGAGCGCACTTTGAAGAGGAAGATAATAGGTAGAAGCGAAGGGGTTTTTGCTAACCAAGGAGGGATCAAATATCGTCGGTATTGAGTTTCGAACTTCTGTATCTGCTAACCAAGCACGATCATCAAAGTTATTAAGGGGTTTATTTAAAACGGGAAAATAAATAGTTACCGCCAAAACTCCCAAAACAAAAAGATGAATAGCGATCGTTATCAACGCGTAATTTTTTTTAGGAAAATCTTCGGCGTGGCTCACAAAAACGACTATCCTTCGAAGGCTTTATCGGTGATATCAAGTCCACGATCTATAATCTCAAACGCTTCCTTAAGCTGAGCTTCGGTAATGCACAGTGGCGGGTTGCACATGAAACTTGACCAACGCACGAAAGTGAAAAGACCGTTATCGATGAAGAATTGGCTGAGTTCGGACATGACCGGATGTTTGGTATTGTACGCGGCCAAACGGTCTCCGGCTGAATTTTTCTGAATATCCATCATTCCAAATAAACCAAGAGCGCGGCCTTCTTTAACAGAAGGGTGCTTGGCTTGAAGACGATCCATTTCCGAACGCATCACGTGCTGCATTTTCGCAGCGTTTTCGATCAACCCCTCGTCTAAAAGAACATCAATATTTGCCTCGGCTGTTGCTAATCCTAAACAATGGGAATTGTAGGTCAGTCCGCCCCAAAATACATTCTCTTGAAAATGTTTAGCGATAGGATCTGAAATCCCCATAGCAGCAAGTGGCGCATAAGAGCTTGTCAGTCCTTTTGCCATCGTCACAATATCGGGTACAAATCCGTAATTCTCAAATGCGAACATTTTACCAGTACGTCCAAAGCCACACATCACTTCATCACAAACCATCAAAATCCCATGTCGGGATAAAAGCGCTTTTAGCTTGGCGAGGTAGCCTGCCGGTGGCGGTTGAATACCATTTGTTCCAACGACGGTTTCAACAAACATCGCCGCAATTTTTTCTGGGCCCTCATACACGATAACTTCTTCAAGATATTTCAGGTTCTCAGAGCTTTGGCGCTCCTCAGAATCACCAAAAGAGTAATCATAAGGACGCGGATTCATCACATGAATAAAACCTGGGGCACCCGGTTCGTTTGCAAGTCGGCGTGGATCTCCGGTGAGCTGCATCGCAGCGTTTGTCGCGCCGTGATAGGAACGGTAAAATGATAGTATTTTCTGACGACCGGTGAATTGACGTGCAGCTTTGATCGCATTTTCATTGGCTTCGGCGCCGCCTAAACAAAAGAAGAAGGTGTTGATATCGCCCGGCACAAGTTCTGCTAATTTTTTACCCATACGTGCACGTGTTTCAGTTGCGGTCGCGGGAAAGACGTAAAGGAGCTCGTCAATTTGCTTTTTCATAGCTTCGATAACGCGCGGATGTGCATGCCCGATATTTACGGACATAAGCTGACTATTAAAATCGATGATTTTGCGACCGTCGGTTGTATGCATGTAAATACCTTCACAACTCTTGATCGGTAATGGATTTACAGAGTCTCCGGCAGCCCAGGTATACATCGTATGTTTTTTGCAAAGATCAACTATCTCTTGTGTCTCCATCCTTATCTCCTTATTAGAATGTATTAACTTTGTAACGAAAGGATTCTAAATTGAACATATCCAGATTGTTTTTGTTCGGCTTTTTAGCCGTTTTTAATTGTGCCAGTCCAGCGACCGAGACTACACCAGACGCAGATCTTGGGATCGATTCTGGAAAAGATATGGGTGCGAAAATCATCGATACGTCCGACGACCTAACTGCCGTAGAAGATCTAAAAGAGACCGATGTCGATCGAGAAAAATACGAGATGTGTTTTGCAGACGGTGTTGTTCAAGTCGCTCAAGTTGAACCTTCGATATTAGATGAAATTTCAGGAATTGCAGTCAGCCGTAGTCAACAGATCATTTGGGCCCATAACGATTCCGGCGATGAGGATGGACAATTCTACGCAATTGATTTCGATGGAAAGTTGCGCGGGACCTTTGTGTTAAAAAACGCAAAGTCAAAAGACTGGGAAGATATGTCCATCGTAGAACAAGATGGAAAAAGCTATCTCTACTTCGGCGACACCGGAGATAACGACGCTAGAGCGGGGAATGAAGGCCGATCAAAAGTGCGGGTTTATCGAATCGAAGAGCCCACAGTAGATCTTTCAGCTACTCCGAATGTCGCGATTGAAATTGAGGATTACCACACCTATACCTTTACCTACCCCGACGGAGCCACGGACTGCGAATCGCTTTTCGCAGATCCAAGGACGGGCGACCTTTTCTTCTTGGAAAAAAAGAATGCAGGCTTCGTTCATTTTTTCCGCGCCCCAAAACCAATCGATGGTTCGACGACGATTTTAGAAAAGTTGGACGGCATCGATATCTCTAGTCTCGATTATCCGGGTTCCATGACTACCGCAGGTTCAATTTCTAAGGATGGTAAGTGGATCGTTGTGAGAACCTATAACAGCGTTTTGCTTTTCCCGTGGCGACAAGATGAAACGTTTTCGGCAGCCGTTTCGATCGCCCCCATCGTTTTACCGGTGCCGAGGGAAATCCAGGGAGAAGCTATCGATTTTGCGGATTTAAATGGAGAAAGTGGCTTAATCACGATTTCAGAGGGTGTTAATCCAGCGATCAACTTCACAAAGGATACGTGTAAATGAATAAGAACTTTGACTTTAAGAATGCCACGATCGGGTCTTTGGTTGTCGGTCCCTTGCAAACAAATTGTTACGTAATTGGCTGCAAGATAACCAAAGAAGCTGCAATAATCGATGCAGGTGGAAACGGTCCGGGTTTATTAGCTCTGGCAGAAGAGTTAGGATTTACGATCGTGAAAATCTTACAAACCCACGCGCATATCGATCATGTGGCGGCCTTATCCGAAATTAAAGACGCAACCCATGCCCCCATTTTCATGCACCCCGACGACTTACCAATGTATGAAAATGCGACGCAGATGGGAAAGATGTTCGGCTATGATATCGCTCCCTTGCCGCCTTTGGACCATCATCTTGAAGACGGTCAGATCCTTGAAGTGGGTAAGCTCAAAGCTGAAGTTTGGCTCTTACCTGGGCATAGCCCGGGTAGCGTCGCTTTTTACTTTCGCGACCTAGAAGTTGCCTTGAGTGGCGATGTTCTTTTCGCTGGTTCCATGGGGCGTGTGGATCTCCCATTCGGAAGCCCCGCGGATATGAATAAGTCGTTATCACGTTTAAAAAACGATATGCCCCCTTCGACATTAATTTTATCAGGGCACGGTCCTGAAACGACCATGGAAATGGAGATAAAACGAAACCCATTTTTAAACCAAGGTGAATAGCAACTTTTTTCCATGAAACGCATTCAATCTTTGCTAAATGGTTCAATTTTCGCTAATTGGAACCTTTGGAATTACGGTAAATCTAGCGTATACCCGTTAACGCTTTACTTCTCTGAGTGATATTATAATGAAAAGAGCACTAATAATTTTTTCCGCACTGGCTCTATTTGGATGCCCCGATAATCCGGTGGACTTCAAGCCGGAGATAGATCTTATAACGATCGATACTGGCGACGGCGATACTGGCACGGACAGCGGCTCGGATATGGGTAGCGATCTACCCGACTCCACTGATGTCGGCGAAGATGTCGCTCCTGACAGTGATATGGGTAACGATACGTCGAGCGATACGGGCACGGACACCGATGCCGCAGTAGATATGGCCTTTGATCCCTTCGCGATTTGTCAGAACGACTGCAATTATATGGGACCCAACGCCAATTTATTAGATTGTGATTTTGATGGCCTTTCGCAGACCGAAGAAACGGGTTTGGGGACAGACCCTTGTGATAACGATACCGACGGCGATAAACTCAATGATCTAAAAGAAATTCAAGCCGGATCCGATCCTCTTGAAGAAGATAGTGACGGTGACGGGCTCAATGATGCCGACGAGATCTATTACGAATTCGACCCGAACAATCCTGACTCACTCGACGATGGCATATTGGATGGCGATCGTTGGATTGTTACAGCCTGTGCCCCACCCGTAGAATCTGAGCCGGTTAACTATTACCTTTCTTCGAAAGGCGATTGGCAATTGGCACTACCGCCAGCCTTCAATAACTATGCTGATCTAACTATTTCTTCTGTGCTTCCCAGCGATAAAACCGCCGCTTCGGTCTATGATGATCCGTCTAACGAGGTCGCCGGGTTCACCATGTCATTGGATGCCGGAAATCTCACTGATGCCATAACAATTCTAAATCAGATCCGAGGTAATTTTACCGGCCTGAACGTACTTGAGAACACAAACGGTGGAGAGTTCGATACGCACGATAGACACACCGCAGCCGTGGGTCGTTACCTCGTCCGTTCGACAAGCACAATTTCTTCGAGAGCATTGCGTGACCAACTACTTTTCGCAAACGGCTTGGATTTCGCAAGCACCCCTTTCGGTCCAGCTGATGTAACGGGACTTCCAAACTCGGCCGGTGTCGAATACAACGAATTCCGCATTTTTGTTAGTGCTACACTTCGCGTAAACGCAGTATCTGGAAACCGAATTTTGATAACCGCAGCGATTGCTCCGGATCAAAAATATCAAATCCGTGATAAGGTTCGGTTCCGAATGGATGATCTGACCAATACTTCTAACGTTGCCGATTCGGGCGATGCGAGGATATCTCGTTGCGACATCACGGCCAAAGGTAGCTTCACTCCAGCCGCAGATTTTTATTGGGTTCTCGATAACTCTGGTTCAATGAACTCTCACTATACGGCACTACTCGCTGTGGCGAATCAATTCTTCGCCGCGCTTCAAGGTACCGATGTGGATTTTCGACTAGGAGTCACGAACACTGAGGATTCTGATGCAGGTAAATTAAGGACACCTCCCGGTTGGCACACCGACTTGAATAGTTTCATCAACGAAATCCAACAATACGTCATTAATCCAAGTGGTTTTGCCGAGTACGGATTGAAAAATGCAAAAGCGGGTATAGAGCACATGCGTTCTTCTAGAGCCAAAGTAGCTGAGAGAATTTATGACGCCACCGTCATCACGATCATTATGAGTGATGAGGATCCGGAAACCTTTCAAAACGCATCCAGCGCAAATGAACGCGCTCAGTTGACGGCAGAATACGTTGATTTCTTCACAAGGAATTCAGTTGTGTTCGCGATTATCGGCTTAAACCCCGGTTGTGGCACCCATGAGGGACTCGACTATAAAGCTGTCGCCGAAGCATCTGGCGGATCGGCTACCTCACTTTGCTCTCAGGACGCGGGTCAAACCATTCAGGATATCATCGACGTTTCGACTAAGTTTGTTTTCAGATACGCGCTTCCAAAGACGCCAGTTTCAAGCACGCTTCGCGTCTTTGTAAACAATCAGTGGGTTCCAAGAAGTCGTGAAAACGGTTTTGACTACATCACGGAGACAAACTCAATCGCGTTCTTCGGTACGTACAAGCCACTTGCCAGTCGCAGCGGTGTTCGCGGTGATGATATCGCAGTGAGCTACCAAACCTTCCGTGACACAACAAAGAACACACCATAAAAGTTTGCCAACTCAAGGTTGAAATCTAAAGCGCTTCGGCGCTTTTTTTTTTGACTTAAAATCGCACTGGTTTTCGGACCAAGTTTCAACCTTATTTATTGGATAAGTCACCAAAGCCATCTATAAATAAACCCTCTCCATAAAAGGAAATGCTTTGAGAATCTGCTCTTATTTCTTCTTTGTTTCGTTTGTCTTTGCCTGTTCCGGAACACCGTCGCCGACACCAGCTTTAGTAGAAAAAAAAGTCGCCACGGCCTCAATTCCAAAAACAAAAACGCCGTCCAGAACTCTTCTTTTCATCGGTGATGGTATGGGTGTCGGCGCTATAACGGGTACAGCGTACGTGGCTGATAAAAAATTGCAGATGCTATCGATGCCCGAATTCGGCTGGATGTCCACGCATTCGCATGAATTCGTTACCACTGATAGCGCTGCTTCGGCGAGCGCTATGGCCACCGGCCAGAAGACGCATTTTAATGGTGTGAGCGTTACCCCGGGAACGACAATAGAAAATGAGACCCAAACAGAACGTCATTTCGAAACCTTCTTCGAAATAGCACAAAAAAAGGGGTTAGGGCGTGGAATCGTATCTACCAGTCGAGTTAATCACGCTACGCCAGCCGCTTTTTATGCTCATCGTAGTTACCGTCGTTCCTATGAGAAGATCGCCGAAGACCTTGTGGATGCGGAGCTTGACGTTGTGCTTGGTGCCGGTTGGAAATATTTTCGCGCACGTAAAGACGGCCAAGACCTTATCGCCAAGATTAAAAATGCCGGATACGACTATTTTGAGACCCCGACTGAATTAAAAAAATTTACAAAAGAATCTAAAAAAGCGATGGGACTTTTCTATGAAGGTGACATGCCTTTTATGGTTGACGAAGAACGCGTTGTTTCTCTGCCCCAAATGGTTAATAGCGCAATAGAAATTCTTGATCGTGGCCATCCTGAAGGCTGGGTATTGATGGTTGAGGGCTCTTTTATTGATTGGTGCGCACACGCGATGAGGGCAAAATGTACCTTGACCGAAACCAAAGACTTCGACGACGCAATTGCAGTTGGTCGAGCTTACGCAAAAAGTAGAGTTGAAAACGACACACTTATTGTTGCCACCGCTGATCACGAAACCGGCGGACTTTCGATCATCGATCCTCCGCTTGCAAAACGTTTTTCCGATCGGATTGACGCAAAGACTATGAAAACCCGACCCATAGACGCCTTCAAAGTCGGTGCCTATTTTACGCCTTTTCTTAAAGCCTTAGATCAACCCAAATTAGTCACCGCCTTTGGATCGATGTCCACGGCAAGTAAGATGGTTTGGGCCAAAGAAGGTCGATTCTACGCGGCACATACCGCTAATTTTGTCCCTATTTTCGCCGAAGGACCTTCCTCTCAATATGTTACAGGTTCCCGAGACAACGCAACGCTTGGCCATCGATTAAAGGAAATAATCGGCAGCGCTCAATTTAAAGAAGAAGTTAGATCCAACAAAGATCCCGAAAATATAGTCTTGTTCATTGGTGACGGTATGGGGATTCCAGCCGTTACGTTGGGCTATTATGCGGAGGGAAAATCGAATATGCTATCGTTAACCGAACATGGGATAGTTGCCACACAATCAAGCACAGCCCTTGTCCCCGACGCCGCCGCAACCGCATCAGCCCTTGCGACAGGGCACCTAAACGAACCGGGTGAAGTTATAGAGAATCCTGAAACGATTATTGAACGCGCTGCAAAATCAGGAAAGAGTATTGGAATAATAACCACCGCCGGGATCACAGAGGACACACCAGCGGCTTTTTACGGCCATCAAGAAACTCATAGAAGCCCAGACGCGGTGATGAACGATTTGCTCAATTTTAAAACCAAAAATGGCAAGAATATCGATCTATTGTTGGGTGGTGGTTTCAAGCATATTTCGGCATTGAACAAAGTATTAGAAGACCAAGGGTATGAGATATCTCAAACTTGGCCCCCAAAAACGACCGGTCCGATAATCGGTGCATTTTCACCGGGAGTACTTCCCAATATGACTCAAAGAACGTCCAAGAACACGACTATTCCGACCTTATCCGAAATGGTGGATTTCGCGATTAACCTTCTCTCAAAAAACGAGAAGGGATTCGTTTTAGTCGTGGAATCTGGCCAGATTGACTCGCTCACGTCCGAGCTACGAAATTCAGAATTGGTGCCCGAGATCGCCGAATTTGAGAAGGCCATAAATCTAGCTGAGCAAAAAGTTGATGCTGAAACTTTAATTGTGGTGACCGCTGACCATGCCCACACAACAAGCATACTCGACAATCACTATGCTTTTGAGAGTGGACGATGTGGCGCGGCAAAAAGGTGCGGAGGCAAACTGGAGTTCGCCGACCAAGAGGTAACCTTCCCGAAATCAGATCTGCAAGGCGAATACATCCCGCGCGTCATCCTTCAACACGCCTGGATCGTTAGAAGCGCCCAAAATCCTAAGTCAGCTAAAGAACGAATCATTGAATCCAATTCAGCCAACTTTGTTCCTCTATTTGCAAAGGGACCCGGTGCGGATTCCTTACGCGGGTTCAGCACTCAAGCAGAGATTGGAAAACGTCTTAAAGGATTTGTAAACCCACCTTAATCTCCAGACCACTGCGGAGCGCGCTTTTCAGCAAACGCATGTAGACCTTCGATCCGATCCTTTGTTGGAATAAGGGTGTAATAACACAATGCTTCCAAATCGATTGCTGCATCTAACGGAAGTTCTATACCTTCATCGATAGCTTTTTTGGCCTGTGCTAGTGCAATCGGCGCCGCCATCGCAAGTCGTTTTGCCCAAACCTTCGCATCAGATAAAAGATCTTCTGCCTTTGAAACGCGGCTTATAATCCCTCGTTCCTTAGCTTCTTGGGCCGTCATTTTAACTGCTCCAAAAATGAGTTCTTTTGCCACCGTCGGTCCGACCAACCGTGCAAGTCGCTGCGTACCGCCTGCTGCTGGAATGATACCCAGATGCGTTTCGGTCAATCCCATGACGGCGGTATCGGATGCCATCCGAAAATCGCAAGCAAGAGCGATTTCCAACCCACCACCAAATGCGAAACCGTTGATTGCGCAAATCACCGGCTTGCCCAAAGACGTAATTGCACCAAACGCATCTTTATAAGATTTGATGCGTTCGGAAACTTCGGCATCGGACATCGTTTTGCGTTCCTTTAGATCCGCACCGACGCAAAACGAACGGTCTCCGGCGGCGGTTAGAATGACCACGCGAACATCCTTTTCGGTCTCTATCTCCTCAAAGGTGATACGCAGCTGATCCACAAGCGCGCCGTTCATTGAGTTTAAACGCGAAGGGCGATTAAGTGTTACAACACAAATTCCCTGCTCAATTTCCTTAAGTACCGTTTTATCGCTTTCTTTCATATCATTTATATCTTAACGTAAGTGATTAAGAGGTATTGATGGCTCAGCAACCCGAAAAAGACAAGGCAGAAAAAGACCTTCGCCCGAAGTGGCAAAATACAGTTGAGAAAGTTGCTACGCTCTATTTCTCTTTTTGCCGACACACGGCACTCACGATTACGCGTGCAAAACGGCATAAGAAAAATCGTAAGTAGAACCGGCGATGACCTTGGATGGAAATTGTGAATTCCATGCGATCGTGATACTTAAAGACGTGAATGAAGTAACAAACCTATCCTTTTGGAGTTCGCTTGGAAGACGACAAAGAACTGGTAAAGCAAGCGCAAGGCGGAGATCAGGCCGCTTTTAAAAAGCTTGTCGAGCGTTATCAAAGAAAAGTCTACTCAATTTGTTACGGCATGTTGAAGAACCCAGAAGATAGCATGGATGCCTCTCAAGAGACCTTCATCAAGGTGTTTAGATATATTGAAAAGTTTAATTATGAATCAAAATTCTATACATGGCTTTATCGTATAGCCGTCAATGTTTGTATCGATCACATTCGCAAAAATAAAAAGCGCAAAAACGTCGAATATGATGACGCATTTTCCCAAGTCGCAGAAGTCGGTGACGAAAATATCGTTCCCTCAACATTGGGACTTAATCCCGAAAAAGCGTACGGACGCAAAGAGCTTCGTGAAAAAATGCTCGAAGCTCTCGAAAAAATACCGGAAAAACACCGAACGATTCTAATTTTAAGAGAATCCGAAGGACTCAATTACGACGAGATCGCAGATGTTTTAGAAGTCTCAAAAGGCACCGTTATGAGCCGTTTATTTCACGCGCGAAAGTATTTTCAGGAGGCTTTAGCCGTATATTTGGAGAAGGATAAAGATGCTGGGTAAAAGCTACGAGAAAGATCCAAATTTATATGATCCAAATGTGAATTTTTCTGGCTGGCGCACGTCTACTCCATGTAGCCCTCAAAACAGCTCGTTCTTAAAGAGCTTTTGAATACGGAAAAGAAGATGACGCTTTCAACACTTCAAATCAGCCAGATTCAACAATTTCATGATGGTGAAATAGAAGAAGCTTCTGTTTCAGTACTTCTATCGACCTCCTCTCATGCCCGCGTTTATCTCGCCGCATTGCAGGAATTGAGTGAAGCTACAAAAGGCGCGATGGAGGAAGCTTGGGAAAAAGCGGATTCAGCGACGGCGGCCGACGATTGGTCAAAAGCCGCTTTTAGCGCAACACGTTTACTTGATCAGGAACTTCCTGAACTTGCACCCATGTTAGAACGTTTTCATGATGACGAAGTCTCGACGATGGAAAGCGCATCCATTTTGGCTTTAATGCAAGAACGAGAAGACGTTGCATCCTATTTAGAACGTTTGGACATATTGAGCGACACTGTAAAAGGTTTCGACTTTAGCGAGGGCGTTAGTTTTGATGGCTTTTTTGATAAAGTCGCAGCCGAACTCAACATTGAGACGAAACCGTCTCTAAACGTGGTTAAATTGGATCACTCCTTCTCATACGAAGAACATGCTGTCCTCGTACAACGCTTTTTTGACGATGATGTGACATCCAGTGAAAAACAACGCGTTCAATCGTGGATTGATGCCGAGAACTCCGAAGTTGTCGGTGCGTTGGAAGCCTGCGAGGAATTAAGTCTTGCCACAACGATTGCAACAGAACAAGCAGTCGAACAAGCCGACTTCACGGATCTGTGGTCAAATATTGAAAAAGAGCTTACATCCACGAAAGAACAAGTCGTAGGACCGCCTTCAGCGCATGTTCTTCAACTTGGCGCCTTCAAACAGGAAAAAGCCGACGCGTCCTTCTTCCAAAAATACCAACAGGGGATCTTTACCGCTGTGGCAGCTGTCCTTCTCTTAGGCGTATTCGGACCGCAAATGTTTGGAACCGAAAAACATACTGTCGAGAAAATCGTCATTATTGATGGAATCACGAGTGAGCCCGGAACTTCGGTTCGTATCGCAGCTCCGGTTCAACCCGTCTCGGCCGAAGTTGAGGAAGAAGACGAAGAAGAAAGTACAGTTATTTGGATCACCGATGAATCTTTAGAAAACAAAGACGTCAAAGATAAAGAACCACTGAAGGATAACGAAACCGAAGCGTCTGAAGACCCCATTTAGTTGGCTCTTTTAGCGTCCCTTAGTAAAGGATTTACAATGCGTAGCGCATTTAACATATTGTTTGCACTGACCGTCGTCTTCATCGTCGGGTTCGCACCCAGCGCTTTTGCTCAAGAAACGGTGACAGTTGAAGTTCGAACCATTTCAGCTTCAAAAGCATCCGGTGGATACGATGTAAAACTCAATGACATCAAAAAGAAACTTAATCGGTCCTTTAGCTCTTACACAAAATTCAAAGAATTAAAGACCCAGACGATACGCGTTTCTAAGACTAAAGGTGGAAAGGTTAAACTTCCCAATGGGTCCAAACTTACTGTTGGTTACCCTGGAAAAGCGGGCCCTTACATAAAGCTACACTTAGGCATCGTCGGTAAAATGAGCAGTACCTTACGAGTCAAATCCGGAAAAACACTTTTTCAAGCCGGCCTAAAACATAAAGATGGAATCCTTATTCTTGCGATTACCGTCAAATAAAAGAAACGCGTAGCCGGACCCGTAAAAACTATTTCAATCTACATCTTGGCGGTAAAAACACGACGTGTAAGATTAGAACATGAAATATTGGAAAAACATCGCGACTGATATATGGGAGTATAACGACGAAATTCGAATGCCGGCCGGTATTTGGTTTACAATTCGATCCATTGCGATTCGTTTGGCTAACGGAGATCTCTGGCTTCACTCGCCTTGCAATTTTCCCAACGAGGGACTTCAAGAGTTAAAAACGCTTGGGAACGTTCGCTATATTGTTGCGCCTAACGCGTTTCATCATCTGTATGTTCCCAAAGCAGCGCTCGATTTTCCCGAAGCCGAAGTCTGGTGTGCGCCGAAGGTTTTAAAGAAACAAAAAGACCTTAAAAACTCGGCTATTCTAAGTTCGGAGGTTCCCTGGGCCAACGAGATTCTCACCCTACCATTGCAAGGTCTTCGGATGGTTGAGGAGTCGGTATTCTTTCACAAAAAGAGCCAAAGTTTCATATGTACCGATTTCGTCTTTAACGTTTACGAATTTAAGAACCTGCAAACAAAAATCCTCATGACCCTGGTTGGCGCGAACCAAAAATTCGCACAAGGCTTAGAATGGCGACTTTTGGTGAAGGAACGTAATCTCATAGCTCAGAATACCGCACATATCTTAGGTTGGGATTTCAAGCGAATTATAATGGCGCATGGTAGAGTTCTAGAAACGCGCAATATCCGCGATCAATTTGCCGATACCACTGCTTGGATTCGGAAAGGACATGAGCACTTATTGTTAGAAAAATAGGCCTGGTAGGATTAGCTCCGATCTTCTAAAAAACCATTTTTATCCTAGGAACGCCTTATCAACTCGGCTGAAGATACAATTCAAACCTACGCAACCTTCGCTTTGGTCGCGCTTCTTCTCCTGGTCGGCGGTAGCCTCCTTCAAGGCATGGATTTACATTTAGGAATCCTAGCCAGCCAAGCTTTGTGCATCGCCTTACCCGCATTTCTTCTACGAAAAAGATTTGCGATTCAATTCCCGATTTTCTCCAAAACTATAAATTATAAGACCGTCCTTTTAGTATTCGTAACGACCCCCATCATTGCGATCTGCTCGAATCTTATTGCCCTTCTCATCATGCAATCTTCTCCTGATCTTTTAGCTATGGGCGAACAATATAAGGAAGGCTTGCAAAAACTGTTACACCCCGATGAGACGTGGCGAAAAGTTATCGGAATCTGTGGCGTTTGCATCGTTGCCCCGATTTGCGAGGAGTATTTCTTTAGAGGAAGCTTGTTGCAACAACAGCGAAACGTTCATCGTTGGGGACTCGCGATAGGTATCAACGGACTTCTCTTTAGCCTAGTGCACGCCAACCCAGTCGCTTTTGTATCACTTGCGATTGTAGGGATATTCTTTGCGTCGCTGTCCAAGAGAGCCTTGTTTTTATCGATCTTCGCACACGCAATGTTGAATACCACGAGCGTCATTTTATCTTTCATCCCCAAAACGAGCGATGTTAACCCAAACGATGTTGATACGTGGGCTGTCGTCATCACGCTATTCATATTGGCTCCGATCGCCATATTACTTTGGCGATTCACGCTTTCGACTATCGATGGAAAAAATAAATAAAAAAGATTGTCGAACATGTCGAAAGAGGTTTCCTTTATTCGTCATATTAGTGAACATGGTCGACATCCGACCCAGCTAAAGGAAAACAAATGCAATACTTACTTATGATTTATTCTGACGAAAACACCATGAAAAACATGAACCCAGATGAGATGGGGGCGTACCTAGGTGCTTATCAAACCTTCTCAAAGGATGTTGCTGCCAGTGGAAATATGCTTGGCGGCAACGCCCTACAAGGGTCCGAAACTGCGACCTGTGTGAGCTTGAACGCGGGAAAAATAGTCACCACTGACGGTCCTTTTATCGAAACCAAAGAACAATTGGGCGGTTATTATTTGATCGAAGCTAAAGATTTGGATGAAGCAGTCGAAATCGCGTCCAGAATCCCAACGGCAAAACACGGGACCATAGAAGTACGGCCCATCATGGTTTTTGGCTAAGCTAGTTTCATAAAATTGGGCCCCCACAAAAGAAACCAAATCGCGTATCCTATCAATATTGCCAGGAGGAAAATGAGGAAGGCCAATATAAAGCCGCACGTCGTATAAATCGTGCTTTTTTTAATCGTAATTACGTCTTCTTTTTTGTGTTCGTCATCCATACCGCGGTCCTAAAGAAGTATCTATTTATTAAATTCGGCGATTTTCGATAACATGGCATCCTGAATGTTCCTCATACGGGCCGCGTGAATGGGTGGATCGTTGAACAAAATGGAATAGGCCACACGTCGGCCCGATTTAGTTTTAAGATACCCGCTTAGTGCAGAAACAACAGAAAGAGTTCCGGTTTTCGCTCTCGCGTTCCCTTTCGCCGACCCCTTAGTCAAACGACCGCGAAGCGTTCCGTCCGCCCCTGCGACTGCCAACGAGGCTGCATATTCGGGATAGGTATGGTGTGTTGACATATAAGAAAGGACATCGACGATCTGTCTTGGTGATAACAAGTTGCCCACATAAAGGCCGCTACCATTAAGTTGTTTAAACCCCTTTGCATCGGTCACTTTTTCCATAAAGTTTTGAACAATCTCTTGCGACTTTTCGAGCGAAGTCTTTGCCATATTATCTGCGCCGATGAGCTGATAAATTTGTTCTGCAATAAAGTTATTACTGAATTTATTCATCATCATGATCGCGTACCAGAGCGGTTCTGAAAGATGAAAGTGGAGCGTTTTAGCGTCGTCGGGACGTACACCGGTTCGCAGTTTACCGCTAACTTTAATGCCTACGCCTTCCAGTGCGTGCTTAAAAACATTAGCGCCATAGACGCTAGGGTAGTCAACTCGCTTACGAATAACCCCTTGAGAAGCACGTTCTCCGATGGTTCCTGAAAGTGTAATCTTGGTCCCATTCTTAGTTTTCACCGCCTTAGAAATAATCTTCGTCCGGCCGCCTTTTACGGTTTGAACCGTCCCGCTGAATGTGACATGGTCATTTGGAGGCCGCATAAAAATCGTCGCATTCTCCCCAATATTTTGAGGCTCAACAACCATCGCGACGTGATTGTAATTAACACTGAACGAACTTATATCGGGTCGGTAAGATGCATCCTCATCAAACTGCCCAAACCCCGGCGGAAGGGTGTCTCCAAAACTACTCACGTCAACAATGATGCCCCCGCTAATAGACTTGACTCCCAATTGCTTTAGACGAATCGCCCATTCAAGAACATGATTGTAACGAATCAAAGGATCGCCATCGCTTTTTAAATATAAAGTATTTACGTTCCCACCTTCGAAACTACCGGCAGAAATTCGGGTCGCCCACGCTTTTTCAGCGCCGAGTTGATCGAGTGCTGCAGCCGACGTAATTAACTTTGCGTTCGACGCTGGGTTGAACGATTCCTTCCCATTCATATCGAGAAGGACTTCCCCACTATCCAGATCTTTAACGTAGATTCCAATCTTGGTTTTGCTTGCCGTTTTTAATCTTAATAGCTTGCCGATGTCACTTTTCAGTTTCTTGTTGTCCACGCGCTGTGCGGATTTCTGCGCAAAACTAGAAGACGATAAAGAGATAAAAAGAAAGAATAGTGAGATTTGAAATATACGCATAAATCGATGCCTGAAGGCGCAAAGCCTATTTACAGAATTAAGTTAAAAATTAGCGAGTGAACCTTTCTTCTAATAACTCGCGGGCCAAAGACACAAAATCTTCTTCGGTCAAAATCCCTACAAGTTTTCCGTTTGATAGTACCGGTAAACAACTCAAAGATTTATCTTTCATGAGCCGCAAAGCATCTATCGTTAAACTATCCTTTTCTATGGTTGGAACGTTAAGATCCATTGTATCAGAAACCGGAACATTAGAACCGGGGTGTTTGAGCACATGACGTAAAATATTTTGGAAATTTACCAAACCGACGAAATTATCGTGGTCATCTTCGACGGGAACGTATTGCACGTTTTGCCAATCCATGATGCTTGCGACAAGTTCAATGAGCTCATGTTCGTTAACTGTGAATAGGTCTGTTGTCATCACCTGGGAGACCAAACGATAATCTGAATGCCAAGAGATGCTTGCATCGGCTGCTGGCAATTTCCATTCATGAACAGGCTTTAATTCGCTTTGCTGTTCGACGATACTCGCCGTAACAATAGATAAGCGTTCAGATACGGTCCTTCGATGTTTTAATTTCTCAAACGAGTTGAGAATCCACTGGGAGCCGGTCTGCCGTGAACGTACACGTCTTTCAATGGTATCCAAATAGCGCTCGGAATCGTCTGCATCAATACCTCGATCTCGAAGTCCTAAACGTGCCATAGGCAGAAGACGATCAATAATAAGATCACGTGCGGCGTAACTTTTTCCATTCACCCACGTGATATTAGCATCCAAACCCCGGCGAGCTGCGTTGAGAAAGTTCGACTTTGCGCTGTCGAAATGGATTACGTTTTCGATGTTTTTGTATTCATCAGATAACGCGACCATAAGACCAAACCAGAACGTGGCATTAGCAACTTCATCAAGGGGCGTCGGCCCGGATGGGATGATTCTATTTTCAATACGAAGATGGGGTTGGCCACTTGGTGACACACCATAACAGGCACGGTTCCAACGATAGACCGTACCGGCGTGTAACATGAGTGCAGCCAGTTTCGGTGCGTTGCCGTTTTTAATAGCCTCAAAAGGGTCCTCATCAACCTCCGTTTTTAAGAGAACCCGAAAGCGGGTTATATCTTCTCTAAAAATTTCTAGGACCGATTCATCCACCCACTTTGAACCAAACGTGACCCTGGCCATTTTACCGCGAGCGCCTTGCGAACGTGTATCCACAGAGTGTTGGAAGAGTGCAATGCGAGTTTCTTTCCACAAGCGCTTTCCGAATAGCAACGGTGAATTTACGGCCAAGGCCATGAGGGGACCCGTGCAAACTTGAGTGATATTATATAGGTGCGCAAACTCCGACGGCGCCACCTGGAAATGAACTTGAAAGCTTGTATTACAGGCTTCCAACATCACATTATCATGTTCGATGGCGAATTCGTCGGCCCCTTCAATTTGGAAAGAAAACTGGCCTCCCGATCGTTCTTTTAGCGCAGAATTCAGAGCATGATATCTGGGATAGGGAGTCATGTTCTCTAGCGTTAAATCGGTAGGTTTTAGAGTAGGAAGAATCCCGGTGAGGACGATTTTGGATTGATGCGCTGTAGCCGCACTCACTGCCTTGGTAAGCGCGCTTACCAATTCTTCTTCCATTTTTCGCAAGCAGGTTCCACCAAATACTTGCGGTTTAAGATTATACTCAATATTAAAACTACCCAATTCTGTAGTGAATTGATCGTCAGCTAGAGTCTTCAATAAATCTAAAGCAATCGGGGCGGGTTGAAAATCCTCGTCCACAATAAACATTTCCTGTTCTGCGCCGATGCGTCGAATACCGGTTTCAAAAGCGTCGTCTTCGAGAAGTTTTTCCATCGCACGGACATCGCGCAGAAGCTTACGGACGAATTGCCGCGAGTCTTCTGGGTTTTCAGGTTGTTTGATGACGCTCTTTTTCATACCAAATAAATTAGATCAATTTTGGAGATTGTGAATTTTTCAGTGAATAAGATGAACTCTTTCGTATTCTGCATGAGCTATTGCGAAATATAGACGATTTCCAGGCGTTGATGAATCCGATCTTCGATGGTTCGGACGCTTCCATGATGTTCCAAATTCGTTTTCGTGAGAAGCGAATTCAATCCTATTTATTCTACTTAATTTCGATAACTCGAAGCTTATAGTGATCAAATTTACCGGGCGGAAGTCCCTCGATAGTATTGGCAACCCGCACTTCGTTAGGAGTCAACGGAGCAGCACTTGAAGAACTCACGTAGAAAAAGTTATCCGCTAGTTCTTCGTTTTCCTTAGAAAAATAACGAATTCCCATCTTCAATCCTCTAATCGTTTGACCGAGGTTTTGGAACTCCCACGTTGCCCTATGGTATTGACCGAAACTGCTAGTGGCACCCAGCGATTGCGTGCGTTCAAAAATCGCGAGCTTATATTGAGTACGAGAAACTCCCTTGCCCCAATTAAAAGGAACGCTTTTCGATTCAGGATAAGAATCAACGGCAGGTGTGGAAGTCAATATTCCCGCCTTTAAGGACACCGATTTTAAAGTGCTTTTAGATACTTTTTCAAGCGCATCGAAGTGGGCAAAATCTCCAGGACGCAACGACGCGTTGTGATCTTCATGAATCTCAACATTCTTTTGAAACGAGCTCCCATCCTCCAAAGTGAAGGTCAATATTCCTTGTATTTCAGAAATTTCTAATGCGGTTTTGTTTTTTATCTTTCCGACGAGTGTATAAAAGGCGCTGTCCTCATAGACATCATATTTGGAAATATGCTCCTCAAATTCCAAGCCCGGTGGCAGCTCTACCTCAATTGGAAAAGTACCGAACTTCTTAGGGATATTTTTAATAGGTTTCGGGGTCGCATTGGAGGAAAAGGAACGCGTTGATTTCGAAGACGAAGGGGAATCTGCCGCAGACGTGGTAAACAAAAACATCGCCAACCCGACACCCACTATTGCCAGAACAACAACCAACAGGCCAACAATAACGAAGAGCACACTTTTATTCTTAGAAGGGCGCTTCTGGAGCTCGGCCAGCACCTGAAATGCGATTGCGTTTGAAGGATCGGTTTTCAAGGTTTCTTCAGCGCAAGTGCGAGCAAGGTCAAATTCGTTGATGTGCAGATAACAATTGGCGAGCTTTGCTCGAACATTTTTTCTATTCGGTGATAAAACAAGTACTTGTTTCCACTCCGCAATCGCATCGTCCCAAATTGCGTGCGCCATGAAACCGTCGGCGCGTTGAGATCCTGCGACAATCTGGTTATCGATTTCTTTCAGATCTTCATCGGATAGTCCAATTTCTTTGGCGATTTCACGAAGCTCGCTTTCACTAAGCGCGTCTTTCTTATCTTGAATTTCGAGAACCTTTTCTATGTAGCGCTTTAAAATATAGTCCATTTTCTCCATCCTCAATCTTCGGTCAATTAGAAGCGTCTTAACAGTTCATCTTGAAGCGTATCAATTTCACGATTGAGAACGCCTTGGTCCGCGGCACCAAGCACAACGCCGTGAAGCCCGAGAAAAGTAAGATCAATTTCCCAATAAAGCGCTTTCTTCTCAAATGTCACATCCAATAAAACCGGCTCTTTTTGGATGGTCGACCTCCCAAGAACGCTTAGGAAAAAGTAGACAAATATAGGAATAATCAAAACGAAAAGCGGAATCAGCGCAATCAAAAACGCGACGCTTCCGCGTTCGAAACGAACTGTAGAGCCCTTGTTTTCAACATATCGATACCCGAATGAACGAAACAGATTTGTAACGTAGGTTTCCAATTCGTCACGTTCGACATCTATATTTTCGATGCGAATTTTGCGACTAAACATCGTTCTTGAAGCATTTGAGAACATCATATCTTCACGTGTTTCGACGAGCTTCGATTCACTATATGGAACGATATCACGCGTTATCGGTTGTCTTGCACCTACGGGTATAGCGTCGACTTTGCTGATCGACGTTTTTGTGCGGGACACAATAACAGATTTATTCTTAATGGCCCCGTCTGCGCCTCGTGTGTGTGTGGTGTAACCCGATACCGTCCCATCTGCGCCATCGGAATTGTCACGAGACACTTTTTCGCTTTCGTCTTCAGATTGGCTTTGTCGGTTCTGGGCGTGCAAAATCGCGCCTGGTTCCCTATCTGGCCCCATCCCTGGGACGAAATAAACAGCGCTTCCCTCGCTAAAGTCGACGTCTAAAATTCCGTTTTCTGTTGCCAACTCAAGGTGGTGATGGGCATCTTCAATCGTTAGATCGAAAGAAAAAGCGAGTTCAGAAGGTCGTATATGATAGATCTCGTCTTCATATATAATCTTGAGCAATTTTCGTTCAAATTCTTCGTAATTCACGGGGCCTCTATGTTTCAGGCTAGCATAAATGCGGGCTTGTGCGAAAATAGAAAGTTGGAAGATAAATAGGGAACTCTTGTAAATAGCCTTGCAAAAACTAAGGACTTAGTAGAATTTCCCCATTAGAAACGGCATATGAAATATCAGGATAAAAAAACATGAAAACACCATGGTTACTGCCGCTTATCACAGTTGTATTGCTCAGTTCTGGATGCTCTTTAATCTTAGATCTTGAAGAATGTGAAACAAGCGCCGAGTGCACAGAAAAATTCGGACTGACTGCAACGTGTTCATCTGGGATATGTGATGTTCCCTCAGTAACCAGCCCTCATTGCCAAACCTCACTTGGGAATCCCGGTGCACCCAACACCCTTACGATCGGTGTAATCTTAGCCCTCAGCGGGTCACAAGAGGGGAACGGAACCTCGCGGAAGAATGCGATTGAAGTTGCCTACAACGATCTCGAAAAAATAAAAATCAATGGATCTGATTTGGCCGTCCTTTTTTGTGATGACCAAAGTACTTTAGAGGGATCACTCGCGTCGGCAAAACATCTCACGGACGTTCTTAAAGTCCCAGCCATTATTGGGCCACAATTTTCTGACCATGTTAAGCCCGTCCAAAATATAACCAAGGCAAGCAAAACCGTGCTTGTCATGCCATCTGCCTCGGCGGCGCTCATCAGCACCTTAGACGACGATAATTTGGTTTGGAGGACCGCGCCCAGCGATACCTTTCAAGCCGTAGCCATCGCCAGATTGCTCGCCGCGACCTATAAATCACTAAACGCTGCTGGGAAAACAACCGACCATATATGGGTTCTGACCGCTGGCGACGGTATCTATACGGGTGGATTACGAGACGGCTTAACAAAAAACTTTCCTGATGCGATTGCACAACATTCGGTGAAAAGCCTGAACTACCCCGTCGATAATTTGGACTCGTGGGTAAATGAGAATCTGAAGTCCCTACCTTCGCCCGATATCGTCATCATCTTGGGGTTTACCGAAGCGTGGAACCTCGCCCAAAAGATTAAAGATTTTTCGACAACCACCGAACCTATCTTCATCATGGCAGATGGAGGAAAAAACCAACGCCATGCTAAACAGTTCGATGAACTTGCCCAACACGTCATCGGTACCGCGCCCCAAAGTGTAGGTGACAGAACATACGGTCCTTATACGGCCTTTCGGTCAAAATATTTGTCCGCCAATTTTAAAGGTGTTGATCAAACGAGTTTTCTCCCTCATGCCTACGATGCTCTGTACTTGATCGCGATCGCGGCGGGCGCCAATGGATTTACCGGACCTGAAATTGCGGAAGGACTCGCGCGAATGTCCGAAGGCGAAGAAATTGACCCGACACGAGAAGGCGTTGAAAAAGCCTTCAGTATTTTGAGAAAAAGCTCCACCGCGACCGTGAACTATAAAGGAGCATCTGGAAAACTCGACTTTGACGAGAACGGAGATCCAAGCCAAGCGCCCATTTCTCTTTGGTGTTTTGACGGGAACAACCTTGACGATGAAAACATTCTTCTTAGTGAGGAAAATGTATTTTCCTTTGATCCCCAAATTATTTTTGCAGCTGAAGGCTGTTTAAAGCCCTTAGTCAACGAAGAACTCTAGACCAAACTCTAACGATAGAAATCAACGACGACTTTTGTAAAAAAGAAAGGCGCTTCCAGTGATATGAGGAAATCTATCGAACTTGCTAATCGCGCTAACTTAGTACAACGTTACTCAACCTCCCATCGAAGAATGATTGATGTCTGATATCGTAGTAGCAAATAACAACGCGCTTAGCCTTCCCGAGCGCCAAAAGATCGAACGTTCTTTATCGCGACTTTCAAAACTGGCCACGCTTCTTGATGATCAATTTGAGATTCCAATCCTAAAAAAGCGTATAGGATTGGATCCCATCATTGGACTCATTCCGGCCGGCGGAGATTGGATAAGTTGGACCGTATCAACCTATATCATCTGGGAAGCACTACGGTTAAAAGTACCGCTTCGGGTCCTTTTTGGAATTGGGAAGAATATCACTACCGATTTTTTAGTGGGCTATATTCCGGGTGTAGGTGATTTTATGGATATTTTATTAAAGGCAAATAAACGAAGCGTTGATTTATTACTAAATCATTTTGAAGCCACTCCAATAACGATTGAACATGAAAGCGTGAAGATCCCAGAAACCGCGATCGCTAAACCTACCTCGTCCGCACTGATTCGCTATCCCGTTGGCGTTAGTCTCATCATCTTTTTTGGAATCATGGCCCTTGTGCCTATTACCCTCACCTACTTCCTACTTCAAATGTGGGGCGCCATTTAATTTGCTTTTTTATTCGAAGTGGGTTTAAATCTCACCATTCAAAACCCGTAGGATAAAAAATGAAAAAACTCTCCTTAGCTATTCTTATATCTGCATCTTTCGTTTCCATTAACGCTTCTGCTTATATGGTATTTAAACCCACTGTGCCAAATACTGCCGAAAAAAATTGCCAAACATGTCATGTAAACATCGGCGGACAAAGCCCTTGGAACACCTTCGGCACCGAGCTTAGAAACAACAAAAACGAATATTTTACTAGTGGCAAGCCGGACTGGGCAACATTCTGCGACGAAGATTTTGACGGTGACGGCTATAGTAATGGCGAGGAACTCGGCGATCCTGATTGTAAATTCCCCGGTGAAGATGCCGGAGCCTATCTATCCGATCCAGCCGATGTCGGTTCAATACCAGCGGCAAATAACGGGACTAACAATGCCACGAACAACGGCACCGGCGGTGTAAATAACACCACAGGCGTGAACAACACCACAGGCGTAAACAATACGACCGGCGTAAACAACGATTCAGGTAGTAACAACAATAATACCAATGCGAATGGCGACGGTGACGACGATCTCGATGCTGACAGCAGTTGTTCTTCCATCGGTTCAAACGGTGGACAATTCTCTCTCTTTGCCCTCTTAGGACTATTCTTCTTCTCAAGAAAAAGACGCAAAAACTAGTTCGCAAAACACCTTCTCCAAATATTAACCCCAAATAGCCAACAATATGTTGGCCTTTTTAATGGGCAAAGGATCGGTTTTGCCTTGCTAAGGTTTGCGCGTCTGATGCGCCTGCGAATCGGAAGAGTCGATCTCTAGTGATGATGGATGTTCTTCGACAGGTTCCAATGCCAGCTCATTTTCATTATTAGCACTCTTAGGATTAGTTTTTGTGGGCCGAAGAAAGCGTAAGAACTAACAACAAACCTGATAAAAATTTAGACCTAAAAATAGCCAACATGATGTTGGCTTTTTTAATGGAGAACATAACAAGCTTTTAGTGCTGGCAGGTTAGATCGTGTAAGATACTTCCAAGACCACGTTCAATTTCATGAATATCCATTTCAACTTCCTCAGCGGCATCCAATTGCGAACCAAAAACACGAGGTCTTCGAGCGCGAGGTTGAACGGGAGTATTAGCTAATGCCGCAAGGGGTGGATTATCATATCCATTTCCGTCTCCATCGATAATGATCGGGTTACTAAATGCAAATGGCGTTGCAAGAAGAACGGGAAACATTTGTTCGGTCCCTTTTACAATAACAACTAAATAGCCATCAACAGCCGAATTAATAGTGAAGTTTACTGTTTTCGATTTCAATTTATGCGTCGCGGTGCTTCCCTGAAGATCCATAATATCGCTAGCAGCAAAATTTACATTTATCGTCCCGGTGGGTGTAATCGGTGTATCATTCGTTTTCCCCGCTTCCACAATCACCTCTGCTGGGTCAGGATTAAAGTAATAATCGACCGTGTCGACATCGATCCATTCCGGAACTTGGATGTTAACTTCGACATTTATATCATTTCCCAGAGCTTCAATAATGGATCCCGGGCCAACTTTGGCACCAGCGGAATTCGTAGCGACAACGGTGAAGAAGGGCCCATTCGTACCAATCGCGCTCCCACCGTTAACGCCATTAACAAAAGAGGCCTCATCAAAACTCTTCGCATCATTCATTCCGTCAATAAATACGTAAGTTCGCGGTACACCACCTAAATCAGAATATTTTTTGTGCGTGTCAGAAACAGCCGTTCCGGTCGGGACGAAACCTCGACCGATCATCGTAAACCACCAATGCGCAAGTACCCAAAATCCCTCTTGGCTATTCCCGTTCATCAATTCCATCGCCGTAAATCCATCAGTCCATAATCCAGTATCGCCGCCTGGCCCGTCTTCTTTTTCAGGAAGTCGTTTCTTGGCTCTATTACCTAACGAAGTCTTACGTAAAACATCGGCGGTTGTACCGTTAACCAAACCAAGATTGGCCGCATGATTAACTTGAACCACTTGTTCTCCTGGAAAAGCATTCATAGCTTCAAAAAGATCCGCCGGATCTAAAGCCGGTCCTTCCGCACCTCCCCAATCAACGGCACCACCACGTCTTGTCTTGGTGTCATCTTTTTCAACAGGAAAGACGTTGAAGTGTCCAAGATCTGAAGTTGTCACTTCTTCTCCGATCATACTGGCAATTTCGTTCTCCGCGTTGAGCGCCAAAATTGACGGACCAAAATCAGTAATAATATCGTGGTCGGTCGTCACAATCACATCGACCCCTTCGGCCATGAAATTAAGAACACGCTCTTCATGTTCCACCGTGCTGTCCGATGAAGCAATCGTGTGGATATGAAAGTCAGAAGAGATCGAATTCGGTGTCTCGACGACTTTCATAATTTCAGCGTTAAAGGTTTCGGTCTCTCCAACATCCAGAGTGAACGCAAGGCCAGCTGCCTGACCATTTGCGGCGGGCCATGTTGACCATTCCATTCCGCGACTTACGACGACACGATAATCATGGCCGCCGGGCAATTCGAGTTCTCCTTTCCCATCGATTCCGGTCCAATGAACGTCTCCATAAACAGATGGAAGGCGATGGTATTCCACATCGGCATCGTTAAGCGTTTTAAATCCAACACATTCGCCGTCACAAATGACCGAAATTCGACCCGGGGTAGGTTTCCCGTCACCGTCGGTAATATTTACAACGATCTTCGAAGCAGCAACTAGTTTGAGGTCGTTAGTGACGATAGGTTCGCTTCCCAAATTGATGGTTTCCGATCCGGCTGAAGGGCGATTTCCAAAACGCGCATAAAGTTCATAAGAACGACCTTGAGGTAGTTCCATCTCAAAACTTCCATCCGCTTTTGATTTGGTTTGGCTATAAGTCGCGCCTTCAAAAATACCAACCACACGAGCATCGGCCATCGCGTTTCCATCTGCGTCGACAACCTTTCCTGAAACTTTGGCCGTTTTCACGCCAATCGTCTCATATCCGTGATCTAGGATTGACGAAATTGATCCATCACCGGCAAAAATCCAGTGAGTATAAGATTGAACTTCTCCTTTTTGAACGTGTAATACGCTTTCAGCAGCGGCCAAACGTTCGGGTGTAACAATGGTTGTCAGTACGTTGGTCTCTTGAAGCATCGCCGCAGCAACGCCAGCGAATACAAGATAGGCCCCACCAATCGGAAGATCGCTTGAACCTTGAAGACGTTCAACCGGTTCAGGCACAAGTGCGTAAGAAGCTTTGTCGCCATTAAAAACAAGGAAAGGAAAAGGAGCCGCCGAAATCGTCAATCCAGCCGGAATTCCAAACCCTTTGTTTTCAGATACCGGATTAAAATAATAACCATCCCCACCTGAGGCCATCAGATGAATTGCCGCTAGATCAACTTGTTCTTCCCCAGTATTTTCAAATGCGCTTATAACTCGCACACCGTGATCGCCGGGTCGAAGAATATAGTAAACCGTCATATCCACATCGGGGATAGTTTCGGTATCGACTTTAATCGCATTAGCAAGTGCAGGCGCCAAATCGCCAATCATCGATTTAATATTAATAAAATCGCCAATCGTAAGTCGGCCACCAACGGCTAATACGGATGTTTTACCAAACTGAGCCATTTCGAATTTTTCTGGCTTAAGCGTAAATGACGCGTTGAGTAGGTGGCACACTTCTCCAAGAATATCCAGGTTTGGAGCCTCTCCCTTTTTAACCGCTGCATCTAAAACGTTCCCGCCCCAAGGACACGGATTCATGTTTCGCGTGTCCCCTTCGATAAGAAATTTAACCTCATCGTTTTCCAAAATATAATCGCCGACCTGTCCCAACGCGACGGGTCCTTCTAATAACTGAGATGGGTCATCAACTTGGTAGACTTTGGATGCTACATCACCTTCATCACTTAAAAAATCAGCAAGATCGAGCGGAACGACCCCCTCCGCATTAATAATGGAACCTTTTCCGTTATTGAGCGTCCCGTTGTTATTCGGCGTCGTCGTTCCATTATTCGTGAACATCCCGTTGTTAGGCGCGGTTGGAATCAACGGCAACGCGTTATTTTCGTTGGAATCGCTACACGCTCCCATCGCTAGAATTAGAAGGAAAAACCATGTTTTGGTTTGCATTGTGTCTCTCAAGTTTAGAATCGAGGGAGACTAGCCCAAAATAGCTCATAAATTCAAACGTTGCGGAGCTGTTTAGTAAAAAAAGATATCTTCTACTTTAGAGGCGGTCCAAAACTGGACCGCCTAGGGAGGAGGGTATTCTTATTATTGGACGATGCCGTACATATCAAAGTAGAGCTGTTGAATCACAAGTACGGATTCTTCATCGTTGGCAGCGGGATCGACCAAAGTGGTTTCAATCGCGTATTGAAAGAATTGATGATCATTGGTCGTCATCGTCCCTAACATATCTCCATCGATAAAGGGTCCTTCCCAAGCTTTTGAAAGAACGTCCGCCTCATCATCACCGGTTCTAAAGAAGACCACAGCCGTTGAGTTATTCGTCTGAGTATAATTGAAAGTCAACTCCCCAAATCCGCGGGGAATAACGCCATCAAACACTTTGGATTCTAGACGTCCGTCAAAATCGGAAGCAAGAGACCAAGATGCCGGTGCTCCCCAGTTATAAGGGACTTCGGTCCCGACAATATCTAGTGTTGTGCTTTGTTCTGGAGTAGGTGTACCGGCTCTAGCATCCATGGTGCCATCAACACTAAATTCACGACTTGAAAAACGGAATCGATGCGCACTCACGCTTTGGTTTGCCCAAACGGAATTGAATCCGGTAGCCGAAGATTGATCGCCAAGCGAATCAAAGGTGAACGCACCGGTAATCGACCAACTTGCATCTATCGAACCATTACAGTTGAACGGCGTTCCGTTCGCTCCGTATAGCCAAGACACGCGGCTAATATCAACCTCGCGATAAATCCAGAATTGGCCCTGATTACATTCAGGTGCTGGATAGGTGCTATTGGGGTTACTAATCCAAGAATTGATATAAGCGTTATCGGTCAGATCGGATCTCACCGGCGAGATCTCGTATAGATCACCGTCGTAGGCATAAGAGAATTGAACAGATCTTAAGTTCCCTGCAGAAGTATCATGGAAAACGTGCCCGGTTCGATTTAAGAATCCGGTCTCACTTTCCAAAAGGTTTGATGAGCCCGCACTCGGACCAGAAGTCCAATCGGTTTGAATAAAACGTTCATTTACATCGCTTTGGAAAGCCACCATACCCAGGTGTATGACATCACCGGCGGTTCGGAAAAGCATATCCACATCGTCGTCGGTATCCACAAGATTCCCGATTTCAAAAACATCGGCATCATAACCAAGTGTATTTTTGAAATTAGGATTTCGATCGTCTTTGCGCACACCCAAATATCGGATTGTAGAATTGGAGATATCCCCGGCCGCGGCAGGATCATTTATCGGATAGATATTTGTTGGAACCAAAAGAGTACCGTCGAGGCGAAGTGAATCCGAAGCTCCTTTATCACCGTCATAGGTCATCAAGGTCATTTCGATCGAAGACTCCGCATTTCGATTGCCTAGAGTATTTGGCAGTGTAAACGCCCGATCACCAATCACGCCATCTTCTCTAAGGAAGCCGTCCCAAACTACCATTCGACGCAAAGGTTCGGCCGGAGCATCGACGATAACGACCAAGGTCCAACCTCCGTTCATTTGCTGCCCGGTTGTTAATTGAACATCTGCCACGGTATATTCGCCGTCCGTGGTGACCAAGTTCGTCACGTCTGCGAAGCCTTGATAGAATGAATTTTGCTCGGCAGCGGATCCGGAAACGGTCACATAATTTCCACCCGGTACTTTGAATTTCACGCTTGTTTTTGCAGCCGCATTCGGCGGAGCTGTTCGTTTGTCTGGCTCTCCGTCATCGGTAAATTGTCCGCCCCAATAGAGACCCGCATAAACCACAGTGGAATTTGCAGGGAAGGTAATATTTGCGGACGAAGAATTAAAGGTAGAACCATCGCCGTCGACATCAATATGAACCATTTCAAATTGTTCATTTTGATACACTGACCCGATAAAATTCTGTGCTCCAGAACACAAGGGATCGCTAGCTTCACAGGTGATCAACACATTGCTCGCTGAAACCAGTCTACCCTTTATAGTTTGGTCAAAGCGCGGAGAAAAATCACCACCTGCGACGCAGCCCGAAATCCCGTCATTGGTATAACCCAAATCACAAGCACAGATAAACGAGCCAGTCGTGTCAGAGCAAGTCGAGTTTGGACCACAATTATGTGTATTAAGCGCACATTCATCTTCGTTAACACAGGTTATTCCATCGCCAGTATATCCAGCAGCACAGGAACATGTGAAAGAACCCGGTGTATCCGTACAAAGGGCATTTGAATTACAGTCATCCGTGTTGGCAGCACATTCATCAATATTAACGCACGACGTTCCGTCGCCATTCACATCATCATAGCCTGCCGGACAAGTACCGCAGATAAACGATCCAGAAATATTTGTACAAGCCACCAGCGGGTCGCAATTATCCGTGTTTAAGGCGCATTCATCAATATCGGTACACACTGAAGGCGAAGCGCTATCGCAAGTAAATCCTGTCTCGACAACACATAAAGAATCACAACCATCATTATTATTGTTATTCCCATCATCGCAAGCTTCCATCGCGGAAAGAATCCCATCGCCACAATCTAATGCGCATCCAGCAGGAACCGTAATAGGAGAAAGCTCGTTTCCTTGTTGGGCGAAGGTATAGAAACCATATTTACCCGAGGTTGGGAAAGTCGAATCCGTTTCATCAATTTCTAGGACATCATCAACGAATACTTGAACACGGCCGTAAGTGTAAACGACACGTAATTTCGGATTGGTTAGCGCATTAAATCCTGTCGTTTCCAAATTCGTTGATTCGGCAACAATGGTTACCTCGCCGGCAGTATCTGTACAGGGGTCTTGATTCCAAAGTTCGTTTAACGAGACCACGCCTTGAACGCGTATTAAATTTAGGCCGTTGGCAAGGCCGCCAGAACATCCACCAGAAAAAGTGAAGTTTTGGGATGAGCCTTTCCAGAGCGCAACCAAAAAGTCCGAGTTCGGATTGGAAAAGTCACCAGCCTCATACCCGAGGACGATTCCGACATAATCATCATCTCCTCCGTCTTCGACAATTGTCCCAAAATTAAGAATAGGTCCATCGTAAAAAACGTTATTCGGTGAGATAAAGACGCCTGGCTCAGGATTGGTAGCAGTTGAAATGGTCACGTCGTATCCACTCGGACCTACATTCCAGATCGCCGGCTGTAGTCCGCCGCCCAATCCGGACGTATCGTCATCAAAACCTGATAATAGAGGTTCTATACGACATCCATCGCTGCAACCATCGCCGTTCACTGAATTACCATCATCACACTCCTCAGGCCCATCTGTTGAGCCATCACCACATGCTGTACAATTGACGCCAATGACTTGACATAGAGAAGAACAACCATCGCCATCGATCGTATTTCCGTCATCGCACTCTTCCACACCAGCTTGAATTCCATCGCCGCAAAGTTCGGCACATCCGGCGGCGCCGTTAATCGCTGACAGTTCGTTCCCTTGTTGGGCGAAGGTAAAATAACCATATTTTCCGGTCGTCGGAAAAGTTGGATCGGTTACGTCGATTTCTAAGACATTGTCGACAAATACTTGAACACGACCCGCGTCAGTATAAGCGATACGTAACTGCGGGTCGGTCAAAGCATTGAATCCTACACTTTGATAATTTGTGGATTGGGCGACAATGGTCACCTCACCAGCAGTGTCCGTACATGGATTTTGATTCCACATCTCGTTCAAAGAAACCACGCCTTGGACACGTACTAATTTTAAACCATTCGCATTACCACCTGAACAGCCACCACCAAAGGTGAAGTTCTGAGAGGCGCCTTTCCATAACGCGATTAAATAATCTGCGTTGGGGTTTTCAAAGTCGCCTGTATTGTATCCAAGTACGATACCGACATAATCATCATCGCCGCCATCTTCTACAATCGTTCCAAAATTTAGAATCGCGTTATTATCGAAAACGTCGTCGGGCGATATTAAAACGCCCGGTTCTGGGTTGCTGGCGGGCGAAATCGTAACTTCGTAACCACTTGCACTTATTTCCCAAATAGCAGGACCTAAGCCACCACCGGAACCATTAAGATCCGATGTATCGACGGTGAAGGTAGACAATAAAGTCTCGTTTTTACAACCGTTGTTACAACCATCACCATTAAGAGTATTCCCATCATCGCATTCTTCCGGATAACTTAGAATGCCGTCACCACAGGCTGGGCAATTGAAACCCGCTTCGTTTTGACATAGAGACGAACAACCATCGCCATCAAGGAGGTTTCCATCATCACAATCTTCGGGAAACTCAATGAAACCATCCCCACACGTTTGGGCGTATGCTGCGACTGAATCAGAAACCGTAAACAGAAAAACGCTGGCAAAAACGAATATCCATTTTTGGAACCTAATCCATGTTTTTGAGTCTTTCGTACTGGTATTCCCTTTTTCTGAATAAGTTACGAAATCCGGGCGGCTGTTGCGCTGGTTTTGTTCTGACATCTTGTCCTCTATTTTGAATTCGAGGAACCTATCTCGACTTTTACCCTAAAAGTAAATCGTTTTACGAAAAAAGTGCGCGCAGAAAGAAATGCATTTAAAATTGCACCTAAAGCGCGAACGAATTGCACGTTTAGTCAAAAAGTTTTTGTTTTGTTGATGGAAACTTGTTCTAAGAGCGCAATTTGATTAAGGAATCGCAATCCCATAGATGTCAAAATAGATCTGTGGAACAACAAGTACAGATTCCTCTTCGTTGGCTGCAGGATCAGCTAAAGTCACCTCGATAGCATATTGAAAAAATTGGTGATTATTCGTTATCCCTGTTCCAAGAACATCTCCATCATCAAACGGCCCCTCCCAAGCTTTCGAAAGAACGTCAGCCTCGTTGTCGCCGGTTCGGAAAAACACTTCGGCCGTCGAATTATTGGTCTCAGTATATAGGAAAGATAGGTTTCCAAATCCTCGTGGAATTGCGCCGTCAAAAACTTTGGATTCTAAGCGTCCGTTAAAATCAGAAGTCAAAGACCATGCGGCCGGCGCCCCCCAATTATAGGGAACCTCGGTACCAATGGTATCGATCGTCACACTATGTTCAGGCAAGGATGGCGCTCCGGTCCTCGCGTCCATGGTTCCATCAATGCTAAATTCGCGAGTTGAAAAACGAAAGAGATGACCACTTACGCCGTTATTAGCCCAAGCAGAATTAAAGCCGGTAGCGGTGGATTGACCGCCAACAGATCCGAAAACGAAGGTGCCGGTAATGGCCCAAGTTGCATCAGTAGTACCATTACATGCAAAAGTATTTCCATTTGAACCATAAAGCCAAGTTACGCGACTGATATCAACCTGACGGTACATCCAAAAGTGATTCTGATTACAGGCAGGTATTGGATAAGCGTTAGGTCCCGTAGGATTACTCAACCAAGAATTGATGTAGGCGTTATCGCTTAAATTTGAACGAACCGGTGTGATTTCGTAAAGATCGCCATCGTAGGAATATGAAAACTGAACCGATCTTAAATCTCCTACCGAGCTATCATGGAAAACATGTCCACTACGATTTAAAAATCCGGTCTCGGTCTCCATTAACGACGATGTCCCCGTAGTCGGTCCAGCCGACCAATCGGTTTGAACAAAACGTTGATCGACATCGGATTGGAAAGCGATCATCCCAATATGGATAACGTCTCCTACCGTTCGAAAAAGTAAGTCTGCATCACTATCAGTATCCACCAACGAACTGACTTCAAATGAATCAGCATCGTATCCAAGTGTGTTCCTAAAAGAGGGGTTTCTATTGTCTTTACGTACACCCAAATTTCGGATGGTCGAGTTTGAAATATCTCCGGCAGCAGCGGGATCATCAATTGGATAAATATTTTTGGGAACTAAAAGGTTACCGTCAATACGAAGCGAATCACGAGCCCCTTTATCGCCATCATAGGTCATCAATGTCATTTCAATCGAAGATTGAATATTTCGCGTGCCGAAAGTATCGGGCAAAGTAAAGGTCTCATCGCCGCCGTCATGACGGACATAGCCGTCCCAAATCACGAACCGACGTAAAGGTTCTAGATCTGATGCGACTACGACAACCAGGGTCCAACCGCCATTCATCTGTTGACCGGTCGTTAATTGGGCATCCGCGACCGAATATTCACCTTGTACGCTCACAAGATTAGTTACATCGGCAAAGCCATGATAAAACGAATTATCTTCAGCTACGGTACCCGAAACAGTTGTGTAACTTCCGCCCGGTACTTTGAATTTTACGCTTGTCTTAGCCGCTGCATTGGGTGGCGGAATACGTTTATCGGGTTCACCATCATCGGTAAATTGTCCTCCCCAATATAGACCTGCAAAAACGACGCTAGAACCCGCCGGAAAACTTATATCAGCAGATGAAGAATTGAACGTAGATCCATCCCCATCCACATCCACGTGAACCATATCAAAGGTTTCATTCTGATAAATCGAACCGATAAAATTCTGCGCGTTAGAACATCTAGAGTCACCGGGGTCACACGTAATCAAAACATTGCTCGCCGATACCAGTTTACCCTTGAGGGTATCATCAAAACGCCTCGAAAAGTCATTCGAAGCGGCGCAGGTAGAAGGGCTTGTATTGGAATAGCCTAAGTCACAAGCGCAGATAAATGAACCCGTGTTATTCACGCAAGTCGAATTTGAACCACAATTATCAAGATTTAATGCACACTCATCAATATCGTCACATAGATTGCCAACGGTCGGACAAGTATACCCTGATTCAACGGCACACAGATCGTCACACCCATCACCTGAAAAGGCATTTCCATCGTCACATGATTCCAACGGATCAAGAAAACTATTTCCACAAACCGGGTCTGGGATACAAGGACTCCCCGGTACCGGACATGTGAAGCCCGGTTCGAGGATACAAATATTTGAACACCCATCCGTGCTCATAGTGTTTCCATCGTCACAAGTCTCGCCACTTTCAATTACGCCATTTCCGCAAACGGGATCAGGAATGCACGGACTTCCGGGAACCGGACACGTATACCCAGGTTCAAGAATGCACATATTAGAACAACCATCGCCCCCCATGGCATTGCCATCATCGCAGGTTTCACCACTCTCAATAACGCTATTGCCACAGACCGGTACTACCGCAAGCGCAAGAGCGTTAATATCAACCTCCCAGTTTACAAAACAATTGGCTGGAGATCCGCCGACCATTTCAAAAGTGGCCGTCGTTGCGTTCGCAGTAAATGTAATCACTCGCGTGTCCCATGTGTTAATGGGAGGCATCGGAATTGAAATACTATTACCATTAACCTCTGCTGTTGCCGTAGTTGCGCCACCGGGGCATTGGCTACCACCAGCTCCTGAATCGGAGGTGTGCATGGAAAGCGTGAGATCATAATCTTGCCCGGCTGTTAAGCCAGTCATTGTTGTTTGCAGAGCTTCAGTATTCCAAATACCGACAAAGGTAGTACTTCCCGCCGGCGTCACCGGAGCCGGACCTGGTGTCCAAGGCCAACTGGTATTTCCGGCCCAACCAAGAGTCGATGAACAGTGGGGACTGCCCGAAGAAACCGTCCAACCCGGATGAAGTTGACCACTTCCAATATGTTGAGGGGTGCAGTTAAATGTGGTCGGAATTGACTGAGTAAAACCGGTAGCAACCCAACCAAAAACCAAAATAAAGGCGAGTATAGAGAAATTTATTTTTTTCAACGCATGTCCCTGAATGATAATAATCTGTCTTCTTTCTTCGAAGAGCCCAATTAACCCAAATGTTCGAATGTGGATATAACCAATTTTTCAAATTTTCAAAACTCTTTTTCGACCCCCAGTAGGACCCATTTTTCAAATATGAAAATTAGGACTTTTTCCCTCGTTTTTTCTTAGACGGCTTATCCCATCCTCCAGCTCCGATAAAAATAAGACGAACTTGCTTGATAGTGCGTTCGCGAATTTCTGAAACCAAATTTTCGCGGTCTTCAGGAAGATCTAAAAGTTCAGTCGTCACACTACTGACCGTCGTGATTACCAAATGACCCAACATGTCTAGATCAACCGCACTCATATCGCTTAGAACACGAAGGCTATTTAAATCCATGACCATTTCTTTTGCAAAATGTCCGAGCTCGAGTCGAATCGCCTGCCGCATTGCCGGCGAACCTCCCGTTAGGCTTTGCGCCATGAATCGGAAAAGAGCCGGACTTTCTCTTACGTTATCCATGTAAAAATCAACCGAATCCGCGATCATGCTGTCGGCCGCGAGTCCCTTCAACCTCGCCGTCCTCATTAGCTGGCGCAATAGCAGCCCTATTTCGTCGGAAAGTGCCAAGCCTAATTCATCCAAGCCGGTAAAATGTCGATAAAACGCATTCGGCACTACGCCTGCTCGCTTTGCAACGACGCGCAAACTTAGACTTGAATAGTGCTTTCCTTCCGAAACCAACGCTAACGCTGCATCCATTAATGCCCGACGTGTTTTAAGTTTTTTTTCAAATTTAGTGGTCATGAGAAACTTCAAGCAAAATAAAGACGAATAAAATACGAACGTACACAACAACCCAAAGTTAGAAAAGAGGACTAACCATCGCAACCAAGTGTTTTTCTGCGCATTTTCACAAAAATTGCAAAAGCCTCTTTACCGAACCAACAACAAGAGTGTACAGCTGTACACAAACAGGAGTTTTAGAAATGAAATTTAACATAATAATACCCACTAAGACGTCTTTTTCTAACTTCCCTTTTTTGCGTCTAAAACGTCATGCCGCCAATATTAATAGGCGTTTGCGAGTGTTTGCGGAACCTCTTTTACAACCCATTTTCCCAACCTGGAGCGCGCTTAGAAATAGAGCACGTGTACAAAAAATAGAATCTATAGGAGATAATTACGTTCGTTTATGTCTAAAAACCCCCTTCGGATGGGGCTCATTCCATCCCGGTCAACATGTTCAGATGGGGGTCGTAAAAAACGGAGCGCAACTTCTAAGATGTTTTAGTATCTCTTCGAGTGTGCAACGTTTTAGAAAAGAGCGCACCATTGACCTCACCATTCAAGTTCAAAACCAAGGTCAGGTAACGCCGTGGATTAAACGCTTTTTGAAAGTCGGCCATACCGTCACCCTATCCAAAGCGAGCGGTGATTTTATCATCGATTCAAAACGTCCAGCGCTTCTCATCGCCGGTGGATCCGGTGTTACACCCTTCCATTCTTTTATTGCGGGGACGCCTTCGCGCCCCACAGTCCTACTGCATTATTCGAAAAATCCTTCACTTTTTTCGAACCATAAACACTCCGAAAACCTCAACGTTCAAAGATTTGATACTTCCAAACGCGGACGTTTTTCATTGGAAGATTTGGAAACCCATTGCCCAGACTTCCGCACTTTCGAAATCTATCTTTGTGGTCCCGGAAACATGATAGAACATGTTAGGGCGGTGCTCCTTGAACAAGATTGTGACCCCAAACAAATCCATACCGAATATTTCGGGACTGTCCCAAAGAACGACAATTGGACCGCCGAAAGCGATGGGACCCTTGTTCATTTTTCAAAATCAGGAGCCAAAGCGTTTGGTGATAAACGAAATCTACTCGAACTTGCCGAGAGCGTCGGATTGAAACCGGTTTTCGGATGTAGAATAGGTGTTTGTCATCAATGCAAATGTTCCAAAAAACAGGGTGTCGTATATAACACGCGAACCCAACAATATTCAGACTCCGGCGAAGAAGACATTCAACTATGCGTTTCAATTCCGGTCTTTAACGACGTTGTCATCAACTTATAAATATGGAAATGACATGAAAACAACACGTCTTGATGTACAAAAACTTGATGAGCTAGCAGCCGAACTCGATGCCATCGATCTTAGAATTCGAGAAGATCTCGGTGAGAAGGATGCAAACTATCTATTTGCCGTAGTACGCGTTCAGCGGTTTTTATCCCTTGCTGGAAGATTGTGTATACCTCTTGGTTTCCTCACGCCCTGGCTTTGGCTATTGGGTGTTCTCTATCTCACCTTGGCTAAAATCCTCGATAATATGGAAATCGGTCATAACGTATTGCATGGTCAATATGACTGGATGAATCATTCCCATATCAACTCTAAGGTTTTTGATTGGGATATCGTGGTAAACGTAGACTCTTGGAAACGAACACATAATTACGAGCACCACACCTACACCAATATTTTAGGCAAGGATCGTGATTTTGGATACGGCCTCCTAAGACTCACCGACGAGCTAAAATGGCGCACGAAAAACCTCTGGCAGTTTTTCACCTACGCTCTTCTTAGCGTTTTATTCGAATGGGGAATCGCTTTTCACGAACTCGCCGGAGAACGCGTCTTTTTCGGAAAGAAGAAAGATGAGATCGGCCGATCTGAAAAGCATGCAGAATTAAAAAAATCTTTTTTCAATAAAATACAAAAACAACTTCTAAAAGACTACGTCGTGTTTCCTCTTTTATGTTGGCCGGTCGCTGTATCTGTTTTTTTAGCGAATCTTTGCGCGAATCTTCTTCGTAATTTGTGGACATCAACCATTATTTTTTGTGGACATTTCACAGACGATATTCAAACCTTTTCGATCCAAGAATGTGAAAATGAATCGAAAGGACATTGGTATTATCGACAAATGCTTGGTTCTTCAAATTTCACCGGCCCTAGATGGTTACACATTCTAAGTGGTCACCTGAGTTACCAAATTGAACACCATCTTTTTCCAAGTCTACCTGCATGTCGATACCCAGAAATTTCGGTCATGGTTGAAGAAATCGCAACCCGTTATGAAATCCCTTACAACAAAGACAGCTTCGTCAAACAGTATTGGACGGTCTTAAAGAGAATTATTAAATACTCATTTCCTAAAAGGACGACCCAAAGCGTTTAAGCTTTTCATCGTGGCGTTCACGGCCAGGACTCTATATAGGTCAACCGCTGGCATAGTCCGGCACTAAAGACCGGTTTCGGATACGATCGCAAGTTTTTGACTTGAGGAAAGTCCGGGCATCATAGGGCAAGGATGGTCGATAACGTCGACCGGAGGTAACTCTAGGGAAAGTGCCACAGAAAGGTAAACCTCCGCAACCACTGGTTCTTCGGATCCATGTTGTGGGAAGGGTGAAAAGGTGAGGTAAGAGCTCACCGGGGGATCGGTGACGTGACCCGCTTGGTAAACCCCATTCGATGCAAGGCGAAAAGGAAGAGAGTACCCGCTCGCTAATTCCAGGTAGCCGCTTGAGCGTATCGGCAACGATACGCCTAGATGAATGATCGTAGTTGAACAGGACCCGGCTTATGAGAAGCCGGTCTTTAGTGCCGGGGGATGCGGGCTATTTTTGTACGAACTGCCTCTAAGTTTGTCAGAGCGTTCGACACATAAAAATCAGCCTTGGTGCTTACAATTACTTCTTCTTTTTAAGATGACGATCCAAAATTTCGCGAAATTTTTCGGGAGGTTGTGCCCCAACGAGCTTCTCGCCATTGATATTAAAATTGGGTGTTCCGCGAACGCCCGCTTCCTTCGCGATTTCCATTTCCCGATCTAATTGCTTCTTTGTTTTTTTAGAAACCCGATCTCGATGATAGCGCTTCATTTTTAATCCTATTTCTTTTGCAAAACCGTCGAGGAGATCTTGTGAAATTTCTCTTTGATTAGCGTTAAAAATCTTATCATGCATCTCCCAAAACTTGCCTTGCCGACCCGCCGCAATCGCTGCCAGGTGAGCAATTCTCGCATCCTTATGAAAGGGGAGATAATAATTAACGAATACGAATTTCACTTCCTTCTTATACTCATCATAAATAGTATCCATTGTTTTGGCGGCGCGCTTACAATAAGGGCACTGAAAGTCTGAAATCATATGGACCACCACTTTTGCTCTCTTTTTTCCTTTCCAGAAAGGACCTTTCAATTTTTTTAATGCCTTCATCGATTCACTATTTATCGAAGGTACCGGCTTGGGTTTCGGGGGATTGTTTTTTTCATTTTCATTCACAATCGCTCTATAGAGTTTATTACCTGATAGCTTTTCTCTTTTCTTAATTTTTTCAGCAGTCGCAAGTTGTTGTTCAACGACGCTTACAAAAGCCTCATAGGGCTTCGCGCCGACAAGCTTAACGCCATTTACGAAGAAAGTTGGCGTTCCTCTGGCACCCGCTTTTTGGGCTTGGTCCATATTCATGGCAATATGATCCTCAATTTTTTTAGAATGGTAGGCTTTTTTGAATTTACCAAGATTCAATCTAGCTTTTTTGGCAAGCGACATCATCAGTGCATCTATATCTTTAGCCTGTTTGAGATCTCTCTGTTTCTCATAAAGTAAATCTTTCATCTTAGAAAAATTCCCCTGACTACTGGCAGCTAAAAACGCTTGGGCGGCCTGAGGGGCCTCCTTATGAAAGGGAAGGGGATTTTGTTTATATACAATTCGAAGTTTTTTTCCGTATTTCTTCTTAAGCTTTTTTAGCCTCGGCTGAACCCGTGCGCAAAAAGGGCATTGAAACTCCGAAAATTCAATAATCGTAACCAGAGCTTTATCCGAACCCCATATCGGATCGCCTTCATCGATCGAAATATATTCGACCTCAGTTTTCTTTTCTTTTGGATTGGGAATGGGATTGTTTTGAGGACGCGGCTGAGGCTTTTGATAATTCGTCACAATCATTTTCTTATATTTTTGTTGGGAGGTCATTCCCTTTAAGGACTTCGCCGCGCTAAGCTGAGCATCAATTACTGACTCAAACTTGTTAATCGGTTGAGCACCCGAGATCCGGACCCCGTTCACAAAAAATTGAGGCGTACCGCGAACGCCTAAGGCGGTACCAGATTTAATATCTGATTTTACTTTTAACGAAGCCGTCCGCGATCGGTAGTCAATAAGAAACTTGGTTTCATCCAGACCCAACATCACCGCTTGAGTCGTGAGATAGGTTTCGATATTATTCGCATTCAGTTTAAGTTGCTTAATATTCTGATAGATGAGGTCATGCATCTCTTTGAATTTACCCTGACGCTGCGCGGCAATCACGGCACGTGCAGCGGGTTCGGCTTCTTTATGAAAAGCTAAGGGGAAATGGCGGAACACAAATCGCACATCATTCCCGTATCGATTGGCAACTTTGTCTATCGTTTGTGCACCCTTCTTACAAAAAGGACACTGAAGATCAGAATAGATAAGAATCGTTACTGGCGCATCGTTATTGCCCCAAGTTGCATCACTAATACCAACCAGAAGATTATTGGTCACCTTGCTTTGCGCAAAAGCGGTCGTTGTAAAAAGGCTAAGTAGAATAATTAAAAGAACGCGTTTCATATCATCTCCAATAAATTCGTTATGTTCTGGTTCTCTAAAAACGATGGGTTTTATCGTGGGCTTGACCAAATTTCCAAACAGAATGAGCTGAGTTCAAAAGCTATGGAATCCTAATAGGATGCAAATTCAAAGAACCAATACGACCATAGCGGTTGAGTTATCACGACCAAATTGCGCGACTGCATTTTGAGTCAGCGCTTCTGCGATACGTTGAGGGTCTTCAAGGTTATCCATCACGATCGTCAGAGTGCCGTCGTCATCCGTTTCACCGTGGGCTCCGTCACTTGTAAAAATAAATACATCGTCTTTTCTAATTTTTAGAAATCCTGAATCACGAATTTCTGGAAAATTGTTTTTAGCTTTATCGCAAAAGTCATCAACACGGTCGAAATCAACTTCTGCTGAGGTGCTCATAAATCGTGAAATGGTACGTTGAGCGAGATCATCATTTGCGATTTCTTCGGCCGTCTTTTCACCTAATTTTTCAAGTATGGTCGCCAAGGTATGATCGGAGGTTAAGGCATACAGAATTCCGTTCCGTATGAGGACGATTCGAGAATCACCGACGTGACATATTCCTGCTCTATCTTTGGCGATAATCATTCCGCTTAAAGTCGTACCGCCCCGATTTTCATCGGGTGAGAACTCGCCTTCCATCGCTAAAGTTTGGCCAACATGCTTTGCAACCAGTCTGGCATAATAGGTAGGATCTTGTGCTAACCCCTCGGTCCCAAGATCTGCCCAAGCTCGCGCGAATCCAGAACACGCAGACTCTACCGTCAACCCGCTTGCTTTTTCACCATCTTGAATACCGCCGATCCCATCAGCCACGCAGAAAAAACCAGACTTGTATTTAACCGACCCACAGATCGCGCCGAGTTGAATGAACCCACACGAATCTTGGTTGTTTTTGCGGAAGATATAATTGCCGATCGTCGAATGCTGACCTACGACAAATCCCGAAACGTCCTGCAATTCCTTGAGGATTTGTTCTAACGATAAGCGTACCGCCTTCCAATCTTTGAACGCCAGATCACCATAAGGTGAAACCGCACCGGCGAGAAATTGCGTCATACCTGGATACATCAATCCTTCGTCTATGAGCTTATCGCGATCTTGCAACCAAGCGGCGATATCATGTCCTCCGGGAAAGTCTCGATTTTGAAATCCTTCGTAGAGTAATACACTTAAAATTTTGAAATCACGCCAAACGGTTTCTTCTCCAGACTTCAGATTCTTTCGAACACGTGGGTAGACAACGAGGACTATTTCTTTCTCGGCGTCGTTCCAAAATATCTCGTTTTTTCGAATCCCGTGAACCCAGATATTTTTGTCGTGTAGCTTTCCTATTTGGTCAACGAACCGCATAAGCGCATCAATCATTTCGGTTTTCGACAAATTACGCCAAACATTATCCTCGAAAGGCACAAGTGACGCGTTGGTTGAAACCAAAAATTGGTCTTCTTTCACGCTAAAGGCCAAAGAGGATCTAACCTCGTTCAATTCCGGAGGAGCAGACATCCCAAAATGAAAAAATGACGACCTCCCAGCGGTTTCTGCGAGATAGACACCAGATTCATCATCCCCTAAATATTGAGATTTTAAGGTCGTCGGGGCGTTACCAAATTCAATACGTTGGTCTGGTTTAAACATTAGTCATCATCCTCAGACATTTCAGTCGGCTCGGTTGCCAGGGCCGCAATATCGGCTCGACTTCCTTCAGCCCAATCAATAGATTCTGGAAGCTCGGATGTCCTCTTCGATGTGCTTGCCTCGAAATTAGATGGATCGTGAAAATGGAACGCGACGTTTCCGAGTGCTACTTCATCACCTGCCATCAATAAAACCGAATCCGTGATTGCTCTTCGATTTACATATACTTTTTGCCGATGGCTAAGCACCCGCACCGTCCAGTCCGGCCCATCTCTTAAAAACGAGATATGTCTGAAACCAATGAACTTTCTCTCAAAGTCTTTCAAACTGCTCAAATCCCAATCGGGTTGAGCAAGATCGAGCTTCGCAGCGTATTTTGGATCAAAAGCTCGACCAATTACGGCCTCTTTCAAATTTCCTAAAACAAATCGAGGGCCACAAACGCCGCCGTCGCGCTTTAAGAAGAGGGAGGTTTCTGTCTCAGAACGAAATATTGCTTTTTTCTCCTTCAGCCAAAGCTCCAGGTCTTCTAAATGAGAGTGAAAGACGAAATCCACGCAACCTACTTTAATCACATCACCGGTGGATATCGGAACTCGCGGGCTCGTGTGATCTAGTTCCTGCCCGTTGATAGAGGTCCAACAATTAGGCGCTTTTGAGCGCAGATACCACTGTTTTTTCTCCAAAATAAGACGCACATGAGGGGCAGCAAATTTATAAATCTCATGATCTTCAAAATCGGTAAAAAGTATATCTACCGGCCCTTGTTGTGGATGAAATCGCCCCAAATAAACTTCGGGTCCGTGGATTTCCAGCTTTCTTTCACCGAAAACTAAGGTGCCTAAACTAGGTAATGCATGCTTTTTATTGAGTTCTTCGTCGATACTTTCGTTCCAACCTCGAATCAAATTCAACGCATCTATTAAGGAAAGTGCCACATCGGTCTTGGGGTGAAAGGTTCATATAAACTAACAAGCTTTCAATGCTTCGTCACGGTGGATTGTCGTTTATCCATCTCTTATTTAAAAAATGAAGGATCTATTTGCCACTTTACGCGTTCACGTCGCGACCCACCGCCTGTTTAGACCGTGATCACCCTTTTTGAAATACTGGCACGGTAAATGCAAACTCAGACGTCAGTAATTGGTTATGTGGATTAAATGAGATTTTTGCTAATTAAATGAAATGATAATGATAAATTTTTGTATGATATAAAAAAGGAGCCTAATGGCTCCTTTTTTATTTGCCTTCAATAACCAGGGCCGAGCTTTGTTCAACCTCGGAGGCCCACTTTTGAAACTCCAGATAGCGATGGGTGGGAATTCTTTGTACTTTCATTTCAGTTGTAAGATCCACTCTGACGATGTTGTTGTCCAAAGAAACACTTCGCTCGATCTTGCCGAACTCACTTTTAGAATCGAATGTTCCACTCTTGCTCAATAATTGTGTTTCGTTAAACGGAAGCTCAATCTCAAAACTAGATTGAGTTCGTTGAACATTTCGCAAAAAGAGAGGTAAAGTCCGCGTAGGCAAGGAAGCATAAGTTGATTGCATTCGGGTCGGGAAAATATGAGTTTCTATCGCCCAACCTTTCTTCGTTTTAACGGCATATTTCGGCCTTTCGATATGAATAACAAATCCGATCTCTTTATCCGGATCTAAAGCGTTTAAGATTTCGTATTTTATGACCGAAGCTCCCGGGATGATATTCGTAAAATTCTGCATCATCCGATCTCGCGTTGTGTCATCGGGATTCTTTCTTAAGGTCGCCCTCACATAGGGCGCTAAGGTGCCGTCAAAACGAAAAGTCAAATCAGCCCTTAGAGTTCCATCTTTATCAATCTTTCCTTTAATGTTTTGAAAGGACATATTTTTCCTACCCGCAGTTTCAGAAACTTCATCCCAAACCGGTTCCCGGCAAGATAAACATATTGCTTTTTCACCGATTGAGTAACCGTCAACCGCACCGTACATCGCATCCAATCCGAACGGCGATAACCAATCATAACCCTTGGAAGTTTTTACTCTCAATAAAGTTGTCCCATAATTACCCATTTCTCCAAAAGGTCTCGTTTCGGCCTCCGCTAAAGAACTTCTCGCGATGAAAATTTCCGAAGGTATTCCGGAACGATCAAAAAGAGCCTTGAGAACTAAAATCGGATTGCCTTGTTCTAGAAGAATCGCGTGACTCACTTCGGTCCCCAGATCTGAAGCCGGCGATTTTATGGATTGAGCCACTTCGTAAAAAGCCTTCTTTATATAATCGTCACCCCGTGACTCCAACGAAAGTAACGCAGCATACTTTTTATCCAAAACCCGACTCGGCTTTAACGCATCTTGAATTGCTTCGAATCGAAGTCGACGAGCTACCTCGAAATTTTCCAACTTGTAGGGGTTGCGATACATCTGAACCCAAGGAAGGAACTCGTCAGCCGGAACAGCGGATCCCTCTTTGCGCGGAGCTGGATTATTCACGGCTAGGAAACGAAGAGCGGGTACACCTTGATACTCAAATTTCTCCGCGACCGGCGGGGCGTTCTTTAATAGAAATGAACCCTCATCTCCGATAATAACGTACTCGGACTTTAATGTGGAAATCTGGGCCATCTGGAAGAAAAATCGAATACCTGAAATAGCAGAACCTATCGAAGGTGCCGGTTCATATTGGAGGTAGGCAATTTCAACAAAATCCCCCTCAGCAAGACCGGGCATGCTTAATGTGTTTTTACCCGGCGTTGTCACTGGAATTCGAACTTCTCCGTTGGCTTTAATGGTCTGGATTCGAAGAACTTGTGCATCTGATGGCAGACTTTGTTCGGCGTAGTCGTCGATCGCGCTCTTGGTCATCAGCCGTGTCACTGTATGTGTGAGCGTCATCGTTGCGCCATTTTCAAAGTAACGACGCGCGGCGAAATCGATAACGAAATACCGATCGTCTTTAGAAAGCGCACCGCTCGCGTTATTTTCTTTCACCGCTGCTAAGGCCGCCGCTTTCCCATCTTTGAGTAAATCTTGAAGAGGTATCTCATCTTTCAAAAGGCTTTTTTTCCAAACGGTCCACGCTTTTTCGCCGTACTTTTCTTCGTAAGCACTGACTTCGGCAATCGCTCCGTCGATGTCGCCGGCGAGTTCCAATTTGTTTACTTTTTCAGCCCAGAGGGTGGCTGATGCAGGGTTTATTTTCCAACCCGCATCGAGGACCTCTTGGTAAGGTTTCCCGGCATTTTCCAAAGCTTTGGCCAACGCTTTACGAGCCGAAGCACTTCTAGGATACCGTTTAACTCGCTTTTCATGGAACGCGATCCGTTCATCGGACCCAACCGGTGTCCGATCAATCATTGAATTCTTATATTGACTACAACGTTCTATCCACTCGCCAAAATGACTTTTATCCAAGTAAATGTCACGTTCGATGTTTAATGTTGTCACTTTGGAAGCGACCGAACATAATGCATGAGTATTGTTTTTTAGCAAAGCTTGGTAGGCGGTGAGCTGTTCATTTTCCCAACCGCGCTTACCCAGAAATTCAGGCCAAGCAAGGGCGTTTTCAAGATGAGTAACGCCGTTTTTAACAGCATCATCAAATGCCGGTTTAAGCATCTCTTTTTGTTCGGCATCGGTTTTATTTTTACCAATTTGCTTCGCCAATGCGATCGCGTAGCGATAATTGGGATCTAAATCATAAGCGCGTTTAATCGCTTTCAGGCTTTCGACTTCTCGGACTTGTGAAGGTACTTCCCAACGCCAGTCAATCTGCTCGCTTTCAATCCAATGTCCAGCGGCAAAAGATGGATTGCGTTCTCGTAAAGCGGTCCAAGATTGATCAAAAAGCTCACTATCTCCATCGGTAAAACTCAGAAGCATGCTCAAATAAAGCATGAAGTCAGTCGCTTTAGGAATGTCCTCCTTTTTTAAATAAAAAGGTTCAAGTTGGTTCGGCAATACCGTATCGGTTTCGAAGTCGATGGTTCCATTTGCGCTCACATTTTCTAGGCAGCCGGGATAGATCGTATCTTCAGCACATTTGGCACCAAATACCATTCCAGCCTGATCTAATTTTTCTGGAACAAACCCAAGATCAAACCAATCCCGATAACCATTTTGGTAAGCAAGTTTTACGAGAACGCGATGCGTCCCCGCACTCAATGTAACTTTGCGAAACCGTTCTCCGGTTCCGTATCCCGTTTCGCGACGATCAAAAACTAATTGTCCATCTATCCAAACTTTCGCCGCGCCGACAAAATTTCCGACTAGCCAAAAGGTCTGCGCGTTCTTTAATGTTGCAAAAGACTCCAGGTAATAGATGCCGGATTGACCGAGCTGAGGTGACAACGATAAATTCGATGACCAATACGATCGGACCTTTTTCTCGTTTCTGCGATCGACAACGGCTTCCACGGGGGAGATATATCTGGGTTGAAAGGAGTCTGTCGTTTCAGGATCAAAAGCGACGTCGAAATCTCGTAGACGCCAAGGAGAAACAAGTGGTGTGACAGACCAATGTGCTGGAAATCCAACACTGGAAAAATCGAAAGGCGCGTTCGTTTCGCCATATTGCCACTCACTAAACTTCGCGTTTTGCATCACCCAATACCAATTCGCTTTGGCGATCGGATTCATTTTTTCATATGAAAGGGCCGAACTTTTTTCGAGTACCCGGTATGAGAAATCCGGAACTTCGGTTCTCATCTGGTAGATTCTCATTGTAGCTAAGCGCGTCAGTACATGTGCCGGATGGTTGAGTACAATTTCAAAATAACGTTCAAAGGCGACGCCACTTTTACCGCTAAAATAAGCGGCTTCGGCCTGTACAAATAGATGCTCTGGAGACTCAGTTTGGGCGGGTTGGACTTCTCCGCCGTCTAACCAAGTAGCAAAGCTCTGTTTCGCACCTGGATCGCTAAATGCTATTTCCCGATCTGGCTTGGGGATCGATGTGGAACATGCTGTTAAAAATAAAGCGATAATCGATAAATATTTCATTCTTTTCCCACCTCGATAGAGGAATTCAGTGCCTGGGTTGCATCACGTAAAAAGTTCCGGAAGTCGTTGTAGTCTTCTACGGAAACACGCTGCACATCGATCGAATATTCAACATCTGCGATGAGTTCTTTATTCGCTTTCGTGTAAGTGATTTTAAGACTTCCAAATTTACTTTTAATCAGAACGTTCTCGGGAAGCGTTTTCACGGAACGATTCGAAAAGACGTAATGAACCTTAGTTTGGTTGGCGAAGGGAGTTCTAATTGTTAGGGCTTGATTCCGTTTTGCTTGACCCGCGAAAGCTTGAAGTAAGTTTTTTTGTTGCCCAGTAGGAAGCAAAAAGTCGCGATTTCCGTCGCTATTTAGAAGGCGACCACCCTCGATCACATATTCTATAACCACTTCTTTTTCGAGTTGATCTAAATTCTTATATTTTGCCGAGACCAAAGTGGCGCCCGAGTACATAGAGGATAGGTGTTTTTCCAAAACTTCATCACGACGCTCGGGGTCTTCCAAACTTTGGCGATATAAAACGGCGTTTGTACCGCGAGCCGTGATTTTTCCTCGGACGCGATTCGTCTTTCCATCGATCTTTACGTACATATCGTTTTTTAGAAGATTGGTTTTCGCTTTATCGATGGGAAGCTTAACCCATTTCGACTTTCCTCCGTCTTCGATAATCAGCCCACGCGCTCCTTGGTCCATTGAGGTAAGCTCATTGGTACCGTTAAACTCGGCCGTTCCATCCAAAAAGAGATCGTACTTTGGAACGTAGGTAATCGCATGATTAAAAACATGCATCGATGCCGGATACACCTCAAGATCGCCGAGAGAACGAGTTCTAACGAGAACCAAATTTGCCCTAATCCCGGCTTCTTCAAACATCACTTTTAAAAGTGCCGCTTTATCTTTGCAATCACCGTATCGATTTCGAAAACACGTTGTAGTCCGATAGGGTTTCCAACCATGAATACCTAAACCAACGTGAAGGTAACGCGTGTTTTTGACCACATAATTGTGAATCGCTGATAGTTTTTCTCGTTCTGTTCTCTTGCCTTTTGTAAGTTCTTTTACTTTTTTTCGAATTTCGTCATCAACGATGAGTTGCTCACGAACGAGGTCCCACCACCAAGTACCAATCTGATCGTAGGTTTCTTTATTTGAAACGAGAAGATAGTCGTACACCTCACTATAACCCGGTTGAGCGGGGTCTGTTTTGACTTCTTTTACATTCTCAAAATCAAACGATGTCGACTTAAAGCCCTTTTCAAGAGATGATCCATCGGGCGTTTTATTCTCCGTACGGGTGTGCTTAAGTTTGGGCTTCCGAAAGAACATGTCCCAAGTTTCTGGATAAATAACCGCATAACGTTCGAAACCAATAGGCGTCGTGTTTTGCAAATAGGCTATATCTCCAAAATAGTCACCTCGGAAATTTTCGCCTGCAATTTGCGTTACGAGAAAACGAAACTCGACGAGATCCCCCACTTCGACATCATTGGCCTTCATCGTAAGAGTTGTCGAATCGTTATAAGTAGTAGATTGTTTGCGCGTTCCACCCGACCCCCAAGAGTCAAAATTTTCCGATGTCGTACCGTCTCTTTTATGAACAACTATCTTTACGACCTCGGCATCTTCTTCGCCTGCTTGATAATGGGCACTGGCATACTGGGCGTTCTCAACCCCCTCTTTCGTATTCACCCGAACAACCCGCTGAGAAAATTTTGAAGACAGGCCGTTTTTACTCACTTTAGTGATGGACTGATCAATGATTGTATCGATTGGATATTGTGAGGGTTTCATCTTTTGCGCCTGTTCTTTCAGGTCAGATATCACCCACTTTGCGTAGAACCTCGACTCCTGAGGTGTTAAAAAAGTAAGTCGTTGCTTTATGTTTTGATCTTGTGGATAAAAAACGAGGATACGTTTTAGAGTAGCAATGGCTAGGTCTTTTTTTCCCATGCGTAACAAAAGCTCGGCCTTATTTCGGTAGAGATCTTCTGAACCAGGCGCCCAGGAAATCCATCGGTTTAAAACGGCTAAGGCCTCCTCATTTTTTCCCATCGCTTCTAACAGACGGGCTTCGCGCTTGGCCGCATAAATCGACGCGGGAACCCATTTCTGGAAATCACGAATCATCCTCAATGCCTCTTCGGGACGTTTGTTTTTAATTGCTTCTGTGATCTTGGCCCACTTTTGATTGTTGCTTACATGAGATTGCAGGGCCCGTTGTTCACGAATGGTTTCCAAGTCTTTATGCGATCCCATCGACTTAGAAATAGCGGCTCGAAGCCATAAAACGGTGGGAACTTCCAAGTTAGCTATGGGCGCGATTATTTTTTTAGCTTTCCTTTTCGAGCCCGAATTTACCTCCCACCTGGCTCGCGCGATAATTGAACGCAGTGTCCTTTCCTTAATGTCATAAAGAATGCTTTTCGATTTTCGATTATCAAGCAAAGTCAAACCGTCCGCATAAAGTTGGGAGAGCTTATAAGCCGTTTCTCCATAATCGCCCCTCTCATGCGCCTCTTCTAAAAGGTCTCGACGTTTCCAATACTCCTCATAAGTCTCTCCGATTTTTACCAATGCAAGTGTAGATAGGGCCGCTTTATTTTTGATGAGACGATCGGCTTCATTTCGCCATGGTGTTGCGGCGTCTTTAGAAAGCTCTGTGGCCCAAAAAGAAATCGCCCATGCGGCTGCATCACCGTTCAATTTTGCCGTCTTTTCGATTTGCTTTCTCACTCCTTGTCCATCAGCAACCGGTGTTTTTATTTTCGTTTTCGTAGAAAGGGTGAGCGCGCTACCTTGAAAAGTTAGCGGCTTTAGCGTTCTCTGATCGACAAAACGGCTCTGAAAAACAAATCCCCCTTCTTGGGTAGATGCAAGCTTAATGAGAACGGTATTCTTGCCCTTCTTTAACGAGACCTTCCAAGCATCCGAATCGATGAGTAGTCCAAAGTCATCTTTGCTTTTACCCACAAGGTCTCCATTTACCCAAATTTTATAAGCGCTAGAAGACCCAAAAAGAAGTGATGAACGTTGTGCTTTCTTCGTTTCGATTGTCGTTGAAAGGTAAACGACGGCCGATGTTGATGGTTGAACGAAGTTATTGACCGAAACGACACAACGGTAATCAAAATTTGGCATTTTACGCCAGTCCACGTTTTCAAAACGCCCGACAAAGGGACCCATTTCACCCAACTCGGGTCCAAACGCTTTATCATAATTTTCCATTGATGGATTTTCAAAGGGGCCCACAAGCCCGAAATCTCTAAGACAACCTTGTTCGGCGCCGATGCCTTTTTCACCCAAAAGGCCCAAAGAGGTATCGCCTAATTCTCGCGAGGCCCATGCGATGCTTCGATAAAGACTAAAACGCAACATCGGATTTCTGGATTTCTCGTAGGTTTTTTTGAGCGCTTCTAAATAGTATTTCCGAGGTACTAAACCTGAGTATACCGATTTTAAGTCATCAAGTTTGGCGAGCGCGACGACGGTATTGTTTTCTTTGAGAAGCGCGCTTAGACCCTTATCAAGGTCTACCCGACCATCTTGTTCTTGGGTAAATTTTGGCCCCTCGGATTGGGCAAAAGTAACCCAGCTGGGCATGAGTAGAATAATCGAAAAAAACAAGCATTTACGCATCTTAGCTTCACACTAAATTAGGAACCTATTTCATATCAACGGACCGCCCTCTGCGCAATTTTTTGGTCGGACGCGCTGTAATTTGGAGATAGGGGACCACGGAATCTAAGCAAAACACTCCAGTTTAAAATTCCCAACACTTTTCAAAGTCCAAAAATTAGAGCGGCTTTCGAATTCTCGCCTGAATCGTCGCCGAACGCCCTTGATGGCCGGTTCCTTCGTCTAAAAGAACATCTTGTTCTTCTAAAAACTCAAAATCACCATCGGGAAAGTCTGACCTTAAAATCTCTTCGGTGTACATGCCCTCGGCTGACGGCGGACCACCTACAGTCCCAAAATCTGAACGGAAATGGATGTGTTCAGGACGGTAAGCCTCCAAGATGATCAAGCCCCCGGGACGTAAACTCTTCCAAAAGCCAGTATGAACTTGGGCTCGTAATTCCGGCGGCATGTGCACCCAGATGGAGACAATGCAATCCCACTGATCGGTGGGCCATTGCATCGTCTTGAGATCGTCGCGCCATGCGTCAATGAGTACGCCTCTTTTTTCGGCGAGTGCTAGCGCGTCGTCTACGGCAACTTGAGAGATGTCGATTGTTCGAACCGCTAGTCCTAACTCAGCCATCCAAACGCCATTTCGTCCCTGACCGTCAGCCGGGACAAACCCGTTTTCCAAGCCCGTTAAAAAGGACTCCTGCGAACGCAAAAATACGTTAGGTACTTCTCCATACCCAAAGTCGAGCTCTTTGTATTTCTTATCCCAACGGTTCATCATCATCCTACTCCTAAGTTGATCAGATATTGTCCAACAGAATATGGATTAGCAAGACACATTCATGTGTGAGAAGACTATTCCTCTTAGGAAAATGATCGGTTAGAATCGGCCATATAAACTAAAACTAGGAATGGTCTTATGAATGTTAGATATCTATCTTTTTTGTTGATAATCGGTCTTTCAAGTTGTGATTTCGGGGTCATGGATAAGGTTAATGAAGCCAAAAAAAGCATCAAAGAAGTCAAACAAAGCGTTAAAACGGTAAAGAAAACCGCGGAAAATCTATCAGATTTATCCAAAACGGCGGTAGATTTCGAAAAAACCGCCAAAATTTTGAAAGACACCAAACCACTTACCAAAGAAAAAATGAAAGCGTGGATGCCCACAGAATTGGACGGAATGAAACGGGACACATTTTCGCTTACCGCAAAACTTGGGGTGGCCGACATTGCGTCGCTAAACATGACTTTCGCCGACGATAAAAAGAATAAAGTCGAAGTTAAAATCGTTGACGGTGCCGGCGGCGGAACCGCACTCATAAGCCCCTTTTTAATGGTTCAGAAGATGCAAATGGATGTTGAAAACGAAAAGGGTTATCAACGCACCGAAAAATTGGACGGGAACAACGTGCTTATTGAATATAAAAATCCACCCAAAGAAAAAACATCGATGAAATATGTACTCAACGATCGTTTCCTGGTCGAAATAGACGGAAAAATGAATCCTAAAGACCTTTGGGCTCTTCACAATAAACTCAATATTGCAAAATTGGCCGATTAGATCTTTAGCGGAAACCCGGTGTCGATATGATCTTATTCTTAATACTGGCAATCGCTGGGATCTATGTCTGTTGGCTCACAAACTTCCAACCTTGGTTTCGGATCACGTGTATTTTCAGACTTTCAATACCTGAAATACTGAAACGTGAATTTTCATTTCGCGATGGTCAAACCGGAACTCAAACCGGGTTGCAGTACATCGTTTCAAATGATGGGCTTCGTATTTTTTTAAAAACTAAGAATGAGTGGAACACGATGAACTTTAAGCGTAAGTTCGGGATGGCTATCATCACACTCAACCAAAAGGGTTTGGTTCAGCACGTTCGTTGGTGTTCTTTGAACCAAGTTATCGGTTTGTTGCTAATCCCATTCTTATTGTATGCCGATATGGAAAGTCAAAAGCGCTATTTGGCTTTGGGGGTTTATCTGGCCGTCCTCATTGTTATAAACGTCTATGAGTTTTACACCATCCCTAAACAATTTTGCGAAGCTATTCCAAAGATTATGAATACACGCGATACGGACCCCTTCTCAACGAGAGGTAACGATTCATGAAGACAGAGGTTGAAGAATTTCTATTAGCAATCGAACCTGAAACGGTACGCGAGGATTGTCAGACATTGACCAAACTCATCGAAGAAGTCGTCGGCGAGCCTCCTAAGATGTGGGGAAAAATGATTGGCTGTGGTTCCTACCATTATGTTTATGAAAGTGGGCGTGAGGGAGATTCTTTCAAGGTTGGATTCGCGCCCAGAAAAGGAAAGTTCACACTTTATATTCAATCGGGATTTGAACCGGTCGCCGAAGAAATGGACATCTTAGGAGAACACAAGCGAGGAAAATCTTGTCTTCATATTAAAAAAATGAGCGATATCGACATAGATGTGCTCAAGACAATTCTTGGGAAATCAGTTGTTTGGCTGGAAGAAAAATACGGCTAAGCTTCATTTGGACGATACGGTGTTTAGACGCCTTCCCCCATATTTCCGAAAAGCACTTAAGGTTAAGGACCGAACAGATTTGTAACGCCGCCGGTATCTATCCATTTTGTTGAACCACGAAATTCTATTAGACAATCTCCTTTCTCGCGACATGCGTAGGCCTGAATAGAGTCATCGACACCGATTATTTCAGACTTCCCATTTTCGGATTTAATTTCAATGGGTTCAAAAATCGTGATCTGATCCGAGCTGCGGCAACGCCAATCTTTTTTTATTGGATTGAACAAACGCTCCCATTTGAAAGACTGAATCGAAGAATCTGGACGTGAAACAAAGACCAGGCCAGATTTCAATTTTCGCGGCATACCCTTAACGGTCACAGTCTTCCTTTTTTCGACCGAATATAAAATTGTTTCGCTCCAATCGGACTCGCCCACTTGTGCAAGAAGAACTAAGGTATCATCTTTCATGTCTAAAAATCCGATATCAAAAGAAAGACCATCTTTTGTATTTTCGATTATGGGACTTCCATTTCGAAAAACACTGATAGACGCGTCGTTGTTCTCTGTTTTCACATCCACTTTCCAATCAACCAACTCACGCTTAAACGCTATAGAGTAATTTTCGTTCTTTGTTTTTTTTTCGCGAGGAAATATCTCCTTCCATTTTATTGGCGAGCCTTCTTTAACGTCGTTCCTCACAGCCTTACACCGTTCGATTATCGCTTTAATTTCTTCGGACGACGTGGAGGTGCCGTCTATGTTGATAACTTTACTCACCGAAGTGGGCGTTTTAGGTTCACTGCGACACGATAAAAAAAGCACGCCAATACAAAGCATGAATCCTAATCCTACCTGATTCATTTCTTCCCCATAAATTCGGGCATCGTTACATGTTCATCCGCCGAAATTCCATCACGCACCAGAACTTTTTTCACGGTTTGAAATAGAATTTTCGTATCCAAAACAAAGCTTCTGTTTTCTACATACCACACATCGAGACGAAATTTTTCTTCCCACGAAATGGAATTGCGTCCGTTAACCTGAGCCCAACCTGTAATACCCGGCTTCACATCGTGACGTTGAAATTGGGTCACGTCATATCGAGGTAAATAACGCATCAATAGGGGTCGCGGACCCACAACACTCATATCGCCAATCAATACGTTTAAAAATGTCGGAAACTCATCAAGACTTGTCTTTCGTAAAAACTTTCCAAGACGCGTGATTCGATCCACATCCGAACTCACAATATCTTCACCCGGCTTCAAATCGCGCATCGTTCGGAATTTCAAAATATCAAAAGGTACGCCGTCCTTTCCCGGACGCGTTTGTCTAAATAAAATCGGCGAACCCATTGTAGCTTTAATTGAAACCGCGACAGGAATCATAACCGGTAAGGTTGCCGAGAGAGCGCCAACAGAAACACCTAAATCGAAGCCACGTTTTAAAATTCTATAAGGTAATTTATTCATACGCGCTTAATCGCCTCATTCCAATTTCGCAAATATTGTTCGCGTGTCGCTGAACTAATTTGCGAATCAAATCTCGCATCTTCCGTCCAAATCTTTCGGACATCATCCAAGTCTGAAAAAACACCAAGATGTAAACCCGCGAAAAGTGCTGCACCCAGTCCGGTCGTATCCGTCATCGCGGGCCGCACAATCGTGGTATCCAAAAAGTTGGCTTGCATCTGCATCAAAAGATTATTTTCACTCGCGCCACCGTCCACTTTGAGTTCTTTCAACATCCCGCCAAAGTCGTCTTCCATCGCTTTTAGGATATCGACGTTTTGCAACGCAATTCCCTCCAACACGGCTCTAGCAATGTGTGCCCGAGTCGTGCCTCGGGTCATTCCCCATAACACTCCGCGTGCGTTGGGATTCCAATGTGGCGCGCCCAAACCGGCTAAACTGGGAACCGCAAACACGCCGTCGCTAGAGTCCACTTCGCTAGCTAAATCTTCAATCTCATGGGAGCTATCAAAGAAACCCAATCCATCGCGTAACCATTGAACCATTGCGCCAGCGATAAAAGCCGAACCCTCTAGCGCATAGGTGGTCTTTCCATTCAATCGCCACGCAGCCGTTGTCAATAATCTGTTTTTGCTATGAACGACTTTCTCGCCGGTATTCATTAATAGAAACGCGCCCGTACCGAATGTACATTTCGCCGAACCTGCCTCAAAACAAGCTTGGCCAAAAAGTGCAGATTGTTGATCGCCTGCCATCCCGCAAACAGGTGTTCCATCCAATAAACCGTTAACGTTTTTGGTCGTACCAAAGAGTTCCGAATTCGATAGAATTTCGGGCAACACACTTTTTGGAACACGAAAAACATCAAGCAAATCGCTATCCCAATTCCCCGTTTCTAAATCCATCAGGAGGGTTCGAGAAGCATTGGAAATATCGGTCTTGTGTTCACCCGTTAGTCGAAACAGCAAAAAACTATCGATGGTACCAAAGGCGAGTTCGCCCCTTTCTGCACGCGCGCGTGCGCCATCGACTTTATCAAGAATCCAAGAAATTTTGGTGCCTGAAAAATAAGGGTCTAAAACCAAACCGGTTTTACGTTTTACCGATTCTTCAAGACCCTGATTACGAAGAGCTTCAATGGTTCCTGCGGTACGTCGATCTTGCCAAACAATTGCATTGTAAATCGGAATACCAGTTTTACGGTCCCAGACAACTGTCGTTTCTCGTTGATTGGTAATTCCGACGCAAATAATATCAGACGGTTGAACACCCGTTTCTTCACTTAGATCAACGATCGTCTCAACAGTGGATTCCCAAATCGCATCTGGATTGTGTTCTACCCAACCCGCTTGGGGATAAATCTGCGGGAATTCTTGGTTCTTTTTCCCAACAACACGAAGTTTTTCATCAAGAAGAATAACGGTCGTCCCCGTTGTCCCCTGATCAATTGCGCAAATTAATTTTTTCATAATCGCTCCTAATTATTGTTTAGACAAATGTACTTGTCCCTTATCCCCATCGACCGTAACGATCATACCGTCTTTGATGCGTCGCGTTGCGTTTTGAACACTAACGACCGTAGGTATACCATATTCACGAGCCACTATCGCCGCATGACTGAGAGGTCCACCCAATTCGATCACAATCGCCGACGCCGAAAGGAAAAGAGGCGTAAATGCGATATCAGCGTAGGCAACAACCAAAACCTCGCCGGCTGAAAAAGAAGCCACTTTAGTAGGATCCTTTACTACTCTAGCCACACCAGTCATTCGTCCACGACTCGCTGCGAGTCCCTTAAGCGTCGATTCCACCTCACCAAGGACAGCGCTTTTTTCATCCGTTAATATTCGATACCCATCAAACTTAAAGGCGTTGGGAGGCGGATCGCATCTTTGAAAAGCTATAAACTGCGCGCGGCGAGTAATCACGGCAAGTCTGAAGCTTGGAGTTTTTATGGGTTCGTTTAACCAATCGCCTATCTCTTTATAAGATAAAAAGAAGACATCATCGATATTTCGAAGCAAACCGCTACGAACCATTCGACGGCCACACTCCTGAGCCATTACACGATACATTCCCAAAATCTGTACGACTTTGGCGCGCAATTTTTCCCTGGATTGTGCATTAAACCGAGACCAGCCAAACAATCCTTGGTAGATTTTTCTTACCGACGGCGACAAATCATCAAACATCCTGTCGTCAAATTGAGAAGGATTAGCGCTTCCCAGTTTTGGAGAAAGGACATGCCCTTTTATGATAGATAAAGGAAAGCTTGGATCTTCTCTCCAACGTGGGGTTGCAATCTCGGCTTCTCGGACAGCTCTGTTTCCATGCTTTTTAAGAAAGATTTCAAAAGAACGATTAAAGGATGCCACGTAAGTATTACTGTTTTCTTTGCGCAAGAACTTTGGAATGTCTTGCGCGGCTTGCTCCTCGAAAATGGTTCGCAACTTCAGGGATTGGCGAGCCAAACGGGATAACTCGATAAGATCGGTGCCTACTTCTGAACTTTCGATATGAAGGCCTTCTAACAAATCCGAAGCAGACCGCACAAGATGAGCTTTACCGGCTAAACGCATTGCCTCCCTAATAAGGGCAACGGACAGAATGAAATTGGAACTTGTCTTCAAAAGTAGGTCGCCAGTTTTATCAAAGAAGGCATCTAATGTTTCTTTTTTTGACTTTAGAACGTCGTGCTGGAGACGAGACAGATCGGTATTCAAGAAGTTCTGAATATAGACAGCGTCGGACTTTCGAGTAGTGGCAGAAAAGACAGGAGTGGTAATTTGATTTTTTGCGATGCGTAAAAGCGTCTTAGGAAATCGTTTCCAAAATAGGCCATGATCGCCTGGTGCAGCGTGTTCTAAAACTTCAGCTACGCCACCGCCACCGGCCATATCGTGCAAGGCTTGCGGAGTAAGAAAAGGGATCCCCTTTGCGATATCGACAAACTCGGTCAGGTTTAAATAAATTCTACCGCGAAATGAATCCGCTAAATTTGCGCCAGGAGGAATATCTAATCCCAAAGTTCCGAACGCGCTTTCGAAACCCCGTTGACTGAAGGCGTCGATGATACTCCACGTCAAAGGAGTCGCTACACCAGGAAGCGACTCACCGACATTTGCATTACTCCAAATGGTCGTTTTTGGGTCAATCATCGTTGTAATCGGGCGAGCTTGTAAAAGCGTCACTTGGCCATCTTTACTTCCCCACTCGATATCCATTGCTGCGTTAAAATGGCGCTCAATACGGTCGCCAAGTTTTGCTAAATCTTTTAACTCGGTTTCGTTGAGTAAGTTCGCTTTTGGGGAGCTCTTGAGTAGATATCCAGACCCGCGCGCGATATAATAGGTCTCACAAGCACCACCGGAAACAACGTCAGGAATCTCGCCGTTTGCGACGCTTATCACCATTGAGTCATCGTTTAGATCGGAGGGGTTAATCGTAAATAAAACCCCTCCTTTTTCGACCTTGCCCATCTTCTGAATAATAACGGCCATCGATGGCCAATCGGCATCTAAACGCGCACGGGTACGATAAGTTAAAGAACGTTCTGAAAAGTTACTCGCCCAAACCTTCTTCACAGCTGCCAAAATCGCCTCACCGGACACATCGAGAAAGGTGTCCATTTGGCCGGCAAAACTGAGACTTAAACTGTCTTCTATAGTGGACGATGATCGGACGGCCCAAGATCCTTCTGAACAGTTATCAAGAATCGCACGTTCTAAATCTGAGGGCAGTTCACAGGTGAGTATGTTGTTACGGATCTCTTCAATATTGGAAGATACCGAAGATTCGTTTAACACCGCGTTTTGATAAGCCTTCACCGGAATTACGAATCCTGCAGGAACGTTGAATTTCGCGTTAAACAAGTTGCATAGGGATACTGCTTTATGACCACATTCTGAAATATTTTTTGCATCAGACAGCTTGATTAAAAAAGCTGAAGAGTAGGATTCTCTTTTGATGACGCGTTTAAATCTGGGACGAGCTTCAGGTGTTCTTTTCATTTTATACTTCGCCAGTATGAATCGGCTGGACTATAGCGAATCAGCAGGAAATATCGAACAAAATTTGGCAGTCCAGGCGGAGCTCACAAATACGAAAAGTCCCCCCAGCCCAAACTATGATTTTCTTGTCATTGAGGTTGGGTATCCTAGAATTAAAATTTGGCATGGATAGGTTTGGAAAAACGATACAAATTGAAGGTAGAGCAAATCAAACAATTGATCCCCGACCTAGGCTTCGCTCTCGCGACAGAAAAAATCACCGTGGACGGAAAAAAAGTGGATTATATGATCCGAGAAGAGCCCCACCGTGTGGGCGATAGCGGCTGGATTTTTTATGGTGGAGGTGAAACACAGGAGTATCTCGACGACATTAACAACACCTCGTTGCATGACCTAAACACAATCGCAAATTACGATCCCGATATCATTCGCTTTCTTAGCTATCCGGTGGGGACGGAGATCGAACGTAATCAAGAGGGCGTGTTGGCAATCATCCATGGCAGCGAAGAAGAACCCGAAAAAATATTCCTACCCCCTCTAGAGATTGGAAGGATAAACATCACGAAAAACTGGAGTTTTGAACTTTCAACTCACATGTTGCGCCGCGTTGAGGGTGGGAGCCTTGTCCTATGGCGCCCCGGCTTCACGATTTGGTTAGATTCTTTTAAAGCGCAAAGTGAGGTTGAAAAGCGAATCAAAGGAGTTCTTGATACGATGTCCCCGGAAAGCAAAGACCTGTTAAACCTCTCTGAAAAAGGTTTTCACAAAATGAGATATCGTCTCGACGAAGAGACCGGTTTAAAGACACAGGCCGCGAGCTATATTTTTGCATTCAGCGAACACCATGAAATACATATGGCCATCTATTTTGAAGATGAAAATGACATGTCGAACATAGATAATATCTGGAATAGTTTAGAGCATAAAACATCGCAGTGATGTGCGACCGCGAGCTACGTCGGGAGGGCTCATCACTTCTTCGTTCCCAACAAAATGCTAAAACGTTGTAGAGGTATAGGACGACCATTTCGACGCGTTGTCATACAAACCAGTCAACCTAAGTTCTAAAGTTCCGGTAACGACACCTTTGGGGCCAAGGTTGAGGTCTGACTTAGTCCATTCTCGTTCAAAACTCGACGTTGCGTTTTCGCTTCGCCCACAAACGTATTCAAATTCGAACCTGTTTGCGTAAGTCGCACTCAAATCTACGACACCTGAAGACGCCCCTGCGGCTACAACCCAAGGAGCGAGATCACATGTAAAGTTAACGTTAATAATAGTAAATCGGTCATTAAAGTTTAATGTTAAACCGTTCACCCGATCGATCCCCAACTCAGATTCGTTTTTAATCGCAAAAGAAATTTCGTATTTCGGACAGGCTCCATCAGAATCCGAAACAACTCGGCACCCATCATCGGAAGGATCACGAAAAACGCGAACGGAAAGATTCTCGATCTTGACGTCGCTCTCGATGGTGGTTTGAGAACTGTTATCGGAGTTTTCAGTCGTATTGAAGCTTTTTTCACCAGGATTGGCGACGTAGGGTTTTTGCGTGGACGGATCTTCGCTGTCACCGCAACCGAGGTTTAGCAAAAAAATGAGGCAGAACATTCGAAACATAGGCTAATCCAACAAAATTCTTCGATTGCCACCCGAAAAATTTGATGTCAAAGATTGGAAAAGGTTTCGTGACGTTTAAAAACTGAACAGTAATCAGAAATTAAGCGACGTTTTCTTTGAGTAAATTTACAAAAGTCCAAACGTCGTCAAAGCTGTTATACATGGGCGTGGGCGCAATTCGGATAACATCGGGATTTCGAAAATCACAAATCACACCGGACTCTGTTATTTTTCCGAACAGTGTTCGGCCATCAAAAAGTGTTCGGATAGAAATTTGAGAGCCGCGAAATTTTGGGTCGCGGGGGGTGATGATTTCAAATTTATCTTGAGGAATGGTATCGATCAAAAACAGTAGGTATTCGGTCAGCGCAATCGATTTTTCACGAAGTCGTGACATCTTAGCTTTTGCGAACAGTTCTAGAGACGCGAGATGAATCGCCATCGTAAAAACAGGCGCGTTACTAAGCTGCCAACCGTTTGCGCCGTGCGCTGGTATAAAGGTGTCCTTCATTTCAAAACGTGTTTCAGGATCGTTTCCCCACCAACCGGCAAAACGAGGCAGATCCGGGTTGTCCGCGAAGCGTTCATGCACAAAAGCACCGCCTACACTTCCGGGTCCTGAATTCAAATATTTATAAGAACACCAGACCGCAAAATCGACATCCCATTCATGTAACTTGAGTTCAAGATTTCCCATCGCGTGCGCTAGATCAAATCCAACGATCGCCCCAGCCTTGTGACCTGCTTTGACGATTCTTGGGAAATCAAAAGCTTGGCCTGTGTAATAATTGATGCCACCTAGCATGACTAAGGCAACACTTTCACCTTCTTCTTCCAGATAAGCTTCAATATCCTCGGTACGGATAACAAGTTCGCCTTCTCTAGGAGAAATCTCAACCACCGCTTCCTTGGGATCTAAATTATGAAAAAGCGCCTGACTTGCGACCGCGTATTGGTCGGATGGAAAGGCTGCCTTTTCAATGAGAATCTTAAAGCGGGTTTTGGTGGGACGGTAAAAGGTTGCCATCAGTAAATGCAAATTGGTGGTCAAAGAATTCATCGCGACGACTTCGTGAACCTTTGCGCCTACGATATCGGCCAGCATCGGAGCCAGCGGTTGATGGTAGGAAACCCAAGGACGACGTCCTTCAAAGTGACCTTCGACGCCAAATTTTGCCCAATCTTGAAACTCCTCCTCGACGATTTCTCGCGCGCGTTTGGGTTGTAAACCCAAAGAGTTACCGCACAAATAGGTTAACGTTTCGCCTTTTTCATTTTTTGGAAAATAGAAGGCACCTCGAAACTCTTTGAGGGGATCCTCACGATCCATCTTTTGGGCGAAGGAACGTTGAGAAGCATCGGGAATATCTACAAAATTAAGAGAGGTCATTTTTAGCTCGCAATATGTGCGCATGTCATACCTTTTGAATTCGGTTTGGGGAAACCCGAAATGAAATCATTGCAAGCCTGCGCTCATCCTGATAAACCGGCGAACGAAGTCCGGCGCGAATGATTCGGCGACTTCCACTGAGGTTTAAGATGAGTGTATCGGCTGGAATTGTGGGTCTACCCAACGTTGGAAAATCAACAATATTTAATGCGTTAACGAATGCGGAAGCCGATGCGGCAAATTATCCTTTTTGCACGATCGAGCCCAACGTCGGAATCGTACCTGTTCCAGACGGTAGACTTGCGGCAATTAACAAGTATATGCCAACCGATAAAATCATTCCGGCGGTCGTCGAGATAGTAGATATCGCAGGTTTAGTAAAAGGCGCATCAACAGGTGAGGGTTTGGGAAATCAATTCCTGGCAAACATCCGAGAAGTGGACGCTATCCTTCACGTCGTTCGATGCTTTGCCGATGATGATGTGGTTCATGTGGAAGGTTCGGTAGATCCGCAACGCGATGTCGATATCATCGAAACCGAACTTGTCCTATCCGATTTACAATCGGTTGAAAAACGCATGAGTAAGCAAAAGCGCGCAGCGAAAGGTGGTGATGCCACCGAAAAAGCACGTTATGCGATCATGGAAAAAGTCTTCGCGATTTTGAACGAAGGGCTTACTGCAAGAACTGGTAGCTACACTGACGCTGAACAACCTTTTCTTGATGAACTTCAACTCATTACCATCAAGCCGGTATTGTACGTTGCCAATATTGGTGAAGATGATCTCGGTGGAGATTCTGAGTACGTAAACATTCTGAAAAAGATAGCCGAAGATAGAAACAGCGGCCTTGTCATGGTTTGCGGATCGATTGAAAGCGAGCTCGTTGAGCTTGAAGATGCCGAACGCGACGAAATGTTGGAAGGCTTGGGAATTGACGAGCCCGCGTTGAACGTTTTGATTCGTGCGGCCTATAAACTTCTTGGTTTGCAATCCTATTTTACAGCTGGGCCTAAAGAAATTCGCGCATGGACGATTCCTGTGGGTGCCAAAGCACCTCAAGCAGCAGCGGTCATCCACACCGATTTTGAAAAGCACTTCATTCGCGCCGAAATTTTTAGTGTAGAACAACTCGAAGAATTCGGTTCAGAAACTGCGGTCAAACAGGCCGGAAAATCGCGCGTTGAAGGTAAAGAATACGTTATGGCCGACGGAGATATCGTCCACTTCCGCACGTCTGCCTAATTTCAAACCCAACATCTAGAAAAATTCGCCATGGCCCAAAAAGTTGCAATCGTCACAGGCGTAAGTCGTCTCAAAGGAATCGGAAGGGGAATTAGCGTCGAACTTGCCCGCCGAGGTTTTGATATTTTCTTTACCTATTGGTCGGCTTACGACCAACAGATGGAGTGGGGGATCCACGCCGACGAGCCAGACCAAATTCAACAGGAAATCGTAGACCTAGGTGTTCGATGCGAAAAACTAGAGTTGGATCTTTCAAGCGAAAAGAAGGTCGATCGACTTATGCAGGAAGTCGTCTCAAAAATGGGAAGTCCGCATGTTCTTGTTAATAACGCGACCTACAGCACGGACACAACGATCGAATCTTTGTCGGCCATTGAATTGGATAGGCATTATCAAATCAATCTTCGCGCAACCACCTTATTAACGCTTGAGTTTATTCGCCAATTCAAGCACGAAAAACATGGTCGAATTATCAACTTAACTTCTGGCCAATCCCTTGGCGCAATGTCGGGGGAGATAGCATACGCGATCACAAAGGGTGCAATCGAAACGCTAACCCAAACGCTCGTGCATGAAATCGCTGCAAGAGGAATTACGATCAACGCCGTAAATCCGGGTCCCAACGATACCGGCTGGATGAATGAAGAATTGAAATCCGAGTTAAAAAATCGCTTTCCCATGAATCGAGTAGGTAACCCACAGGATGTGGCCAATTTAGTCGGGTTTTTGACAAGCAAAGAGGGTGAATGGATCACCGGACAGATCATCCATTCCGAGGGCGGATTTAGAAGAGCGCTCTAAGGTCAAATCTAAAACAACATCAGAATGAGATTCTATCCTAACCCGCTAAGTTCTTTCCAAATAACAAAAATAGCCATGAGTAAAACGAATACCGAAAACGCTTTTCGCAATACTTTGGCTGGAACTTTATTCGAAAAGTGTGCCCCAATAAAACTTCCGATAACAGCACCCGCACTAACGGTTAAAGCGAGTTCGATATCAATCGTTACATGTGACGCGTGCCCGGCGAAGGCTGCAAAAGATTTTAATGCGATAACCATCAACGAGGTGCCAACCGCTTTGTGCATATCCATGCCACCCAAAAGAACCAAGGCGGGAACAACGAGAAAACCGCCACCAGCCCCAACGAGTCCGGTAGCTGCCCCAACAACCAGTCCTTCCAAAATCACAATATAAATCGGAGCAGCTTTCCCTGTTGATTCGATCTCTTTTTTGCCTCGAAACATGGCCAACGCCGTCACCACCATCATTGCAGCAAACAGAAGCAATAATGTCGTCCCCGAAAACCAGCTTGCCGCCAACCCACCAAGATAGGCCCCCACCATCGCGGTAATCGAAAAAATTAAACCTGTGCGCCACTCGACGTTGCCATTTCGAGCATGCGGGATAAGCGCGAAAGCCGAGGTAATTCCTACGACAAGTAAAGATGTCGCAATGGCTTCTTTGGCTGCAAGGTCAGCACCGTAGACCAAAATCGGGACAGCCAGCACTGAACCACCACCACCCAACAACCCAAGAGAAATCCCAATCAGCGTCGCAAGAAGACCGATGATTAACATTAGATCACCTCGGCGTCAGTTCTGCGTTTGATAAAAAGCTTGTGGAGAAACATTCCAAAGAGCATAAAAGCCACAAATGTCACGGCTGCGACACCACCACTGGAAAGGGATACCAGACCCGGACCGGGACAATATCCACCTAAACCCCAACCGATACCAAACAAACTTGCTCCGACGACGAGATCTCGATCGATATCTTTAGAGGTTGGAATATGGAAGGTGTCGTGGAATAGGGGACTCGGTCGACGCAATATAAAGCGATATAGGACGACATGAACTCCGATCGCGCCAATCATAACGAAGGCTAAGCTGGGATCCCAATCGCCTGCCAGATTTAAAAAACCGATAACCTTATCGGCATTTGTCATCCCAGAAAGCCCAAGACCCAACGCGAAGATGAATCCTGCAATAAGACTCGCAATATTCTTTTTCATCATAACACCCCCATAATGGTTGCGGTGATGAAACCGGTAAGCATAAAAGTGCAGGTCGCAATCAACGAACGCGTTGAAAAACGAGAAAGCCCGCAAACACCGTGACCACTCGTGCAACCGTTTCCTAAACGCGTTCCGAATCCAACCAGGAGACCGGCGGCCGCTACGAAATATATCGAACGGCCAGTGGGAGGAACGATGGCTTGTGGGAACATGAGAACCAATAAACCACCGCCCAGAAGAAGCCCGATCAAGAAGGTAAGTTTCCAACTTGAGTTACTGTCCCACACACCAAGAAGACCGCCGACGATCCCACTAATTCCAGCAATTCGACCTTTGGCGTATAAAAACCATGACGACGCCAGTCCAATTAGAGCGCCACCTAGAATTGCGTATAAAATCGATTCAATCATAATCCTGCTTCCATAATTTTTAATCCACATGCTAAATTTGCAGGCAGAGCCTCGTCGATACGTTTGGGATAAGCAAGATTTAACTCATCCATAATTTTCACGAATTTCTCTTCAGAAATATTATTACCCAACCGCGGATTATGAGCTTTTTCCTCACCGACCGTGCTGGTCGTGTGCCCGCGATAATCATGAGCTGGATACACAACGGTATTATTGGGTAAAGAAAAGATTTCCGAATAGACCGAATTCCGTAGAGTTGCCGAATCTCCCTGCTGGAAATCCGTTCGTCCACATCCTCGAATTAATAGTGCGTCGCCAGTGAAGGCCATCGTTTGTCCATTCGCTTGGACGACAAAGGTTAAACATCCACTTGTGTGCCCGGGTGTGCTTCTCACCTCTAGTTCATAAGAACCAAACGAAAGCTTTTGGCCATGTTCCAGGTTTTGGTCTACGCAAGAAACGCCCGCGACAGCCGCAACACCACTTTGGGCTCCCGTACGTTCGCGCAGGGTTCCTGCGCCTGTAACATGGTCTGCATGAACGTGCGTGTCGAGTGCGTAAATGAGCTTTAGACCCAGCTCGTCGATGAGTTTCAAATCGCGATCGACCTGTTCGATTACAGAATCAATAATGATAGCCTCACGCGTTTCGGCGTCGGCCAACAAATAAGTATAAGTCCAAGTATCTTGATCAAAAAGTTGTTTAAATAACATTATATTTCTCCGATTCGTATGTTCACCAACATGGTGTGCTTCATCGGGGTAGAGCCAAAAAATTGGAAAAGGGTTCAGGATTGACTCATTTTTTTTACTTTTCTTTCCAAGCCAAACGCAACGCTTCTTGAACCCGCGCTTTAATATCTTCAGGGACTCTATTTTCGGAACTACTGCAAGCGTTGAGCGCATTTTTTAGTCCTTCACATTCGCTCGCGCAATCGGGGCATTCGGCAACGTGTGCTTCCATCGTCGAACATACGCTTGGTGATAAATCACCCTCAAGGTGTTCAGAAAAGACTCTACGAATATCAGGACAACTCGGATCGGGACGATAGGGTTTTGGGGTGAGATTTTTTCGTAACTCTGCGCGCGCTCGATGAAGCCGACTTTTAGTAGCCGATATACTTATCCCAACGACTTCGGAAACTTCTTTCGCGCTAAGACCTTCGATATCTCGCAAGACCAATATCTCTCGGTAATCGGGCTCAAGCAATTTGATCGCCGATTGTATTTGTTGCCAAAGTTGTGTTGATTCTAAAGCCTGATGTGGATTAGGAATAGCCGATTTCAATGTGTTCGAATCGCCCTCGGAAAGCCCTTCGAAGGACTCTTTGTACTCAGGCTCATGTTTTCTTTTACGCCGCTTCTTAATGCAAACACTTCGCGCGATTGTAAATAACCACGTGGATAGAGACGAAGCTCCTCGGAAATCACGAAAGGATCTTGCCAGGTTTAACATCGAGTCTTGTAGCACATCTTCGGCATCTTCTTTATGCCGACACATATTTAAACTGAAACGATAAAGTTGAGGTTGGACCTCACTTAAAAGCGTATTCAGGGCTGACATATCCCCCTCTTTCGCCTGTTCCAATAGCTCTAATAGCTCTTTTTCGGAGCGCATTTAAAATCCTCGTTCGACATCTATGCGATTTCAGTTTTGGCCATCGGCCCAGTTGCATTCTGGACCAAGATTTGAATTTTTAAAATCTAATAATGGGAAAATTTGCAGTTACGATTGGTTCCTTAGGGTTGCGAGCCCACGCATAAGTTGAAGCTCCTAAGAGGAGGCTAAGAGTAAAAGTGGCGATTAAAGCGTCTATCTGAGATTCAAAACCCAACCCGAGGCCGATACTAGTCGCCATGCCAACGCCGACAGCTATTTGGGGGAGCCACGAAGTGGTGGAAACTTGGAGCCCTAAGTTGTTGTCCACAGCCTCCATAACAAAACTAGCGAGTACAGGCGCACTTAGGAGCAAACCTATACCTAAAACGGTTGGCACTACGTTGAGCTTAGAGTTTTTTCCGAATATAGGAACGTAAAAAAGAATCCCAGTTAAGGCCAGCGTTCCTACTAGTGTCGCGCTTCCGGCTGCGGCGACGGCAAACGATTCCAAGTAATCCATATCAGATTGTGTTGTGGATAAAATTAAGGGGGACAGTGCCAAGGACGCGCTTGGCGCGATTAAGTGCCACGCTTTTAAACGAAATTCAGTATCCGGTTCAGATTCATCTGAGCGGTCGATCGGGTATTCGCTTTGATCTTGTGAAAAAGAAAAGATCGCAAACAAGAAGGTACAAGCAAAAATTGTTGTAGATAAAACCATCTCATTTTGGAAACCTCTTTTGTTGAGAAAAGAAGCTACCAACTCGCGAAAAAAAATGCGAGTTTAGGGACAACACGTTGTTCTCTAAGCGTTTAAGGAAAAGAAATGAAAATCACAAAGAACTATATCGATAATACCTGGATAGATATCCAATCTGAACACCTTTGGACACGTGAAAACCCAAGTCGAATATCTGAGACAGCATTTATCGCTGGAGAAAATCTTTCCCATGTCGATCGGGCCGTCATAGCTGCTAAAACGGCTTTCCCTCTATGGAGCAAAATCGGGAAAGAAAAGCGGCAACACTACCTTGAAAAACTAAAGATAGAATTTCAAAACAAACAAAGTGAACTCGCCGAACGTATTGCCATCGAGGCAGGAAAACCACTCTGGGAAGCGACCGGTGAAGCCAAGGCGTTGGTAGCAAAAATCACAATCATGTGCAGTGAGGGCGCGGACATGGTTAAAGATGTGAACCCGGAAAACTTATCTGGGCGCTATCGCTATCGACCCGTCGGTGCTGTGGCGATCTTAGGGCCGTTTAATTTTCCAGCACACCTTTTAAACGGGCACATTATTCCGGCCCTTCTTCACGGAAACACCGTCGTCGTAAAACCTTCTGAAATGACTACTGGCGTGATGGAATTATATTTTGAATGCATCGAAGCCGCGGGATTTCCTAAAGGCGTAATCAATCTTTTACATGGTGGCGGAAAAACAGGCGCAGCTTTAAGTGTTCATAAAGATATACGCGGCGTCTTTTTCACAGGGTCTTGGCACACGGGTCTGGCCATTAGAAAAGCGACGATTGAAATGCCATTCAAAATTCTAGCGTTAGAAATGGGCGGCAAAAACACCTCCCTTATTCTGCCCAACGCAAACCTTGATCAAGCCGCGCACGAAATTACCTTGGCTTCATATTTGACCACGGGTCAACGTTGTAGTGCAACGAGTCGTGTGGTCATTCACGATAGTGTCTTTGATGATTTTGTAGAAAATTTCAGGTCTTTGAGTCAGCGCATTACGACCGGTGACACCTTAACCAGCGACACCTTTATGGGACCGCTCATCAACAAGGCTTCTTATGAAAATTTTATCGCAGCACAGAAAAATAATGAAGGTGGAAAATTAAAACCCATCCTCGTTGGCGGCGCCGCGGAAGACACTCGCGGATATTTTGTAAAACCTGGAATCTGGGAAGTTAAAGAATTCGACCCCAATGGCAGCCATCAGGCCGAAGAAATTTTTGGACCCGATGTCGTTTTATATCGCGCGAAGACCGACGAAGAAGCAGTCAAAATTGCGAACGCAACCGACTACGGTTTAGCGATGAGCATCTTCACTGACGACCGCGAACGTTTTGATGGGCTGGCGGATTTACTGGAAGCTGGAATCGTAAACTTAAATCGTTCAACTTGTGGCGCGTCTAGCCGCTTGCCTTTTGGCGGTGTTAAAAAATCGGGAAACGGAATGCCATCGGCATTATTCGCACCTTATTATTGCACTTACCCTCAAGCCCAACTTTTTGAAGAAGCGACATGGTCAGAGGAAAAATCTATCGCGGGGCCACTCGCCAAACTTTCCTAATTCCAAGTTACTCGGATTCGTCAGACATATTCTCAGACCACCAATCGCGGACTTCAGCAGCGCGCCAGGCAAGTTTTGCTGGTGGAAGAGAATCGATAAAGTAGGAACCATAACGCTTGGTTGCTATTCTTGAATCCAAAATCGCCACCACACCTTTATCTGACTTAGAACGAATCAAACGGCCAAAACCTTGTTTTAAAGAAAGGGCGGCCATCGGAACCGTTAAATCCATAAAAGGATTTTGTTTTCGAGATTCTAATAGTGCCGCGCGGGCTGAAAACACAGGATCTGAAGGATTTGAAAAAGGCAATTTATCGATAATTACCAAACGAAGTGCTTCGCCCTCTACATCCACGCCTTCCCAAAAGGAGGCCGTTGCAAATAACACGCTTCCCGGTGTGTCTTTAAAAGTTTGTAATAAATCTGACTTGGGAGCCTCACCTTGCTTTAAGACAAGACCTTCTATTTCGTCTTCCAAATTCTCATGAACAGCGTTCAAATTTGCATAACTTGTAAAAAGAACAAACGCGTCGCCCCCTGAAATATCCAACAAATACTTAATAACGGTAGTCGCGCTTTCGACGTAATTTTCTGCTCTAGGTTCCGGCAGACGATTGGGAACATATAGCATGCAATTGTTTTCGTAGTCGAAAACAGCCGGCAAGGACAACGTTTTCACATCATAATCTTTGAACTTTTGATCTTTGGTTTCAAAGGCCAACATACCGAGTCGATCTTTTAGAAATTCAAAATCACCGGCCGTTGATAGAGTTGCCGAAGTGAAGACCATCATGTCGTGAGTATCTAATAATTTGCGACGTACCGTTTCAGCGACGTCGATAGGACAAGCTTGTAGGAAGGTGCCGCGATCTCGAATTTCTAAAAAGTATACGAAACGGTCATCACCTTGTCGGGTGATGAATCCGATTTCCAAACGTAAATCAGTAACCCGAGTCGCGAGTCTTTCTCGTCGTTCACCAAGGCGCGCTAATTTACCGATTGAATGTTCAATATCTTTTAGAAGGTCAGTAAGTTCTTCTTGAGATTCGCAGATTTTTGCGGACCCATCCAAGACCTCGTCGAGGAGATATCGACCGTCATACTTTCCAAACTTAAGATTCGAAAAATAATTTTTATTTACAACATCCAAAGTATCTAAGAGCGCGACTAGGTCTGAAGCCTCAATACTTTCCTCATCTAAAGCACGCGTGATATCGCCTATGACTTCAGAAAATCTATAGTTGGAAATCTGTAAACCAAAATACGAAGTTGCTATCGACTCAAGATGATGAGCCTCGTCAAAAACGATCGCATCATAAGGTGGAAGCACTTCACCATGGCCCAAGTCTCTTAATGCCAAATCGGCAAAAAATAGATGATGGTTTACAACGATAATTTGAGCCTTCGCCGCATCTTCTCGAGCTTTAGTAACAAAGCACTCTTCGTGAAAAGGACACTTTGATCCCAAACAGGCCTCCGATCCCACCGATAAGTCTGACCAGGTTTGGTAGTCATCGGGCAGACCAGGAATCTCAGCGCGGTCACCGGTTTTGGTTTCTTCTGCCCAGCTTTTGATCCTAGCCCAATATTTCCCTTCGCCAGGTTTTCTAAAAACCGGCTGGGAAATTTTGTCGAATCGCAGTTTACATAAATAGTTTTTGCGCCCCTTAAGAACCACCGCACTAAAGTCGCCCGGCCATACTCTTTTTAGAAAAGGTATATCTTTTGAAAAGATCTGTTCTTGTAATGCTTTGGTCTGGGTGCTTACGACAACCCGCTTTCCAGACGCGATTGCCGGCATTAAGTAGGCAAGCGTTTTACCTGTCCCGGTTGCAGCTTCAACGATCAACGGCTTTCGGCTTTCGAATACATCTGCAACAGCGTACGCCATTTCAATTTGTTGGGCTCTATTTTCGTATGTGGGGAGATGTTCAGATAAGATACCGCCGTCTTCAAAGAAAGCTTTTATGTCACCCACGACTGAGCTCCATCAGTTGTTCAAGAGAGGTATCAATAACGTTCTTAATCGATTCATTTTTTTCGAAAGGCGGCCACTCGTTATATTCCGCGTCGGCACGAAACCAAAATCGATCAGAATTTTCGTCCCGAAAACCGACGTAAGCCGATCCCTTTTCCCAAGTTTTTCTCGGTTTTTTGCGTTTTAAAGTTGTCGAAATTTCAACGGCATCGGAGATATGGATTTTTTTCTTGTCCACAACAACGTCGACCTGTCGCTTTTCGGTTCGTGTTTTTATGCCCGACGTTTTCAAGGTTGCCACCCAACCGCGTTTGAGACTCTCACTTAGTGGGACGAAAAGAATGAGAAAACATAAAAAGGAGCCGATCCCAATAAAAATGAGGGTTTTTCCAAACGCGATGCAAATAATCCCGACGACAAGTAATGACACCTTAACTTGCATTGATCGCGATCGACCCCGTTTACTATCTCGATGTATAGGAATGAAAGAGAGAAGGGATACCAGAAAAGGAAGGATAAATGCCCAACTTTTTTTGGATGTAAGGGTTCGTGTTAACTCACCATCGAATTCGTTTTTAATGACCATGCCCGGTATCAGCACCCTTTTCAGGATGAATTTTTTCAATATTAAATATTCTAGCTAACGCGATTCCAATAGCGCCAGCACTGAAACTAAGTAGCGCACCAAGCTTAAGCATGCCACCTACTTCTTCAGGTATTTTGCCAGAACCTAGTGCAACGGTTGTTACAAAAAGCGCAACCGTAAAGCCAATACCGGCAATCGCACCGACAACAATGACGTGTTTAAGAGACATGTGCTCTGGAAAATCAAGACCGGCCTTATTCGCAATCCAACTCATTAGTGTGATTCCAACCGTTTTTCCGACTAATAACGATAGAAGGATAATCCAAGTGGCTTTGCCCATGAATGCATCACCAGAAAGGATAACCCCTGCATTGGCTAGACCGAAGAAAAACAAACCCACATCAACAATAGGTTTAAAGAAATGCTCAAAGTTATTCATGGTGTCGTGATGGGCGTCATCATCAACAAACAGACCGGAATCGCGCTCTCCATGTGGCATGAAAGGAATAACAGGCACTAAGGCGAGCGCGGCATGCACGCCCGTATTGTGCAAACCAAACCAGGCAAGAGGCGCACCAATTAGGAAGTAGGGCCAAAAACTTTTTACGCCCATACGACGCAGAATTTCACAAATAACCATCGCGAGGACAACAAGACCAAGCCAATAGATATGTACTTCAGGCGTGTAAAAGACTGCAATAATCAGCATACCCACTAAATCATCAAGTACAGCCAAGACTAATAGGAAAGTCACGGCTGGATGGGCGCGTCCAAAAATCAATCCCGCAAAGAGCCAACAATATGCGATATCTGTTGCGGTAGGAATGGCCCAAGCACCGATGAAACCCGGATCGGGTCCCATCGCGGCATGAAGAATAAAGAACGCCGCTATCGGACCAAAAACACCACCAGCAGTCGCAATCGCCGGCATTGCTGCTTTTTTAACCGATGATAAGGCACCACCGGGGAGGAAGCTTTCTGAAACCTCTTTCATGGCAATACCAAAAAAGAGCACCATGAAAATATCGTTTACGAGAAAGTGTAAACTAATTGCATGTGGAGCGTTGTGATTGATGACCGCATTGGTGAATATCGTCCCGTCTATGAAAGCATGGTAAGACTCATAGTCCATATTCGCCCAAACCAGGGCGATAAAGGTTCCAACAAGGAGAAAAGCGGCGAGTTCGCTGAGTGTGTTAAATACGTTTTTCAAAGATAACTACCTGGAAAAAAACAAAAGTAAATCAGAGTCAGAGTTGTGGGATTGGATCTTTAGCTTCCGGAACGCTGCTAAAAAGTGCCCGTAGCGGATCTGTCTCATCACCGTAAATATAAGCGGGCCCTAGACCCACTTCGGCCCCACCAAGTGAAGCAAAGTTATTATCAAAGGATTTCCAACCCGACATTGCCTGGGATTGAGCGGCTTCCCATTGGCCCTGAAGAATAAGGAGTTGGTCAAGGCTTTGTGGAAGCTTGTCTTCAAATGCAAAAAGAACCTTACCGGCAACCTCTGCATCATGATCTGCGCGATGGGCCTCTTCGAGAGGAATTCCTAGTAACGCAGAAATCGTCGCTAAATTCTTACGACGCGAGTTCTTAAAAAACTGTCTCGCGAAAATAAGCGGATCTAAAGTGGGACTTTCTGCAGGCCAAGATAGACCACAACGCTCTAGTTCGTTCTGAATGAATCCACGATCAAAACTTAGGTTATAGGCGACCAGTCCTACACCTTGTAAGCGATCCGAGACTTCTTTTGCGATTTCAGAGAAAGTAGGGGCGCCAACCAGATCTTCTGGTTTGATGCCTGTGATTCGCGTCGTATCTTCAGGTAAATCACGTTCAGGGTCCACTAGCTTGCAATAGCGTTCAACCACCTCTCGGTTTTCGAAACGGATGATTCCGATTTCAACGATTCGATCTTCTTTTGGGTCAAGACCTGTAGTCTCTACGTCGATAACAGCGAGAGGAAGGTCTACCCAATTTTGCGGCCAATGCGTCGCCATTCTAAGAAAATCCTAAAGATCAAAACGAAGGCCGATTGTGTCACGTTACCCCTCAATTTCGCAAGGAGATAATTCGGAGAATCTACCAAATTATTTTGGTCTGAACGCTACAATGGAACGCAAAAGGATTTGAACTTAATGAGATAGCCCACTTCTCGGAGCAGGGTTGCGAATCGAACTCATCAAATCAATCACCACCTATCATGGATATCGCAGTTGCCCAAAGATGAGACAATTAAACCGCGATCCAAAACCCATCCCCTAATAAAACGATACGACCACCTCGATGACATTTTTTCAAAATGATTCTGGGTCAACTAATATGCGTTCATAAGGGTCGCCCCCTAATTATTGAGAACGATTTTTGAGAACTGGTATCTGATTTGCACTAAGAAAACCTGATGGTTAGGCGAATGATTTACACGCTTTGATTTTGGAGAAAAAATGAAAAATGTATTATTAATGTTATCGATTTTGTTGATCCTTACCCCTGCTTGTGGCGATATGTTGGATGACGAATTAAGCGACGAAGAAACAATCAGTGCCAATTTTGAAGTCAGAAATACGGATATTAGAAATAATGATGATGAGAGGGCTAGCCAAGCGTTTATTGGATATTCACTCATAGATTTGGAACGCGTTAGAAACAAAATTTACCAAACTTGTCAGCTTACCGAGAACGAGAATAATCTCATTTTAAGCCTCTTCACGCAGTACCGTCGTATTGGTAGAAATGCGACTTACGAAGTCATGCGAAATCAAAGAGAAATTATCTTGAGTCGTATCAAGACCCTTGGAGGGAACGCGAATAAAAAGCGTTGCGCGAACTGAAAATATTTCCACGTAATATACAACACAAAATCTTCTGCTTATCCTTAAACAAATAGTCTTCCGAAAAAGCGATGAATTCAGGAAAGGGCCTCCTGCGGGAAGCCTACTTTCGTTTTAAAATGCTTCTTATTAAATTTGCCATCGGCTAAATCCAAGATACGATCATGATAACTTTGCCCAGCAAAGATGCTCAAGGAGGAGCAAAACCATGACAAGAACACACACAAATAATCTAGCTCTCGGGTATGGAAGCCTACGATGGAACGATTCAAAGCAACAAATAAAAGACCTATTCCCGCAATCGCTTGAAAGCGGAAACGGTGTTGTTGTTGGTGATTTTTTAGCGGTTGAGGAACATGTTTCGATGACTGCAACTCTTCATTTTAATGGCGGCGAATTGGCCGAAATCGAACTGGCGCCCTCGATAGGCGATCAAATTTCGGATTGGCGCGCTAAGCGTTTAGAACTCGTCAACATGTACGGGGCGTTGGCCGAATCCAATGAAAAAGCCGACATTAGTATTGATTCGGATTGGGGCGATGTTAACGTTTCGATTCGTCGCAAGCCCCTCAGAAGATAGAGTCTTACTAAAACTCATTCCAAATCTAATGAATGAGACCTTTTCAATAAAGAAAACTTTAGACAACTTCCCAGTCCCCGCGTCCTCGGAAAACTTGAGAATTACAGGAGAATTCTGTACCCAGTGCCGTACTCTCGGTCGTCTATTGAATTTCCAAAAACACACGACCGGGTTCTTAAGGAGATATTGTGCGTCATTTTGCTATCATTTTTGGGCTTTCGTTTTTTTTATTAGGCTGTGGTGAGGACAATCCTCAAACCGACGAAGCTTGTAAAGACGTCATGTGTGTGGTCGGAGTTTGTTCGGCGGGTGAATGCGTGAATCCGACTTCTTGTAATGAGACCGATACTTGTCTTAACGGATTCGTTTGCGGCGATGATAATAAGTGCAACATTGAAATTACTGCGCTATGCCTCGATGTGGAATGTCCGGCAGGAGAATGTTCAAAAACAACCGGCGAATGCATCAATAAAAGTGTTTGCGACCGAAACTCTCCGACAGATTGTATTGAAGGATACTCTTGTTACGCCCAAACCTGCCAAACCGAAGCCACTATTTGTTCAGAGCTTGATTGTTCTCGAGGCATTTGCGATTTCAAAACCGCCTCATGTGCAAACGCACCTCAATGCGAAAACGACATCGAATGTCTATCTGGCTCCTTCTGTAATGAAGAGAAAATCTGCCAGGAAAACAAATGCGATCTAAATATGGACCAATGCCCACGTGGCGAATGTAACCCAAGAAACGGTTTGTGTGAAAACGCGTCTGTGTGTTCGAGCATCGATGATTGTACGGATGGTAATTATTGTATCGGGACCCAGTGCACTCCAACGGATGAGGCCTGCGCAATGTGCGAGGGAAATCAAGTTTGTACCGTCAATGTCAACCGAGTGACCTGTACCGAGTCTCCACAGGGATGCACGAATTCGTTGGGATGTATCGGTAGCCGTGCGTGTAATAATGGTGTTTGTGGTGATCCAGTAGCGTGTACTCCAGACGGGAACGAACCCAATGCAGACGCAGCAACAGCGACAAGCTGGAAAGACACCGTAGTCCAAAGCACGATTCGCGGATCGATCTGCCAGGGAGATAGTGATTACTACCTTTATAACACGCGCGATTCGGAACACTTCACCGGAACACTGGTCGTTTCACTGAACATAAGTCCTGAGAACGTAGGAAATGGAACGTTCACGATCGATCTTCTTAAAAACAACACAAGCGTTGCAACCCAAACGTCTAACGATACAGGAACGGTTGAACTACGTTACCCCATTACGGCCGTCGACGTTGGCGAATTTGTAATCAAAATCTCTGACTCGGATTTAAACCTTAGCGGAATAGAGTACGACTTATTTATCCATCTTGTGGACGCACAGACCGGCGAGGCCTGCGAAAACGCAACCCCCGTAGTAAATGGCAGCGCTTCAAGTGATAGCTCATCTTCTTTGAGTACTTCGCTAAAACCCTCGTGTGCACCTGCAGGTGTTAAGCGCGATTCAATCTTTAGTTTGGAAGTTCTCGAAAAAGCAGAAATGACCTTCGCAGTAGCTCCACTAGATGCAACGATAAGTGTACGCTCGTCGTGTGAAATCGACGAAAGTGAAATCGAATGCAGCACTGGGGGGAACGAACTCATCACAACCTTAGAGCCCGGGAATTATTTTGTTGTCGTTGAGAGTCTCGAAGCCGATGGCCCCTTTGCACTAGCCCTTACCCAAAAACCATTTATCTGTACCCCTGGCGCGAATCGATGTATCGGTACCGATGACGGTGAAACATGTAACTCGGCCGGTACGGGCTACGATGCCTTCACTTGCGACGGCGATACCTGCGACATGGCAACAGGATTTTGCGTTCGACCTCCTGGCGATGTGTGTTCAGACGCCATTGATGCGACTCAAGGTTTTGATGGAACCGTTAATTTCTCGTCGTTGAGAAACGACTATGAAAGCAATGTTTGTGGTACATCTTTCACCACCGGTGGAAATGACTCGACCTTCTCGGTAGTCCTACCCCCGAATAATCGTGTTGATGTACTCGCCACTCACAGCTCTTTTAATAGTTTAGCCGTACTGATCGTGGATGACTGTAACACAATCGATCAAACGTGCTTGACCCACGATGTCGGTTCAACAAGCCAGACCGGGTATGCAAACATGGGAACCCAAGATGAACATCTTTTCGTAGTCGTGGATTCAAGTTCAAGCTTCTCCGGATCCGCCAATGTTACGATTGAAACCTCTCCGATAATCTGCGTGCCGAATTCTAAAACATGTGTTGGGGATGATTTGGACGTCTGTGATTCAAGAGGGACGACAAAAGCCCTTACTGCCTGTGCATATGGTTGTGACGCGACGACGAACAACTGCAATCCAGGTCTGAACGATGTTTGCGCGACCGCGTTCGATGTGTCAGCTGGCGGGAGTTTTAATGGATTCCAGGCAGATTACGCAAATGACTATCAGCCAGACGCAAGCTGTATATCCTCAGCGAGAGGAGCAGGTTCGGATTCGGTCTGGTCTGTAGACGCGCAAGCCGGACAGATCCTAAACGTATCGATGACGGGCGACTTCGACGCGACCCTCTATGTAGTTTCAGATTGTGCTGATATCGCAGGTACCTGTGGAGCAGGAAGTGATAGGGGCCAGATTGAAACGATCAATTATTTGATTCCGAGCGACGGTACCTATTATATTATTGCCGACGCTTTCTTAACGTCTGGTTCAGGAAATTTCACTCTCGATGTCGAGCTCACCACTCCAATTTGTACACCAGGTACAACCCAATGCATGGGTAATAACTTGGACACCTGTCTCCCAGATGGATCAGGGTTTGATACTCAGACCTGCCCAGGATCTTGTGATGGAAATGTAAATCAATGTTCGGGAAATTCATGTTCAAGTCCCATTCAAATTGGCGCCGGACAACATATCGGAGACACCGACGCATTCACCAATGAATATGATCCTGGAAGTGTAAGTTGTACAAATCACCCTGCTGCCGGAAAAGACGTTGTATATCAAATTAGTGGAATACCTGGAGATGTTGTTACAACAACACTCACTTCCACTTATGATGCGTCGATCTATGCAGTTACCGATTGCGACGATCTCAATAGTTGTATTGCCGGTCAAGACAATGGAAATCCAGAAACGATAAATTTTATAATGCCACAAACCGGTTCTATCTTTTTAGTAGTTGACGGATTTTCATCGTCCTCGAACGGTAATTATACTTTGGATGTCGACATTCAAACGCCCGATTGCTTTAATCCGGGTCAACCTGTTCAATGTTTGAACTCTGCGACTCTACAATATTGCGACTCCCAAGGCTTTTTACAAAACTATCAATGTAACTGCTCTCTAAGTACGTGTGCCCAACCCACCGGTGACGTTTGTGCTGATGTCTTAACGGTATTCGACCAAACTGTAATTTCATCTACTTACGGAGATCTTACTTCGACCTACAATCCGAGCGCGACAAGTTGCCCGAACGCAACGAGCAACCTCGACGGTCCTGATGCAGTGTACGCAATCGACTTACCACCCGATTCTATTTTGACGGTCGATCTCGACTCTTCAGTTTTCGGTAGATCGATGTATATCACGTCCGATTGCACCGATGTTTCTAACACGTGTTTGTGGGGAGCAGGCACCGGATCACAAGATCAAATCCAATACCATACCGTTCAAGGTGGACGTCATTATGTCCATATAGATACTAGCACCGATACAACCACCGCAGCTTTCACGGCAACCTTTTCGGTAACCAATGGCGTGTGCCAACCGGGTTCTAGTATCTGTAATCCCAATAGCAATCAGACAACGACTTGTAGCGACGACGGTTCTCAAATTGAGAGGATTGTGGACTGCATCTCTGGGTGCGCGAATATAAACGCGTGCGGTGGCCCGTCGATAGCAAATGATACTTGCGCCACTTCGTATGACGTCGTTGCCCCCATTTCATTCGTCGAAGATCTCGGCCGATTTACAAGCGATATTGATCCAGGAAGCGCAAGCTGTTTTGGGAGAAGCACCAACGGAGCAGATTTATTTTACTCGGTAAGCCTACCTGCCAATACGGTACTTGATGTTAGCGTTGATGGTTCGACCACTCATACGGTCGCTATCGTTTCGGACTGTGCCATGCCGGGTACAACCTGCTTAGCCCAAGAAGAAAGCTATGGAGATACCAAGGCTGTTTACGCATCTACGGGACCCGAAGATGTTTTTGTAATTATTGACCACGCCACAACGTTCTCAAATGAACTAGAAGTGTCCATCGATTTCCGACCGACCGAATGCGCCCTTGGAGCCGAAACTTGCCTAGACGCATCAACAAGAGAATATTGTAACGAAAGCTACGAATTGAAAACCCAACCCTGCACTTTTGGTTGTACGGCAGGAGTTTGTAATGCTGCGACTAACGATCTTTGTGGCGGCGCTTTCGACGCTACTGCGGGCGGAACCTTCGTGGAAGATATTTCCGACTATGCAAACGACTACGAACAACCCGATGCGGCAACGTCTTGTACTGGCTTTACGACCGAAGGACCCGACGGTGTTTGGAGCGTCAACGCCGTTGCCGGCCAAGTCCTTACCGCGACGATGGACCCAACGGGTTTTGATGCCGCTTTGTACATTTCGTCTGATTGCACAATGATTGATAGTTCATGCGTGGCGGGAAGCGATACTGGAACAAGTGCCGCGGAAACAGTGAGTTATACGATTCCAGCTGACGGTGTTTATTATATTATCGCCGATTCCTATTCACTAACTCCCACCGGAACCTTCTCGTTAGAGATTACCCTTCTCTAAAAGCAAAACGCCAAAGATAAATCAACATTGATCTACCACTGAAAAACGAGCTTGCGTTTATGTAAACTATTTTTTGCTCTTTGCTTTTTCTATGGCTTTTTTTGCGATTTCTCGAACTTTAGAAATATCATGAGAGGTGCTTATGACTCGCAGGTATTCTTCGATCTCAGGACCACCGAAATCAGCAAGGATATAGATCATAGAAAGATAAGACGGATTCTTCTCACGGCTTAACTTTTCGGCCAGAGCGAGAACATCCGAACGCGCTTGGAAATATTGAAATTTTGAAAGACTCGCAGCGGCGGCGACCGCAACGCTTGTATTTTCGTTTCTAAGAAGCTTCGCCAATTGCGGTGCAGCAGCTTCTATATTCTGCTCTCGAATGTTTTGTATGGCGTCCTTTAGAGTATCGGACTTACTTTTGGGGTCTGAAATCAGGGCGATGAGTTCGTCCTTTGTCGCTGTCTGCACCGCAATTTTATTTATAAGCCGTGACACCAATACCTGACACGCTTCATCGGCGATATCATTAAGCCCTTCTTTTGATGTTGTTTTCGTGCCGGTGGAAAATAGACGCTTTCTTCCACCTAGTTCTTGCAGCTCGGCAAGGAGAACAATCGTTTTCGGATCGTCTTTGGGGATGTCGTAAGTGATTCGTAAGTTGACGTCATTTCCACTTTGTCCCGAAAAAGGAGGCGCTTGTTTTAGGCCTTTTACGATACACGTTTCAAACACTTCGGGTTTTGGAGCTCCTTCCATTTTGTAAGCATTTTCGCTGGCCGATATCTTTGATGTTTTCAAAGCGAAGGTTTTAGATTGTTCCTTAACTAGGTTTGGTCGCGCTTGATCAGCTTTTCCAGTTGTCGATGAGTCGTCGACGAGGCTAGGCGACTGTTCTTTGCAACTCCAACTCAAAAAGATAAATATTAAAATGAGTGACTTCATGATTCACCTGCGCTACTTAGGGTCGGCAAGTTCTATACATGTTGGTTTCTAAGAGCGCTACCCGATGACTGAAAACACACCACTAGGACCTCCCTGGACCGTATTAAAAATTCTTGATTGGACCACCCAATTTTTCGAAAAGCAGAATATCGACGGAGCCCGTTTAGACGCTGAACTACTGTTGGCTGATACTTTAAAAATGGAGCGCGTCATGCTTTATGCAAACTTCGATCGTCCGATGGGAGAAGATGAACTCGCAAATTATAAAGGTGCCATTAAGCGGCGGAGTGCGAAAGAACCTGTGGCATACATCGTCGGCTCACGAGGCTTTTGGAACTTTGACTTCAAAGTCGATTCTCGAGTTCTGATCCCTCGACCCGATACAGAACGGCTGATTGAAGTTGTTTTAGAACGTGCCGAGAACATGGACGCAAAAAAAATACTAGATATCGGGACGGGTTCGGGGGCGATCGCGGTTACGTTGAAATCGGAACTTCAAAATGTCGCCGTCACCGCAACTGATATCTGCGAAGATGCCTTGGAACTCGCCTCTGAAAACGCCACGAGCCTGGGATTTGCGGTGGAGTTTATACACAGCGACTTGTTTCAAAACCTTGACCAAACCTACGATATCATCGTGAGCAATCCGCCTTATATTGCACAAGCAGATAAAAAAATGCTCTCCAAGGACGTGCTGGACCACGAGCCCCATCTCGCCCTCTTTGCAGAAGATGGACTTTCGATCTACAAAAGACTGATTCCAAGAGCATTTGAAAAGCTAAATCCCGGCGGGTTGTTGGCCGTAGAAATCGGTTATGATCAAGGAGAAAAAGTTCTCGACATTTGCAAGTCGGCCGGATTCTCAGACCTTGAAATCGCTAAAGATTACGGGGGAAACGAACGCGTAGTTTCGGGTATAAAAAAGTGATTTATAGTAAATGACCTGACTTGGTCTTTTTCGTCGATAGATATTTTTCATTAAAGGGATTGGCAATCATCTTTATCGGAAGTTGTCTAGAAATCTGTATACCTGCTGCACGAAGACCCTCGGATTTATTCGGATTATTGGTCATCAATTGAAGACTTTTGGGTTCAAGTAACCGAATCATCTCGGCTGCAATATCATACTCCCTCATGTCATCATCAAAACCCAGATGAAGATTTGCCTCAACAGTATCCATGCCTTGATCTTGTAATTGATAAGCTCGGATCTTATTGTTTAATCCAATACCGCGTCCCTCTTGCCGCATGTACAATATTACTCCGGTATCGACTTGTGAAAGTGCGTCCATGGCGTAGTTAAGTTGTTCTCCGCAATCGCATTTACGACTTCCAAAGACATCGCCAGTCAAACACTCTGAGTGAATCCGAGTCAACACATCAGATTTTTCCCGAATATCTCCGCGAATCACTGCAATATGTTCTTTGTGATCTTTGTTATTTTCAAACGCTGCAATTCTGAACTCGCCAAATCTAGTGGGTAGATTTGCAATCGCAACCAAAGTTACGTCTAGTTCTATTTCTGAGGATGTAATGGGTTTTTCTTTCGACATGTAGTGCTCCTTTAGAGAGGTTAGTCGACGGGTAGAAATATACTTCCTTCCGTGAGCCGGAATGTAGAGCCAAAATCCTGCGTGTCAATCCTTAGATACAGAAAAGCGGGCTAAGAGTCTGATCCGCCGGATTTATTGTTCACTCTGAAGCAAATGTTTCGGTGATTTTAGCACCTATACTGTGGCGCGGATCGGGAGCTTTGTCAGGATCAGGTTCGGGTTCGATGGTAATTACGTAAAAAGCAAAGGTTTTATCTTGAAGATCGCCCAAAGTAACCGAAACACTACCTACTCCGTTGGCGTCGGTGTTAAAACGTCCTGTCGACGTTGGAGTCTCACCGCCGCCGGCCAACCAACCTTCATACTTTTCGTCTGTAAGCGTAGGTAGATTGGAAACCGTCGTATCGATTTTCCCGGTGCGAGGGTTAATGGTGACAGTACCGGTCGCAGCTCCCCCCAAGCCTTCATACTCGGCGATATTAAGAGTAATCATCGTGTCGTCGCTGGTCGGATCATTGACGGGACCGGGGTCTGAATCGCCACAGCCCAACATCGCAATTAATGTGAGGCACAAAAGTACGAGTCTGAATGTTTTCATGATCTTTCCTTGGGTAGTAAGGCTTGATATTACCTCACGGGCATGGACTGACAAACTTTTGCTTAAGATAGGAAACGATGGATGTCTTTTGTAGAAGGCACTGTTTTCAAAGAAAGGCGAATGGGTATTCTACGAATATGTCTTCGGCGTTCGTTTCGAAGGTCAAATTCTGTGAACGATTTATAATACATTCCGTAAAACTTGGGATGTCTAAGAACGGATTCAAACCCATTCTCACTTCAGATATCTTACCTGTTTTCTCCGCCATCCATTCGACGACAAAACGACCCTTGGCGTCGGGCTTCTCGATTAGAAGTTCTTCGTAACACTTTCGAACAATAGGCTTTATGACATCAATGCTTCGCTGACGAGAGAGACGAATGATATCGGGATTAATTGCAGGTATTTCGAACGCTTTTTCAACGCGTTCTAGTTCTTCTTTTGAGTTTGTTGCCGCCCATCTCGGATCGCCGAGCACACGATCGTTGACGGGATCAGAATAAGAAATTTCACGGGTACGATATTTTTCAAGTTTGGCATTATTTGGAGATTCACTTCGAGATTTGTGATCGTTTTTTTCTGGATTGTCATCCCTTTCCGCCAAACTCACGCGGTCTTGTTCGTAAACGATGCTTTTGGATGTCTCGCTCGTCTTCGTTTTTGATGGAGACTTTGCCTTCTTAACTCGTTTGCGCTCCTCTGCAATGACCTCAGCACTTCCCAAGCTTCGAAATATTGCAAATCCAAGGATTCCCAGAAACAAAAGGGCTAACACTACTGCGTATATCACTTTCTTTGACAACTTTGGCTCCTTAACATTGCCAATTATACACGGTATCGTAGACTAAATATCATCTAACCTCATAAAAGTATATTTTGAGTTCAAAGAGCTTTCAACCAGGATTTATCTTCGCAGGAAGATATACCGTTCAGAATGCGGTCGCCGACGGCGGAATGGCACGCGTCTATCGCGCCTGGGATAAAGCAACTCGGCAAGAGGTCGCAATTAAACGCTTGTATCCGCACTTTGTCGGAAACGATATCGTAAGAAAAAGATTCATTAGTGAAGGTAGAATCCAGAAAATTTTGGCTCATCCAAATATCGTAACGGTCTTCGAAATAGTCGAAAGACCGATGTTGGCGATTATCATGGAGTTTGTGGAAGGCCTGACACTCGATGAATATTTGGAGACGAAAGGATCACTCAGAGAAGCTGAAGTTTTAGATCTTGTCTTACCTATCCTTTCAGCGGTCGGTTTTGCGCATAAGCGAGGCATCATCCATAGAGATATTAAGCCGAGCAATATTCTCCTCTCCAAGAGTGACAATGGTGCTTTGAGTCTAAAAATTATGGATTTTGGGGTCGCAAAAATTAAAGGAAAGGGAACGAGTTTAACCGCAACTGGAACTACGGTCGGTACGTTGCATTATATGAGCCCTGAACAGATCGTCGGTTCAAAAAACATAGATGGTCGCGCTGATATCTACAGTTTAGGCGTGACTTTGTATAAGCTTGTGACGGGCGAAGTCCCCTTTAACGCGCCTACCGAATTTGCGCTGATGATGGCCCAAGTCGAAGCCGAGCCGCTTCCACCAAGCCGACTTAAACCCAACATGTCCAGAGATCTTGAAAAAATTATTCTCAAGGCTATGGCTAAAAAAGCAGATGATCGTTTTCAAACCATCCGGGAATTTACACATGCGTTAATGCGCGCAAATTTTATAGAAGCCGATACCAACGTAACTACAATTACCGATCGTATCTCTTCAGAAGTTCTTCAATTTGCGATGGACGCCGATCAAGTTGCTCAAGATAGGACCGGCGAGATAGGATGGAGTGATAACTTCAACACATCGAATCTTAATACTGGGAGACGACTAAAACAGACGAACAACGATGTCACTGAGACCACCCTTACGATTAGTGACGATGAGCTCCTAGTCATGTCCTCAGGAGATATTGAAATCATTGAAGACTATGATGAGACGATCCAATACAACCCGTTGAACACCGAATCTGAATCTGAAACTGTCGCACTTCGAGCTCACGTAAACACAAGCTCAAAAGCGAAAATAGTTTTCGATCCTGCAGAAAGTCAGGCACGTACGGCTCCTACGATGCCCGAAAACCTATACAACCAAATTCTAGACGAGGCCCAAGCAGACGAAACGAACGAAGCCGCCAAAAATAAATCCCGTGACTTTCCCCAAGCCCAAACAAACAAGTCTGGGTCGGGCGATTACCCGCATCAACAAAAACAGTCCGGTTACAACCCACGACAATCTGGGCAGTATCAACAGCAACCATCAAGCTACAACCCACAACATCAGTCCGGTTATAACCCACAACAGCAACCAGGTTATAACCCACAACAATCTGGACAGTATCAACATCACCCATCCAACTACAACCCACAACAAAAACCAACAGCACAGCAACAAGAGTCGGGATACAATCACTATGGTGCAAACAGTCTACCTCCTCAACGGAAGCAAACCGGTTACCAAGACGATTTGGGATCAAATAATTACCAAAATCAACGGCCGCCATCGGCTTCAAACGAAGCAAAAAAACAGCGGCAACAAAATCTGGGCGCTTATAAAAACAAACCATCGAATAATATTGCTAGACCCTCGGCGCAGAGCCGCCCGGCAGCACAAGTTCGTTCAAAGGGGATAAAAAATCTTCCAACCGCACCTGTTAAACTAAGGCAAAAAAAGGAAGGCACCAGTATCAAAACGATATTTACCCTTGCCGCTGCTGGCGGAATGGTCCTTGCGGCCGTCGGATTTCTAATATTTACTCTTCTCGCTTAATCCTCATTTTACCGAAATTGTAAATGCCTCGCGACGTTCAAAAACAAGCTGAAGACGCAAAAGAACTCTTTTCGAAACTACCAGTGGCTATTCGAAAACAGTGGATTTTTTTCGATCAGGTAGAACCGGATAAATTTGTATCACAAGTGTTAGCGCAGGGTGATCTGGTCTCCTCAGAAAAGCGCGATCTTTTCATATCCTATCTCGCTCATCGAATTGGATATCAGTGGTACGCCCGAAAAAGTACCGTCACCACCACGCCACTTTGGGATCTGCTTACCAGAGATGGGTTTTCTGTTCTTAGCCGGCACGACAAAACGATTCTTCGTTACGTCGCCGAATCGACGCCAAAACATGCCTACACCTTGCACCCCAAAGCTGCTCTAGCCACTCTTGCATTATGGCGATTTGGCAATCGACATGCTCGTGAATCCGCTAAAAAATCTTTAGAAGAAAAAGGAATCCCGCAAACGCCAAAATTTTTGTACAAACTCGTATCAATCTTGGGTAGCAAAAAACGAGAGGCTGAAGTCGAAGCAGGCCTTTCTCTAATTTCTTTGGCGACTCTTCTTCTAAATAGTGGAGACACAGATACAGTGGCGTTGATGGGAGGCTTACGTCTATGCAAAGTGTTTAGTCCCTGGCGCGTCGGTTCACCGGACGATAATTTGCGAGAGGCGAGTACGATCGCATCCGAAGTCTATCCTTTTGAAAGCAAGGATTGGATCAATGTTATTGCTGATGCCACCCTTGAAGGAAAGCTTCGATCGTCTTGGATGGAAAAGATTATTCAAGCAGCGATTAGGATATCTATAGCGGATCCAGAACGTGCCGACCGATTACGTGCTTACCATAGAGCAAAGCCATACGAGATCAAACGTGAGCACATTGACCAAATATACGCATTTGAACTGAGTCGAATCGGAAAACCTCTTAAACCCAATGCGACCTACACAAAAGCCGAATCGGTAAAAAATCTGACCGATGAGTTTGATCGGTGCGTGGGAATCAATCCTAACCGTGCAATCGCGCTTTTAGAGCGAGTGATTGAGGAAACGCAGTCGGGCGATATTGAGCGTATTCTATCCGAAACAACCGAACTCGACCCGTTGGGTGAACGCCTATTGCGAGCTTATCTTCGTGTCTTTGCCCTCGATAGGTACGCCGTCAAATTTGTTAAATCTCATCGAAACGATCCTCGCGTACAAGATATTTCGGCGCAACAATTCGAAAACTATCTGGTGATTTGTGATTATGAACATTCGTTTAAGAATACGCTCGTTGATTTAGCAGGACTACAAATTCAACACCTGGATAAAGATACGGCCGCGAAAGTTCGCTACTTCCAAACAAGCAGAAAAGACCCTAGCCAGATCACAAAATTGCTCGCTCAGTTGACCGGAAAAAGTGATTGGTTTTTCCGAAAAGCCATCGAAGCCGAACCGATAGCCGATGGCGTTGAGTTTGTTTTTGAACAGTTTTTGGAACGTGTTTCTGATTTTAATTTTTCCGAGGAGGTAGTCCGAGACCTTAAACATAATCAAATTCAAATCGATAATTGGGAAGAATTAAGAAATTTACCCATTCGTAATATTGAAGCTGTGATTAAGACCAGTGCAACACCTAGAATTGTGTTGGCAGGAACGGCGGGTATTGCGTCCGGTGCCCTTGGGCCAATGAGTTTCGGATTATCGACTATCGTTGATACAACGCTGTTGATGTATATGGCAGCTGAAATTTGCGCGCGATATTGTTGGTGTTACGGATTCGACCCACGCGAAAACACCGATATTGTCGCTATGATACTAGGCGTGGCATTAAAGGGCGCCAGTATAAGATCGGTTGATAGTCAGGTTGTCCGCGATGATTTGCGCCGCTTTCTGATCTATCGGTCTGTTGTCCTTGGTGCTATTTCAAATGGAATAGCATTACAAATGATGGCACCTTTTTTATCCGCTTTTTTGACCCCCAAAAAGAAGGCAGCGATCAGTGACTTCAATCTCGCACTTCCTTCTCTCAGCGCGGGTCTGGCCATGGCAGTAAATGTTTCTTTGATTTATGATATTTCCGAATCTGCTAGATGGGTTCTTTCGGACCGATTCTTGGCTCGAAAATATGAACATTGGAACAGTCGTTTTTAGGGTATTAAGATGAGCTACATTCACGATTCAAACGACAGTGCTCTGGACGCTATATATAGATGGAAGGGTTCGACAGACAAAAAGCGTGGTCAAGATTTGGCGCGTCCCGAAAAGACCAAATATCGACTCGCCCAGATTACGGACATGCATATTCCCGGTGAAATAGAATTGTTGCATCGCCTGCGAGACTTAATGGCGCCCGAGGCATCATTGGGGAATATAGCCCACATACTTTCGGCAATAAGTAATGAACTCAGCCATCGTTACCGGTCAGCCCGACAATTTTATTCGAATATTCTGAAAAAAGCGTTAATGGGTTTCCATTACCTGGATGTCGATCATGTCATCGTCACCGGTGATGTTGCACATTGCGGTCTACCCCCTGAATTTCTCGAAATGAAAGGCGTTTTACAAAAGACGGGGTGGTGGGATTCTGATCGACTCACCGTCGTTCCAGGAAATCATGACCGTTTCAATCTCTATGAACGCTTCCCTGGCGCACCGATGGAAAATTTTTTTGACGTCGTTACCTCTCGAAATCCTAGAGTTAAAAAACTTCCCGAGGGGATCGCTCTTCTTGAATTTGATTCCAATAATGATCGCGAAGAAGACCGACATTTTGCAGAACAATGGCTGCCCAATTCAATAGGACGCTTTTATGATGAAGAAATTGATTGGGTCGCGAAACAACAATCTGAACTCAAAGGTATGCGTATTCTGACCGTTCTTCATCATCATGTTTCAGACGATTGGTATGGACTGGATCCGGAACAAATTGGAGGATTTATGCGGCCCGTTGATCGGGGGGCAGACTTGCTAGAAAACGTCCGACTTATCGACCCCTACGCTCCGATTCTTCACGGCCATAAACATCAATGTATGCCCATAGATTATCGTCTTGGAACCCAACCCGTTTCTTGTCCTGGAGGCTTTGCCGATACCCTAATGGTAACCCTGATTGATGTGGATTTAAACGATGAGATAAGTCTTACCCACGCCCAACTTCGCGCAACGCCTCGCTCTTTTACTTAAAGCGCGCTCTGGACACCAAATCGATTAAGTTGGAAATATAGTTTTTTCAAAGCGCGTTTATGAACCCGAGAAATCCATGATTTAGAACATCCATAAGATTCACCTATGGAATCCATACGTTCATTCTCAAAATGAAAACGAATCACAATATCGCGTTCATCGTCGTCTAACATATCAAGCGCTTGCAGAAGTATTAACCGTGTCTGATTCTTTTCAATGCGCTGATGTTGTTCTGGGCGTTCAGCTTTGTCGTACACCGCTTCTAAGTCTTCCTGTTCCATTAAAACGACTACCGTTGCGTTGGTTACCACGTCTGCGACGCGCGATACGGCATCGCTAAACGTTTTTGCGGGTCCGGCACCGGCACGTTCTTCAGCCTCTGTCTCAAGTACCTGATCCACGCCTGCCATCTTCGCCGCTTTCTTTTTTCGTTCTCTGGGAATCCAACCCTCTTTTCGGCATCCATCAAGAATGGCACCACGTACACGATAATAAGCGTAGGTCGTGAAGTTACTTTTAGAAGAGGCATCGAATCGAGAATGGGCTTCTAAAAGCCCTAACATTCCATAGGACTCTAAGTCTTCCACACCAATTCTCATAGCAAGCGAACGGTGAATTTTATTAACAATATTATAAACGAAATTCTTGAACTGTTCGACGACTTCGGCCGGCGTGAGCGCCACAATCTGAGCGCTCGTTAAAGTTGTTTTTTTGGATGCTTCAGTCACGTTATAGTATTTTTTTGAGGATAAGCAACGATAGTCGAAGGTGACAAATACGCAACGAAAAATCTACGCCCCGCTTATTGCTGACAACCCTAAACTATGAAATCTGTCGTTGGAGCAAGATCACAAATTGTTAAAATAAGTGTCTAAATAGGCATGCCTCCGTACAATCCAACCTTTAATGAAGTCAATCTCTTCATCACTATAATTTTGCGGAAGGGTGGAATCCAACGCTTCACGTTCATAGACCCCATTTTCTTTAAGATAACTATACGAAGATTGAAATCGGTTTTGGATCTCTGATGTACTCAGCACGTCATTTTTCAACGCGTTCTAACGACGACTAAGCTCGGTTTTAAAAGCATCGTTTTCCAATAATCGACTATAGAGCCCATTGGATAAAATACGATCGCTAACATTAGTTCGTTCTCCTCTCCAGTCATTTCCGAAGGTTCCGTCCAGATCCCACGGGACAAAGAAGTAAGGAGAGTTGGAATCATAACGTGCCGTATATATATTCTTCCCGCGGTTATCGGTTGCGTAAACGATGTTCAAAAAAATAAAATAGTCGACCATATTTTCGAGATCGACTTTCTCTAAAATGGATTCATTAAATGTATTGCGGTTAGAACGAATCGTAAAATCAACGAAGCGATGTAAGTTGGTCCAATCTAGCTCTCCGATTTCATCAGGATACTTCGCCTCGTAGCCACTCCATTTGTCTCTGGAATTTGAAAAGTTTTCAAGACCATCGAAGGTCACACCGTCGCCCCAAGAAGTTCCTTTATATAGTTCGCCTTTTAACATCGAACCCTCTAGTCTTTTTAAGCCGAGTTGTTTTCGATCTATTTTTTCGCTCAAGAAGTAGATGCCTCGGTAGTGTCCATTTAGGAAGAGCTCACTAAAAACGGTGTCGATTCCTAGCTTACTCTTTGGCTCAGCTTGTCCGTAAGGATGGCGAACTATTTCTAGCCAAAGCGCATGACTTATCACGTCACGGACACGAACCGGCTCGTTCCATAACCCGTCTAGAATCCAATCATCATCGATGCGTAATCCTAAAACACTCTCGCTCACTTTTTCATCACCCTGAGCGTCTTCCCAAAGTTCAACGCTAAAAGATTGCTTCGGAAAGGTTTGGGAAAACCCACCGCGAACTTCGATTCCCATGAGATATTCGACAAGAGGTTTTCCTGGCTCAAATATTTTAATACTACCGCCCACTTTGGGGTCATCTAGGATTTCTTTACCGTCGGTATTTAAAGCGATTATCGGGAGTTCGGTCCGCTAAAACACGTACGATTTCCCTTTGAAAGTCACCGGATAAGCTTTCCCATTTTTTAAAGAGGTATTTTCATTCACAAACGAAATCTTTTCGCCGCCGATGTTTAGACCAAGCTCAGGAAAGGCTGCGCTTCCATTGAATAGAATTAGTGCAAGGGTTTCATCAACGAAGGAAGCTGCTTCAATATCGCTGACAACAATAGGCTCAACCAGAGCATCGGTAGTATCTTGGATTGTACCGTCAACGTCGTCTTTGTTCACCGTCAAAGTATCAGACATGGCTTCATCGACAGGACTTTCAGCGGTTTCCTTTGGACACCCAAAGCAAAATAATATCGCTACAAGAATGAAAGCGTTTTTAGAAACGGCCACGTTATTTCCTAAGTCTAGAACTTCTTTTTTGGACAGGATAACATAACTTCTTATCCAAATGAAAAACACCCAAACTGAAATTGTTTTTTTATCGCGCGTAAATGAGGAGTAATACGACTCTTAAACCCCGCATCGTCAGTTAACTCAGGAAAGATTAAGGTCGCGTACACGTCGACAAGGGTTTATTACCTTGTCCGTTAGGTAAAGGAACTGCAACCCGAATTGCACACGAGGTTAAAGGATTCCCACCCGCCGAACTACAATCAGACACACCGTCGCACAAATTAGTACAAAGCCGCTGTTGGACTGCGCAGAACTTTCCGCTCGTACAATTTGGCTGACCGCGAGGACATTCACACGTTTGTCCATTTGAACAATTTGCATTCGTAGTACAGGCGGTTTGTGAAAAATCTATCGTGGGGAGGCAAAGACCGGTTTGACAATCAGAACCGGACGTGCAATTGGCTCCAAGTTCAGCGCCATTAGCATCTGCAGTCTGACACACGAAATCTATATCGTTAGAAAGTGTATCGGCGTTAAGGGTGCAAATCTGTCCGGCACCGCAATCATCGTTATCAGTACAAGTACTATTACAAAAGCCGACACCTCCATAAGTCGTACAACCGAGCCCGTTTGAACAGTCGCCATCATCACTGCAGACAACAGAACAGGTATCGGAAATTCCGATCAGACAAATATTTTCTTGGCAATCACCGAGAGCTGAACATTGAGATCCCATCGGAGCACCGTTTGTATTTGGAAACGCACAGAAGGGTTCAAGACCTCCATTCCCATCACCACGTACAGAGCAAACACGCGCGCCTGTACACTCACTTGAATTCGTACATGCTTCATCCGCCGCAGGCACCTGACACAAAGATACGCTATCGTTGATGGTGCCGATTTTCACATTTTCAACGCCGCATAGTTGAGTGGCGCGACATTGAGAGGAATCAGTACAAGGAGCGCTACAAAACCCCTCAGAACAAAGGCCATTTGCACAATCATCGTTCGATTGACACGCAGTCCCTGCTGCATCGCCTTTGGAAGGAATACAAATGGTTTCGATCGCGGTTCCGGCAGTGTTTTCAACATAGCTACAATTTGTACCAGCGGCACAATCACTCTGCGAATCGCACGACGTTGGAGGTGCAAGCTGACACATTTGTGCCCTTGAACCATCTCGAAAGGTAAATGGCTGACACGTATATCCGGTAAGGTTGCAATCACTATCGTCGTTACATACTTCAGAACAAAAATCAGCCAAACGTGAAGTAAGACAGTAATTAGAAGCGCACTCCAACGGAATAGAACATTGCTGGCCTAAACTGCCTCCACCCACGTTTGGAACTTTACAAAAAATATCGGTTTGGACTGTCTCTTCTCGAACGAAACACGTTTCGTTAATTCGACATTTCGAGTTATCGTCACACGATAGCGGAGGCGTGCAAATTTGAACCGAGCGTGTATCCCCGTTTAGGGTTTGGACATTCACAAGATTACAAGTCGCATCATCGGCATCACAATCATCGTTACCTTGACAAGGACCTGCGCAAATATCGTTTACGCATAGGTTGCTGTCGCAATCGAGATCTGTTGAACAAGATTCGCCAGAATTTTTTCCATTTTGATTAGGGCTGCCACATGTAAAGCCAACATAGATCTCAGTTTTCGTGGCAACACATCGTTTGGGATTCGCACAATCTTTATTCGTTAAACATTGTGAAGGCGGACGGTCAGAGCAGATATTAACGGCGGTAAGTCCACCATTGGTCATTACCGTTTTCGACACGCAAATACGGCTCCCGTCGTCAGAACAATCGGTGGGACGTTGACATAGTTCAGCACACACATCGCTAAAGCATAAGTTGGTTGCACACTCGAGGTTGTCTTCGCACGCTTCACCAACCGCTGCCCCTGAACCAGGCTGACACTCGAACTTAGCGTTCGTACCTAGGAGGCAAACCAATCCATCCGGGCAGTCTGTTGTAGATAAACATCGTTTTGCTTCTGGTTTGCAAATGAACATCTCAATGTCACCGTTTGAGGTAATGAAATCTTCGGATGCACACGTAAATCCGACACCACAATCGTCGTTACAAAGATCTGCGCACATCTCGTTTACGCAAACGCCTGAAGAACACTCATCTCCTGTTTCGCAGGCAACTCCGTTCTGAGCCCCGTTCTTTTCTTCGCAAAAAGAACCCATCGCAGCGGGCATGAATTTACAGTTTTCATCATCGTTGCAATCCGCCTTCGTTTTACACGATCTTGCAACCGGCATTTCGATCTCGATCTCTTCTTCGTTGGTGTCGATAACGATCTCAACATTCGGTTCGGCCGGCTTTTTTTCTTCGTCAATTACGTCAACGAAGTTATCGCTAGGGTCGCCTTCGGATATCGGTGGATCGGTGGCTTCACAAGAAGCAAAAAGAAAGAGAAAAATTATTCCGATATACTTCATCTTGTAATTCCTGTTCGTAAACATAGGTGGTTCGCTATGTCCAAATAAATAAAAAGGTAGATCATGGATCTACCTAAAAGCCTTCTCAGTTCGCAGTTATTCGACGTCGAACTCTGCCCAAGCATCGTCAACTGCCGAAGAATCAGGGGCTGCGACCAGACTATCGACCGAAACCGGTACCTTGGGCGTGTCGCCGGATGTATTATATATTTCATCGGCAATGTCAGGAGACATCTCAATGGTCGTCGGTTCAGAGGGTTTGCTCAATCCGCTCGGAACCATCTCTTCAGCTTCAGAACTAGAATCGGTAACGACCGTTTCTCTGAGTACCTCTTTGTCTACTATTTTCGTTTCTGGAACCTTTGCTTCAACCACAGTCGCGGCGGCAACCGCGGCAATTTGCAATTGAACAGGTTTGTCGTCGGGTCCCTTTTCTAGAAACGCAATCCGTTCTTGAAGAGCATCGACCTGACGTTGGGTAATTTTATAGGCACGATCATTATTATCCGCTCGCCGACGCTGTTTGTCGACATTTCCTGATGCTGCTCGTAGCTTCTTCTGAATCTCTTTTTCAGATTTTCGATGTTTCTCATTCAACGATTTCAACTTCGCTCGATGAGCTGTCTCAAGTTCATGAATTGCAGCTTTGGAAGAATCATCCATGCCTTCAGTATCCACGACGCGCTCTACTTGTGTATTTTGCTTTTCATTTTTCTTTTTGGAAGCAGAAGTCTTCGCCGTTTCTAAGGCACTCTTCAATTCACCCACTTCTTCGCGAAGTTTGAAGATCAAATCTGCATCTTGCTTTGCACCTGGATTTTTTGATTCTTTTTTCTTCGACTTAGCTTCTTCTTTTAGAGTCTTAATCTCTGCCTTAGCGCTATGAAGCTGGCTTTTCGTTTTCTTTACCGTCTCTTTAAGTTCATTGAGTTTCTTATTGTCTTTCGCCTCTTTCGCTTTAGGCGCCGACTTAGATTTTGACGATACGTTTTTCGCAATATTTTTCGATGGTTTTGAGTCCATCGCATCCAATTTTTCTTTAAGAGCGAGAACTTTAGTATCGCTTGAGTGCGAACCAAAAACATAAGCTGCAATGGCTACGACGAGACCGATGACGGCGACAATGATTGTGACGGGATCCATATTCTTTTTACCTTTACCCAAGAATGCCGCAACCTTCTTGAAAAATCGGAAATCTTGTGCGGCTGAGGTAATTATCACCGGGATTGGGTAGGGTCAACCCTTTGTCAAAGAACAATATTATAGACCGAATCCTTATATGATGAGGATCCCTTGAGGTGCTGCGCGTTTGTTAGGTTAGATCGAAAGGTTTTGTGACGATTATCTAAAGGACCGAATCTATAAAAGTGGGTAAAATTGATTTATCTTTCGAGGAGGTGAAAGCATGGATGAGAAAAAAGACCCTATCTATCAAAGTACTCTCAAAGATAACTGGGTTGAAACCAAAGGATGGGCGCCCGATTTAGTTCGCCGAATTCTTAAACGTTTGAGACGATCCAATCCGACGATTCCCGAAGAAAGTAAAATCGTTGTCGTTCACTCCAAAGAAATAAATGCCTACGCTGTGACTGGCGACTATATTTACATATCCCGCTCGCTCATAGAAAAATGCAGGGACGAAGAAAGCGCGGCTTTTATTATCGCACACGAGCTCGCGCATAAAGATTTAGGGCATTTAGAGGTCATCCCATCGTGGGCAAAATCTATCGAAAACCTTCCAAATTGGCTGGAGTCCCCTTTTGTGCTGACTTTCGTTGTCCTAAACATCATTAAAACGTGGTTTACTCCACGAGTCGAATGTGACGCAGATCTTGCCGGTCTCAATTTTTGCATCAACTCAGGATATGATCCGGCAAAATGTATTGCCTTATTCGATATATTAGAAATGGAGGCTTATAACCGTCGCTGCCACTATGCAGCGTTCGGTCCGGATGACGAATGCGATGATGAACTCAACGAGAACGCGTCATTTGGAACTAAGTTCAATATCTGGGTCTTCTATTTGATAAGTAGAAGTTTACCGATCAGAGATCGCAGAGAATACCTCCTCCAAAAATTGGAAGCGCGAGGAATCCCCAGAGATAAGAGGCGAAGGTTGGCTCAAAGGATTTAAGCCTAGCGGCTATTTGGGGCCGATGTTCTCAAAATCATCGCTAGATTCTTTTTCTGGCGGAACGGCTTTACCCGGAAGTGTCTCACCCACAAACTTACGATAGATCATACGCGACCCCATCGATGCTCCCATTCCGAGCGCTAACGCTGCTGGCCCCAGACTTCCGGTAACCATATACATGGCAAGTGTCCCGGCCGTGCCGGACGCTGATGTAACGAAACCGCATCCGGCTTCTGCGGCAACATGAATACCGGCTTGTTTTGCGTCAATTTCGCCCTTACGCAGCGCATTAACGGCGTGAACACCGCCCATACCGGCATCCACGACTGCTCCGGCAACGCCTGCACGTCCGCAAATTGTTGCTAATTCGCGACCGGGTCCCATCGCGACAACGCGAGCCACGCCAGCTAAGCTTCTTAATTTTGGGCTATGTTTTGCTGTTTTCACAACAGAATGTACTTGAGATAAGAAAGTCATATTCGTCTCCTTCGAAAAATATTTGGACGCCAAACTAAACCCAGCGTATATAAAGTATACGCACCTTTTATGCTTATACTACCTCTTTAACGTGCAAGATTAAGATAATGTTCCTATTACGAGAAGTTCGTCCCTCCGATTTGGCTGATTTAGAAGAATTAGCGAGCCGATTAAACACACTAAATCTGCCAGCGAACCGAGAAACGCTTCAGAAAATCATAAAAAAAAGCCGTGAAAGCTTTGGTAAAGATACCAACGGGACTGAAGGCGAATATGTGTTCGTATTGAGAGATGTCGAGGCCGATCGGGTGATCGGAACCGCGATGATCATCGCACAGCACGGAACCTATCAACGTCCAGCCGTCTACTTTGGAGTGCGCAAAGAAGAACGTTATTCGCCCCATCTAGATGAGCACTTCGTTCATGAGCTCCTCGAGCTCACTTTCAATTACGACGGCCCGACCGAAATTGGTGGCCTGATCCTACATCCCGATTTTCGTGGACATGATCTACGACTCGGAAAGTTGCTCTCCTTTGTACGTTTCCTGTACATCGGTATGCGCAGTGAACGCTTTCGCGACGAAATCGTTGCAGAACTACTACCGCCACTAAACGACGACGGGACCAGCGGATTATGGGACGCTTTAGGCCATAAATTTACCGGAATGGACTACCTTCGGGCAGACAAATTAAGTCGAGAGAACGTAGATTTCATTCGGCGTCTTTTCCCGTCCACGCCCATTTACGCATCTTTACTTCCCCAGGAAGTACGTGAACTCATCGGTTCGGTGGGCAAACCAACCTTGCCTGTCAAACGTATGCTCGAAAGAATAGGGTTTTGCTACGACAATAGCATCGATCCCTTCGATGGTGGACCCACCTTCAGGGTAAGAACTCAAAATTGCACTGCGACAAATCGAGTAACCTGGGAAACCTTTATCGGAGAATATGAAGGTAACGATCCGGACGGACAAGCGATGATAGGCTTTGAATACGATGAAAAAGCCGAGACTCCCAACCCTGAAATGGTCCGGTTTCGATCAACTTACGGTAATTATAAGCGCACGCCTCAAGGTATTGCATTTACCAGTAAGGGAATCAGCTATTTAAGGCTTCAACCCGGAGACAAAATTGGTTTTCTCCCCTTCAACGGAAAAGACCTCCAGTCTCTCTAAACTATGTCAAAAGGCCTAAAAATCGCGTGCGGGATTTTCGTATTATCGACGGCTCTCGCACTCGTTCTTGGTATCTTTATCTTACCTGGCAAATTAAAATCCAAAGAAAAAGAAGCCATTGCAAAATTAGAAAAAAAGGGTGTTACAATAAAATACGCTTCTTTGGACCCTTCTCTTTCAGGAAGCCTGTTGTTTAACGACCTCACAATCTCCACGAAAAAGGGGGGAATGAGTTTCGATTGCCACTTTAAAAAAATTAGAATCGACCTTTCTCTTTTAGATAGCTTTTCAGGAACCCATAAACCCAAAGACATCCAAGTCGAAAATGGCCAATGTGATATCGAAAAAGAAAAGAAGAATATAAAAAAAGAAAAACTGGACAACCCCAAACAAGCGAAGAGCTTTCTCAAAAGCGATATTATTATTCCCCCGATAAAAGTCGTCGATACTACGTTTAGGTTTAAACAACATTCATTACAGATTAATGATTTCTCATCACCTTCAAACGGTCCTATTCAAGGAAACCTCACACTGCGAGCCCTTGGTGAAAAATACGAAATGAAAGTTTCAGGCCAAGTTGAAAACGGACAGCAAATCAACCTCTCCCTTTCACCTCAAAGCGCAGAGTCCTTCAATGTTAATATTCTTGGCAATAAATTTAATGTGGGCTTATTGGGTGCTAACCTATTTTTGAACCGGTCCGCGGCCGACGTTTTCGTAGAAAACATGAATGTCGAGCGAAAGGGATTTTCAATTCAAACCAAGCAAGCATACCTTGACTTTCAGCCCGACCAGAAACCAAAATTTGTCATCGCGGACTCGAAATTTCGATTCGATAAAAATATCCTCAAAAATTTCGTCTCAAACGAAAAGTCCGCCAAAGACAATTTTGACGATCCGGCCCCCCTTGTTTCCCCCTTCGCGATTCTTGATAAACTTGAAGTCCACTTTTCTGAATTCGCCCTATCCATGCAACTTGGCGAAAGAGAAATCGGGCTTATTGAGCATGCGCACGGTAAGTGGGTGCGTGGTGCCTTAGATGTTTATGCCGATATAGCAAAAGGAAAAATCAAGGCAAGCGCGATCATAAACGCCAAAGACAAAAAGCTATATCGCCTCAATGCAGATTTAGAAAACATACAACTCGGCGCCGTACCAGGAATGCCATCGGGACGATCTGAGCTCCCCAACCGCGGAACTTCCGGAAAATTGGACGGAACAATCTCCGGCGCGCTTCGTCTAAGAACACCATGGCACCTCGCTGTTAATAACCCCATCGAATATGCGATGAATCTTCAATGGACAGACGGAGTCCTTGATTTAGAAGGCGTTTCTGAAGAGCCTTTGGACGGAATCGAGGTCACCTCTTTAATCCAAGGAAAAGTAAACCTTTCTACTTTCGAAGCTTTTAACGACGGAGTTTTCAACATTCGAGATTTACCCTTTTCTTTCCAATCCAAAGTCGTTGGTTGGCCGAACGACCTGACCGCGAGCTTGGCATTAAAAGGTGAAAAAAGGCCGTGCGAACACTATTTCTCCGCCTTCCCCCATGCCGTTTGGGGGCCTCTTAAAAATGCTTCGTTATCGGGCGATGCGAAGGTTGAGATTGACCTCGAATATCCACATGCACGACCGGAAGAAACCAACCTTGCTGTCGACGGTTATAAGGAGTGTGTCGTTAAAAACTTAAGGTCCACCCAAAAACTCAAGGTCAAAATCCCGGGGAAAAACAAACCGAACTTCACTGACATGGCATGGCTTAAAAAGGCTTTCACTAGAAAAGTGAGAGAAGTCGACGCCGGAAAGGAAATATTCGTAGGTCCGGGCACCCAACATTATACCTTAATTGAAGACCTACCCAAACATGTTGGAGGTGCTGCTTACTTGAGCGAACAGGTAAATTTTTATGACGGGCGAGCCGTAAACTTCTCACTTGTACAAAAAGCGCTCCGACGAAATCTTGATGAGGGGAGGTTTGTTTATGGAGGTTCAACAATAACGCAGCAGTTGGTTAAAAATCTATTTCTCACGCGCGATAAAACGCTGGCGCGAAAACTCCAGGAAGTTCTCATCGCCTGGAGAATGGAATCCTTTTTAACCAAAGATGAAATTCTTGAACTCTACCTCAACTGTATCGAATTCGGCCCGAACCTCTATGGCATCGGACCAGCGGCTCTCCATTATTTTCAAAAGAGTGCGAAGAATTTAACACCTAAAGAATCGGTCTTTTTGGCAATGTTGAAGCCGGCTCCCTGGCGAGGCGTGTGGTATGTTAAGAAGGGAGAAACACCGACGAATCCATACTTTTTGGAGCGCACAGATATCCTCCTGGATCGTTTATTAGACGACGAATTGATCACCGAAGAGCTTCTTAAGTCAGAAAAACGAGTGGGTCTTACGTGGGAGGAGGGGAAGTATAAACGAATAGAATTGTCTGAGGTTGAGGATGAAGATTCTGGCGCTGTTACGGAATAATCATTGCGCTGCGGATTGAAAAATAGGCTTAGCATTCATTTCTTAAACGATACTTTTGCCAAGCAAAAGAACGTGTATGACATCTAAAAAAAGGGAAAGGTCATCTTACTGACCTAATAGTTTTCTGATTCGGCCGATAGATCTATTCGTTTTGCGTAAGTGGTTCGCCTCAATTACTCGCAGTTGAATTCAAAATATTTGATTTAGATGGCGGTGATATATTGTTACCAAGAAATATTCATTTTGAGATTGAACACCTTGTGTTCATTTAGAACTGTGCGGAGATTCCAATCGAGGGAAGGATAGGTAAGCCTGCGACTGGCTCACTTTCAGAGTAGTCATAATTATAACGCGTACCTTCTTCATTGGTTTGGTTATAAACATTTTGCACATCCAAGTAAGTGCCCAGTATCCAACCGTCGAAAACAAACTTCTTATCCACTCTAAGATCGAGCTGATGGAAGGTTGCACCTCTTGCGGAAAAACGTTCGCCTTGAATACGCTGATATTCGTTCGCATCTGAGTTAAAAACACCGCCAATAACTGGCGTCTGCGGACTCCCCGTCGTTAAACGAAAACGCGCGGAAACATCCCAGTTCGCTGGAAGATTATAACCTGCAACCAATGTGAGAATATGTGTCTGATCGTACTGGTAAGAATCGTAGTCCCCGGTGATCGCATTCAAACGTTCTGACCTACTCAAAGTGTAGGCTAACCATCCAAAGAAACGATTGTGTGGATAATGACGGATGAGAACTTCGGCACCATAGGAACGACCTTCGCCATCACTTGCGAAACGAAGCGGCCTCTGCGTGCCATTCTCTTCAACCTGACGGTCAGTAAGAACCGCTAAATCGTAGAGATCCTTATAATATAAAGTGAGATCAAATTCTAAATATTCGGTCGGCTTATATTCTGCACCAAGGGCATAATGGACGGACTTCTCCGATGAGATGTCCGGATTTCCAAAACTTTCGCTCGACGTACCCTGCTGTGGCGCTTGCGTGAAAAGACCCACACCGCCCTTGGCGGTCATCTTATCTAAGAAATCCCAACGAAATGAAAACCTAGGGGAGACAACAGTGTCGCCAAGATCACCGTAATGATCGACTCGAACTCCGGGTACCATTAATAGCTTTTTATCAAACAGAGAAATTTCTGGCTCAATATACGCAGCAGGCTGGAGGAAGGTTTGGGTGGTCGTTAGTTCAATCCCATTCTCGCCGAAGTTGGGCGGTCCATTTCCGGGACCTTGTTCAGCCTCCGCGAACGCCGGCGTAGAAAAGTTAACATCGGCGACTCCAAAAGAGTTATCGATTCCGAAACGAACGCTAACCTCTTCGGATAGTTTAAGTTTCGTATCGTTGCGAATTTGAGAAAGGTAAAAATCGGTACCAAAAAAGAGACTCTCTCCGGCATCAAAAGCCGTTTGATTGAGGCCGTAAGAAATCATGAATTTATTTTTTATCGGGAAGTTGGGATTCCATTCCCATTTGAAATTTCCTCGAATGAACGAGCTTCCAAAATCAATACCCGGGACTTCAAATTCTCGATTACCTTCTGGTTCGTCGGCAGGAAAAAGGATTTCAAGCTTGTCGTCAGATCCGTATACCAAAAGTTCCAAAGTGTGATCTTCAATTCCCTTGTACGTGAACCAGCCTTGATAATCGTAGTAGCGAGGGAACACCGTTAGATCCGGCCCATCTTCTGGAAGAATTAGAGGAAGAAAGGCGTCAAAATAACTACGACGTCCAGAAATCGCAAAACTCAAATCATCGGTTATTGGACCTTCTAGTAAAACAGAGGCGTCCAAAAAGTCGACATCAACCATACCGTGAATACGGTCGGTCTTGGGAGAACGTGTCGACAAATCAATAATGCCACCAGTGGCGCGACCATAATAGGTACTAAAATTTCCTGGATAAAAATCTAAGGAGTCAATCATTTCAGAATTGATGACCGCCGGCCCACCCAGGAAGTGATAGACCAAAGGAATGTTATCACCATCGATAGAAATTTTCGTATCTTGAGGCGCCGCACCTCGCACGACAATAAGCCCGCTAACGAAAGGCGCACGTGCAACCCCAGGCAAGTTTTGAACCACGCGGACAATATCGTTTCCTGTTCCAGGAATTCGGCGAACTTCTTCTAAGCCAATTTTTCGTTGCGAAATTTCTGTACGAACGCGTTTCGCTTTCGTCTCCACTGTGTATTCGTCATAATACTCTGCTTGAATCGAATAAGTGCCTTCGGTGATTTCTCCCTTCTTAACTTGAATCACCGTAGACGAATTGAAGTAACCTTCTGCTTCAAAAGAAATCGTATACTCTCCGGCAACAACACCACGGAATCCGAATCGTCCGTCTTCTGTTGTAAACCCTTCCAGGATGGGTTCCTCTTCTTTTTCAGAAAAAAGTTTCACAGTAACGCCTGGCAAAGGTTTTCGAGTACCAGATTCCTGAACCGACCCGACAAGATTTACCGCTCTTGCCATCACCTTATAATCAATCTCAGAAACCTGACCAGCCGGTAAATCTACTTCGGATTTAAAGTCTTGATAACGTTCAACGTTAACTTCAATACTATATTTTCCGGGCGGAATATTTCCGAATTCAAAGGTCCCATCGTCCTTAGTTTTCGAGGACGCCTCGGGAACAGGATCGTAATCGGTACCCAAGTATTTGATTTTAACAAAAGCTGAAACGGGAGTTCCATCTTCAGAGTCGATAACTTTTCCCTTTAGTGTCGCGGGTAAGATCGGCATCGAAAAATCAATAACAAACGAAAGAACTACCGCTGCCGGAAGATTATTAATTTCTGCGGGTTCAAAGACGAATTGTTCAGCAGCTTTTTGAGCCGTCTCATCGAGCCCAAAACCAAGACCTTGTAGTACTTCAACTTTTTCTACAGTACCCACCGCCGTAATCGTAAGACGTAGCTTCACCTTACCTTCAATTTTGTTCTTTATTGCTTCTTCGGTATATTCGGCCTCTACCGATTTTACGAGTTTGGGCTTTTTCGTAACTCGGACATCGCCTTTCCTCTCCGCTTTATCCTGCGCGAATATGGGATTTGGAAAAAGAGTGAGTGAAAGCAAAGACGTAAAGATAAGACTCAATAAAATGCGTGTTTTATTCGTATTCATTATTCAACCTCCGTAGACGCACTCGAAACGCCGGTGGCGATTAAGCTGCGCTTCATCCAACCCGCGCCTAGTCTATCGTCGCGAAGAACACTCCAAATATCTATAATGCAGCCATCACTGGTATCGGCGTTGTTGAGTTCGGGACAGTTATCGACAAAAGCCTCACCGTTTGAAACTTCAGGTTCTTGGCTCAAATCTGTCGATGGGAAAAAGATTTCTGTTTGGCGTCTTGCGGCAAGATCTTCATCTTCACTGAAGTAAAGAACTTGGTCCTGCGAAAAGGAACCAAAAGTGGTTAGCCATTGAAACTCAATAATTTCGCGTTTTGCATCCAAAAATTTATCGGGAGAACCATCGGGCGCACGTTTGGCATAAACCTGAATCGTCCCCTCATCGATGAATGAATCGATGTCGTATTTCAAGCCGACCAAAATAGGTGTCGATTTATCCGCGGGCAAAACATACCAATCGTTTTCAAAGTCATTAATTTCTGAAACCCAAGTATGACCTGCATCAATAAGGGTCTGTTTATCCTCTTCTTTCGGACGAATACGAATATCGCTAACTTTAGGATTCGTATCCTTGGGCTGTTCTCCGCCCAACCAAAGATTGACACGTTTAGCAGCGGTTTCGGTTTTGCCATTCCCGGTCACAACGAGGCGAACAGAAATTTCATATCCGTCCTCGCAACTCACGACAGGAATATTGATCGCCAAATCTTCAGCCGCATCGACGGCCGCCTCTTGAATCCCGTTACAAATCGCTTGAAGAAAAGGCTGGGGTGCCGGATATTTAAGTGTCGCGGTTTGCCCGCTTCCAAGATCAAAATCTTCCAATGGGATGTTAACCATCGGAGTACCGTCAGGAAGATTTTCAGAAATGAGCTCGATGAGCTCTTCCTGCGTAAAAGGACATTCAAATTTGTCCACAGCGTTGGTCCGAAATGGGCACCAGTCCCACGCGTAAGTTACGTCTTTTCCAGGTGGTACAAAGACAAGTGCGGAAAGCACCGTTTCTTCGCCGGGGCGTACTTCGGGTTCACTGCTTTGAATCGCCATCACGCGAGTACTATTAACCAACGAAAAGGGTTCAAATCGTTCCCCACACGCTACGGAAAATGAAATAAGAGACAAAAGGAAAAAATGCTTCATGTTGTACCTGGCTTGTTTAGCCAGGTTTATAACCGGGACCATGAACGAGCGCAAGTAAATGAGCGTCTATGCAGTCTGTAGCGTGCGCGATTGGATACAGAATTATCCATATGGTTCGCTTTTTTAACCCCCGGAAATCTCGGTCAGAACGAAAACGATATTTTTACGGGTAAAGTGAAATACCGTCATGGTAATCCAAGCCTCGCCACCCACATCTACAGCATGCCCGCTGATATCAATGACCTCGTAATAGCTTGAGCCATATTCGGATTCTAAAAGTGTTTTGAGCCCTTCAAGTACATCGGTGCCGGCCGTATATTGGCGGCGACTGATCGAATCTGAGACGGATAGGGCACGCGAAATCGGGTATTCATCACGAAACGACGTCGCTATTTCCTCGCTTGTTGCATTGACTGGGACACTATATGCCGAAAGATCGAATTCCGAAAAATCGTCATCTTGGAGCTCAAAAGAATACTCTTCCAAAGCCGCAGGCATTGCCATTGACAGTGTAGAAAGAGGGGTAGGGCGATCAAAAACGTTATAATTTTCCTTAAGTTTAGTTTCGCACTGTGTGGCTACCGCCAAAATCTCATCATTTGAAGCCCGGCAAAAACTGGAAGCATTTGCGTCTCCAGGATCGCAATCCCATGTGCGGGATTCTAAAACACCATGGTCACCCACACAATACTCAATAGATTGCAGTTCCGGAGCGTCCGAATCATCCGGTCCCCAATCTGCATTATCGAGCTCGTTGTCGACACAGGCTTCATAGCCCGCATATATATCGGCGTCGCAGCCATTAAAATCAACCGCGGCAGTATAAATGCACGCGTCGTTGGCACAGTCTATTTTCAAAGAATATTTCCCGCGCCCCTTTCCCAGCCGGGTGCCGACGACAACCATATATTTTGAATAACGTGCATCCATTTCGATACCGCGAAGTTTGGATAATTTTCCCCAACCCGAATCGTTATCAAATGCCAAACGTTCCCAATTATTCGCGCCTTCCCGTCCGTACACGAATAAGGTCGTATCGAGTTTGGAAGACGAACCTTTACGCATGACTTCGACGTCAACTAAACCGCCCGACAAAGATGTAAATTCATAGCCGTGGAACGCGACATCTTCATCGAATATATTAGGCATTGCTTCGTCGAATACTAAGCTCCCTTTCTTGGAGACACTTGATAATGAGTCGGCCCGACCTAAAACGGGTTCAACCATATCGGCGGCTGCTTCGACGGTATCCAGAACCTCTCCACAGGCGATCGATCCGAGAAGTATGGGGAACATAAATAATTTAACTATTTCATTTTTCATTTTCATTTTCTCAGTTGGTACGACTAAATACACAGCACTTATCGTGCCAACATTACACCACTTATAACCGTGGGAATTTATCAAGAAGTGGCTAATCGAATTGTCGAAACGTGGAAATTCGATCCAGCACTTGTGTTAAGCTTTCTTCCTAGAAAACGAATACAATCTACCCTTTTAGACGTTGTCGATGGTTTCGGCTTTCACAAGTGATGAAAACCGACTGATTACGTCACTTTGAAAATGCTCCTGATATTCAGGATCAAAAACATATCCCCGTACACGAATTCGACGATGTTTATTTTGAGTGGGCTCCAAGAACACTTCTGGCCGATGCCTAGGCGATGCCAACGGCGTTAATATCGCAACTTCACGCGCTAAGATTAATGCCTCGCTCGGTTTCATAGAATCGGGTACCTCCAAGTATATATCGCAAACAGAATCGCCTCCCATTGCTGAAAGATTGACGACCGTGCTGGATACAAACTTATTGTTTGGAACCTCGTGAATATTACCGTCTATACCTCGAATCGAAACGCTTCGTAGTCCAAAATTGATAACTTCGCCCTCAACGTCATCGATTCGAATGGAGTCACCCGCGACAACCCTTCCTTCAACCGCTAACGCAACGCCAGACATGATACTTCTCGACCAGCCCAAACTTGCGAAAAAGCAAAACAAAAACACCAACCACACCACAAGCTTCCAGCGACCGTCCAAACCATGCGCATAAAGAGAGGTAATAGATAGAACCGCGAGTCCCCACACAGCGGCGTAAAAAACAGGCATCCAACGTTTAAGACGAGCAGCTTCGGTATGTCTTCCAAAGCGATATAAAAGAAAGGTGACAATGACGGCGAGTAGAACCACCCAGCCTGCGCCGGTTGCGGATGCGGTTTCGGTTTCGGTCACAGCGTCGATAGCCGTTTCCGTTTGAGCAACAACCGTCTCTGAAGTTTGTATTTCGACGACCGAACTGTCTTCGGACTTATTATTCGTATTAGCCATAATTATATCATGTTCATTTGGCGAAGCTCTTTGGTGACTACACCATCAGCAACATCGCGAATATGGAAAAGTTCTACTTCGTCTTCACCGATCGTCTTTTCGACAAAACCTAATCGTTCTAAGTGGTCCGTCTCGATGAAAACCGTTTCTGGTGTCCACTCCAAAATCACGCCCAACTCTCGAGCTGTCAACGAATCATGCTGGACAAGGGCAGTTAGGGTCAACCGCTTGTTTAAGGTCAAATTTTTGAGCAATCGCGTCTCGATCTTTTGTACTTGAGAAACCCGAATCAACTGATCGTTTTCTTCATCCGTTTCAACCGATTCTAACCACGCTTCTAACGCAAGAAGCGGATTTCCCTCGGCAAGAAGACTCATTTCTCGAAAGTAGGCCGTCTGCGGATCACGCACGGATGCAGAAGTTTGTAAAGGAGATTGGACCCACTCGTACACCCGTGGGGGGTGACGATCAAAAGCAAGATTAAAACCGCTCACCCGATGGCGCCTTTCGATCATCGTTCGAATTGCATTAAGACTCAAGGGCTCTACAACGATCGAATGTGTAAAGAAATTCGGTAGTTCTATCGCAGTTTCTAAAAAAGTCGCGGCCGCATCACCCATTAAAACCATCCAAAGCGCTCGATCGGCAGTTTGGTCAATCAGTTTCAAAAATTCACGGCATAGACCGATACCCTCACGGGTTCTAGAATACAATTTTTCGCCGTTCTCTATAATGATGACAGGGCGATCATCACGCGTCCGAATGAGTCGTTTCAAACTTGCAAAAGTTGTTGGCGGTGTTTTTGAAATAACCGAACCAATCGATCGACAAATCCCCGATTCGCTCATGTCATGGTCATCGACTACAACGAAATGAATATTGTCTGATTTTTTAGAAAAATTTGTCTCCGAAATAAACCGAACCATAGAGCGTTTTCCAATGCCACGGTCACCACGAACAAGAATTGAATTTGGGTTTCCTCTCTGCCAATCATCAAAAGCTTGGATGATTTTTGATTCAGTGGAATCTCGCTGAATATAGAAGTCGGCGATATCAAGGGGTACCGGCGCAAAAAGGCGACGATAGATAATCGGAACCGAATGACCTGCCTGTTCGAAAGGATGAAGGCGTTCACGAATTTCTGTATTTTCGGCAATCCCGTCCGTATCAGAAAACAGAAATTCTAAATCATCGCTAACCCTATTAATCGTCGGCTCATAGCGGCTATAGACGCTTTTCGAAATATGGGTCGTTGCTCTCCAAATATCGTGTGCCCAAGATTCACCGCGCTTTGCTAACGACGTATGCTGCCGACGTTCGAGAGCTTCTTCAATGCGACCAATCTCGCGTTTCAATAAGGGTTTAGTTGCTCTTTCTTCGATCATATCGAGCTCTCGAAAGAGCCAATCCAGAAGGCCACGAAATCCTCCCAGTACCGATTCTTCGAGATCTTGAGTCAACCGATCGCAACGAACAAGCCCACCGGTGGCCGAATCATTTGCCGCAAAAAAGTTGCCCGAACGAATCGTCTGTTCGGTACCCAAAATATTAAATTCAGCTACTTGTTGAATACCTTCAACTTCAACCAACGCGGCCCTGAAAAACTGTTCTGCACGTTCGTTAAATTCAACAAAACGTAGTGCTGTTTCACGTGATACCTCGGATTCAAACCAAGCGCGCATCGGTAATGAAAGAACTGACGTGGTTTCCTTATTATCGGGATGTTCAGCAAAAAGATCTATTTCCTCAAAAAAGGCGTCAATTCGAGCTTCCAATAGTTCGATACGATTTCGAGAACAGCCTCCTTTAGAAACATCACTGACGCCACGTTGCGTAACCCGCCGCAGACCCGCTAAGGCAGGTTGAAGATTGACTTCAAACCATCTAATCCAATCAATTTCCGGCTCAACTTCATTCTCGTCAATTTCATCGTGACTATTTTCCGGATAACGCGCGCGTGCTTCCTCTAAACTCCCTGCCAGTTCTGTCGGGAAATTGTCCGCAGAATCTCCGAGCGCCCAGATCGCTTCGATAACAGGTTCGAGTAGTGTTCGTTCGAGATATTTTCGACTATCAACTTCAAAATTCGTAAACCAATACATAAATTCAATCAGCTGAAATTCCATAACGATCCATCCACGATGACCCGAAACGAATTTTTCTTCACTTTCCAACTGCTTCAAAGCACCTTGTTCGGCGCGTCTAGATCTATCGAAAAGCGCAGACGGTCGATATCGAACCTTCGGTAACTGGAGCGTCCCCGCGATTTTCGTAGCATCAATAAAATTATGATAGGGTTCTCTAAGAGCAGCGGAAAGACGTTCAACAGAAGTCGATAACCAGGCTTCCAAACTTGAATCAAGTTCGCGTGTTCGTTCAGCCAAACCCTGGCGTTCATCATTAATAAATGTTGTGACCGACTCGGCCGCATTCACCTTTTTAGTAAGTTCTGCGATCGCTGAATCCAACTTGCGAACATGCGTCCCCAGTGAACTCCATAAAGGGTAATTCTTTTCTGAAGAACGATGAATTGCACTCTCCAAATATCTGGGAACACTGAGCGAAACGTAAAAACGCCACAGTCGGCCTAGTGGAACAAAACGATAGGTGTTCCCAAGGTAATTTTTACTGATCCGACGTCCGAACTTTAACAAGCGAATACCAAATGAATCCTGATCACCCACCCCGAGCAAATCAGAGTCATAGGTAACCTTTAGCTCACTTTCAAAATCGATTTGCTGTCGAATTTTTGAGGTAATCCTGACCAACATCTCAGTCGGCAAAGCTACCGGATTCATCGATTCCCATGCAGCTATATTTTGGGTTATCGCCGCCAGATAAGTTGAATTAGATGCTTCAATGAGATCCAATTTTTCTTGAATCGTTTGGCAATCTTTCATACCGTTTTCGATCTCGTCCAGCGCTTTACTAAAGTTGACATCGATTGCCAAAATCGAACTTCTTAGAATTGAAGCTTTTTCGGAAAGGGGCACCACGATGCATTCATGATTTAAGGTCACTAAAACATCCCTTAACGCGCTAGTGGTCTGTTCTAAGTTTGTATCTTTGAAAACATGTTCGCAAAATTGGTTTGATGTTGCCCCAGTACTCGCCGATGCGGCAAAGGATTCCGATTCCGATTGGGCTCTATTTCGGGCGTTCTCAGTTTGCCCGGTCCAATCCAGAGCCAGCTTTAATAAGAAAGGTCCGATAACGATATGAACGACAACCACAGCCATGATGGCAGTTTGAAAGTCAACGCCCCAGCTAAATAGCTTCGTACCCTCACTTGTCATCGCATTGGCAACCATCCCACCTAAAACCAGATCCACGCCACCGCGGGAAAAGAAGGCTAGCCATAAATTCTGCTTGGTCGCGGGGTCTGCTTTGGTGAAGTAAGTTGCGATCTTTGCACCGAAAAACAAACCAAAGGCACGAACCAAGGACAGGATTAAAGTTAACCACAAATATCCGGCGACTGCCTGCAGATCCAGAAGTGCTGCTTGAACCATAAAATAGACAACGAACACCGGTAAAGAAATTTTCTCCAGCGCATGAATGAGATCATGACCGTGGCGGGATGCATTTTGAACGATGAAGCCGGCAGTAAGAAACGCCAACAAAATTTCAGCATGTAGCCGTGTGGCGGCATAAGCGAGTGCGAAAATTACAGCGACGGTAAATAGAAGGAGTTCCGACTTTACGAAACGCATATACAAAATAAAAACAACTCCAGCGATACCACCAACGACAAGAGCCGAACCAAACTCCCAAGCGATACCCGGAAGTTCGGCATAAAAGGCCCCCATGGAAAAACCTTCTGGTGATAATAAAATGCCGGCAAATTTGAACGAAATCAAAAAGAGGGCAACAAGAACCAAATCTGCTACTACGACAGTACTAAGTACCAACGAGACGAACTTTCCTCGAGAACGAGTCTCCTGAAAAATAGCAAGCGTAGCAGCGGGGCTCATCGCGATAGCAAAAACGGCAAATAACAAGCCAGACGCCCACACATGGTTCGGTCCAAGCCCCTCTAAGAAGGGAACCACACCAGGCAGGTAGAGATAGAGAAGCCAAAAAACGCCTAAGGTAGCCGGGGCTGCAAGAATGAAAATAAAGAGAACAGTGAGTACAATCGTGACGAAATTTTCTTTAATTTCAGACACGATGAGTTCTCCTCCTCCCATTGTTCCGATCACGCCAATAGTAAGAACATTTACCAATCCGAGATCTTTAATTACATCTTTGTCAAATAGCGCTTTGGTTGCGGGAATACCCGGTAAGTCGGGCAATAAAGGCCCCAGATTTGGTCCAAATAATACGCCCGCTGCAATATATCCCAAAAGTGCAGGTATACCGAGTAATCCAAAGAGTTCACCCATGGCGAATGCAGCCAAGATAATGAAACCTGTAGCGGCGAGACTCTTTGGGGCAAAGATATCGGTCGATGTTCCAAAATCGTATTCACGAAGATAAAGCATCATCGCGTAGAGAACGACGATTGTGAACGCAAGTGATAACAAACTTTTAATGCGGTTCATTATGCTACCTCCCGAGTTAAAATATTTGAATTTTCCTTTTCAAGTTCAACGTCCGTTGCATCAATGAGCCAACGGCGCACAAACTTATAGGCAATGGGTTCACTAAACAGAATACAAAGAACGAGTATAAAATAAACCTCGTTCGCGTACTCGCTTGACTTGAATACATTAAAATAGTTGAGTGCCATGGCGGCACTCAATGCGCCCGGTCCCCATAAAGCTGGCCCCATAAGTGGGTAGGGTTCGGCTTCGGAAAAGGCTTGTCTTGCGCCAATACTTCCCAAACCGCGGCCGATATATCGCAACAAAATGTAGATAAAGGGTACAAAAAGGGCTGCCCAATGAAAGGAAAATGACAGTGTCGCTCCGAGAAAGAAATATAGGGAGATGTAGGCCGGACGTTCTATGGAAACTAACATTTTCTCGACCGCGTGACTCTGTTTTGAGATCCGTGAGAAAACAACACCCAGGATAAAACTTACAAAAATCGGTGATAATTTTAGGAAATATGCGACGCCTGATGCGAAGATAATCATTCCAAGACCGACGGTAAGCAGCTTTTCTTCAGAATAATCGCGGTTGAGAAAGAGCGCGAAAATGAGACCAAGGAAAATTCCTATCAAAACATGAATCAGGAGCCAAAATAGGATCGATTCAAAAACTGCGAGGTCAAGTGATGAGACCAGTTCGCTTGCAGGCCGGAAGAGACAAAAAATCAAACCAAAAACGACAATGGCCATACTGGTGGACACTCCTGCAACGGACTGTATCAATGGAGCGCCGTCACCCTTGGCTCGCAAAAAATCCACTAGAGAACGGATCGGAGTTGTATCGGCAATCATCGCTATCGTACCGGGCACTAAAAGATGGGGGAAATACGAAACCAAAAACTCCATCCCTTTCCAGTAATAGATAACCGCCATCGGAATCCCGGTAACGACGAGAAAGGTAAATAGAGAAATCACCGAGCCAATGGAAAAAGCCCCCGCAAGTTTGCGGTATTTCCAAACGGTAAGTCCGGCGAAAAGCCCAAGGGAACCCTCAGCCAACACAATTGCTGGCGATATTTGTGCGACGACCTCGGGGCTCAAAATAGAAAATCCAGGCCCAATTGCCGCGCCCAAAATAATATATTCAGCGCCAATGACCAATCCCCATTTTCTCTCAACCCATCCGGATAAAACGCCGGCTACGACGTAAGCTAACCCGATAACTCCAATCAAAAATAGGATACTTTCAAATGCTTCGTTGCTCAAATCACCTCCGCCCGCAACGGCATTGGGAGAAATTAAAAGCACACACATTAAAATGAAGATCGTTAAGTGTTTCTTCTCAAAATTTAACATACTTATTTCCAAGGTCACGGTGGCGTACGCGGGGATGTGTGTAAGATGTACCCATAACGGCGAAAAAATTCGATCGTGAATTTTATTTTTAGCTGAATTTGCTGAATTTTGAATCAACCCTTATCCTCTTTTTTCCTCGTAATTTTGAGAATCAAGGAGCAGGAATGAAATTTATAGACTTTAAGCAATATTGGGAAACTCGGACTGAATACCGCCTTATCGACGTTAGAGAAGAAAACGAATTCGCCGAAACCCATGTAAGGGGAGCGGAGCTTTTTCCACTTTCCAAAATTCAAGAGGGTAATCTTCCCGAATTTGACGGTCGAGCCTTAGCAATTATTTGTCGTTCTGGCGCGAGAAGTCAGGCCGCTGGCAAAATTTTTGAAATGAAAGGAGAGAGTTGTACCAACATTGATGGTGGTACGATGGCGGCGGTTGCGTCCGGTTTAGACTGTTTGGGATAACTGGAAGAGCGATTTAGCTCACTACAGAGAATAGCCGATCGTTATCATCCCATTATGGATGATATCGGTTGAATCCGAATTAGCGTCGTTAATGACAGGCCCTTTCAACATACTGGCGGGAAGCATCTTAAATTCGTAACGAATGCCTGCAGATACTTCATCTGTAATGTTGAAGAAAATACCGGCATTAGGTGCGAAACCGATTCCCAAACCGTCGGCGGTACCAAAAGCACCGTCGGCCGTATTTGTATCGAAAACCGGCAATACAATTGCGTTTAGTTTCAAACCAATAGGGCCGATTCCGTATCCGATACCCAACCCACCTCGAGCAGATAAATAGCGTGAGCCGGTATAGAATTGATTCGCATCAATGGTTACACTTGTCGCTTCGGCGCCACCGATAATTGCGAGAGTTAAAGCCTCTGAAAGGCCGATAAGAATATTTAGATCTAAGCCTATACTCGCGTAACGACTCGAAAATTCGAACACTTCCGAAGTGGCGGGATCACGAAATAGAGTCGTAAAGGGGGCAAAACCACCGAAGAGGCTAGTGCCGATCGCGACGGATCCGAAGTTGAGAAGAATCGCATCAAGACTCCCGCCCCCACCGATGTAAGGTGACTCATGTCGCAAGGTGAATGGTTCGCTGGTACTGTTTGTTGTCAGGGAAAACTCACGCTTGCCAACGACGACACCCAGGTTGATTCGGAAGCCTTGGACTAAACTCGGATAGGCAACTTTTTCCTCATCCTCATCCTCATCTTCGTCCTCATCTTCGTCCTCATCTTCATCTTCATCTTCATCTTCGTCTTCGTCCTCATCTTCGTCTTCGTCTTCGTCTTCGTCTTCCGCCTCTTTTCTAGCGGCAGCAGCTTTTGCTTTTGCTTTTGCTTTAGCTTTAGCTTTAGCCTTAGCCTTCCTTTCTCTCTCTGCTTCTCTCTCGGCCTCTTCTTCGTCTTCGTCTTCGTCTTCGTCTTCGTCCTCGTCCTCGTCACCATTACGCACTTTCAAAACAGCTTTAACAACAGGTTTAAAAGCGGTCTTCAACATTTCCCGTACTTTGCTTTGACTGACTCTACCGCGACTAATCTTTTGAACGTCAGAAGAAAGAGGCGTCCCATCAGGCCCTATAGACACAAGTTGAATCCGTTTCCCTCCCTTATAAACGTCTATTAGAATAATGGATTCAAGTTTAGACTTTTCGACCAATCGTCCGAGCTTCGTTTTATTGGCCTTACGCCATTTGGTAGAACGCAGATCCGCCTTTTTAATTTTTAGCTTTTTGGCAATCTTAATTAAGCTCTTTTGGCTTCGAAGTTTGATATCATCGCTTTTCTTAAGCTCCTTATAAACTGATTTATAACTGGTATCGCCCCCTGATTTTGAAACGTTAACCAAAGATAATTTGATAGGATCTTGTGCAAACGCGGAAAGTGGCAACAAAAACAGGAAGGCAATAGCTGAGGCAATAAGTTTTAGACGACTTGCGACCATAAAAGTCTCTCTTGTAGAAATCTGAGGCGTTGTTTAATCATAATGCAATATTGTATAGTTCGAAAGGTCAAATCACGTGAACGAGAACCAATGACGAAGATAGGCGATAGACTAGAACGACTGCACGGATCAAGGATCCGAGCATTGGATTCCAATACGCGTCAAGAAGGTGTTTTCGTCGCCGAAACTCCAAAGCCCAAACCCCTTTTGCCAGCTAAAGAAAAGGAGAATTCGAGACTTGCATCGATTCTAAGAAACCAAACCTTGAAGGGAAAATCAAAAAGAACCCCATCTCACGCTGGAGTCGAATTCAAGTTGAGACACCAACCCATAGCGCACTCGGAAAAGAATACGAATGCGATCACCGATCACATTAAGGATTTACGCATCCAAGCGGGCGCGCTCATTCAGGCTGGACGGGACGAAAGTGCGCTTCCCATACTTCTGGAACTCGTTGCGATCGTACCAGAACATAGTTTTGGGTTAGCAAAACTAAAAACCTATTACGAACGGAAGGGACAACGTGAATTAGCTCAAATTTTTGAACATCGTCTTTCAAAAGTTGCTAATTATTAGAAATATCACCGAACACACGCTGCAGATCGACCCCATAAATCACGCCCTTTCTTTCGGTAAAGCCAATCAATTCATTGTCTTGCGTGAAAGATATGTCGAGAATTTTTCCGATCTCAACTTTAATTGTCGAAAGCACTTGTCCAGCCATCACGTTATAGATCGACAGTGAGTTGTCCTCAAAAATAACAGCGAGAAGATGAGATTTAACCGAAAAAGCCATCGATCTAACGTCAACGAAGAACGAAAAATGGCATACACGCGAACGTTTCGGATCGGAAACCCTATAGATGTTGAGTTCTTTAGTTTTTAAAGCGACCGCAAACAAAGTCGCGTCCTGAGACATTGCAACCTTTATAACAGGAGGCCCATCGTGAACTCGAGTCCAAATCTCTTCTCGGCGCTTGATATACACACGTCCAGAGTCTGATCCGGCTATACCGACCGACAGTCTGTGGTCGATCGCTCGAATTGGAGTTCTTCGAACATCCTCAAAAATCAATTCTTTTTCTCCCCCCTCAAACACAAACACTCGGCCGTCATCGGTTCCGACCCAAATCCCATCGCCGACGGGATTAATAGTAGTCGGAGAGAAATCGAACTGTTCAATCTTTTTTGGGTCTCCATCAACGAAACTCCAAACTTCGTTTTTTTGGTTCACCGCGAGAACCGTCCCGGCTTTAGAGACGCAAAGTCGAAGATCGGTAGCATCGCCAAGAGGATGTACCCCGGTTTCTGTACGTAGAGTGTAATCAAACTCCGGATGTTCCCGAAGTTTCTTCGTTTCCACGATCGCATTTCGTAGGGTTCCACGCGTCGGAGCGCGTCGAAATATAGCAGCCCCGGTGATCTTTCTTTGCTTTTGCGGTACGGGATCTAACTCCGAGGTTTCATTGCCAGTAAAGGTTCTCAACTCCGAAGACTCGCGTACTTTCAGATTGAAGAAGGTATCAATTTCGGCAATCACGGTAGCCAAAGAAGCAGGGCGATCGTCGGGGGATTTTGCTAACAACTTGGTCGTCAGCGTGTCCAAAAAAGCCGGAACATCGACTCTTAATGTACTTGGCTTGGGAATCTCGGCGCTCACATGCGCCCTCAAAATATCGTAAACGTTTTCGCTCTGATAGGGTGGTTGGCCGGTTAACATGTAAAACAATACTGCACCCAGCGAGTAGATATCGCTTCGATGATCGATCCTCCCTGCAGTCGCTTGTTCAGGAGACGCGTAAAGTGGGGTACCTAAAAAACCATTCGTAATCGACACACCATCGTCAACACTCACGATTCCAAAATCCAAAATATGAAGAAAATCTCCCTGCGCCGGCAGTCGTTCTACCATGAGATTATCGGGCTTTACATCTCGATGCGTCATGCCGGCGGTATGTGCCTCATACAAACCGTTGGCGATTTGTTTTAACAAAGTCATAATGCGATCGATCTCGAGAGGTTTTTCCTTCTGGACCAAAAGCTCCAAAGTTTGTCCTTCCACGAAATCCATAACGATACCAAGGTAGGTGTCGTAAAGTTCCAAGGTTTCGTAGAAGGGGACCATATGAGGATTACGTAATTTACCGATCGCAGAAACTTCTCGATTTAGGCGAGCCCGTATTTCGACCGGGGAAAGTCCGCCAGGCGTTTGTTTAAGATTAATAATCTTAATCGCAAAAACGCGCTCAATAGCTAGAGATTTCGCACGGTAGACGGATCCAACAGATCCCCTGCCGACTCTTTTGGTGATCAAATATCGATCATCAAGAATTCTCCCAAGCCAACGATCGCGGCCATCTTGTATGGAATTCCACCCCTTTTCCGGTTTAGGTTTTCTGCAATCTGAACAATAGAGATCGTCAGAATGTAAGAGGTTTGTACAAGCGGCGCAGTAAGATGCTGGTTTTTTAGAAGTGGACATTTTTGCTAGCGCTTTTTGGAAATCGTTTTAAATTCTATTCGTTAGAATCCAAAGCGTTATAGCGGATTTCCAAAGATGTTCCAACAAGAGCATTCTTAGCGTCAGCTTCGTCGTTCCATACAAGCTTAACGCCCTCCAAGCCGGCAGGACATGCATCGAAAGCGTACTTACTTGGAGAGATAATGCATCCAGATGGGAAACTAGAATGACCTACAGAACCTTCAACACAATAACCTCTTGATTTTAGGCCTTCTAAATTTTCCTCGGTCGGTGAGGTTAACGCGACGCGAACCTGAATACCTGATGAGCAATATTTTTCTCCGTCTGAACCAGGGCGATCAACACACGCGCCAGGGGTTTCCGAGAAAGGGAAATTTGGACATTGCTCGCCATCATCAGTACAAGGATAAATGGAGCGACTGATACAACCTCCACCTATATTGCCAACAAATTGTCCAATAGCGGTGAGTGCAGGAGAGAAATCGCCGACGCACAACCAGCCTTGAGTGTTATCTTCTTGGCGCGGGAAATATTGCCCTTTGCCGAAGGATTGTAGAAAACGTGTATATCGATCACCTGAATTGGCGATACCGAGCCTGTTCGCACATACGGGTCTAACGCCAGTAGCTACATCTTGTTCACACATTTCCAACTTCGGACCTGCGAAGCGTTCAGGTTTACCATGAATAGACGCTACGAGAATTTCGCCTTCGCCGAACGAGGGACGATTTTTGGATTTCTGAAGATTCTTGAACAAGTCATTTTTCATATCTTCAATCTTTAGCAGAGGCGAACTGTCTTCTTCACCCTCAATATTTGCGAATTCGCAAACATCATCGTTGCAAGTGGATTCTTCATTCAGTGTACCGTCGTGGGAGCAATCATTTTCATCGGTAACGAAAATAAGCGCAAAGCGAGAATTTTTTCTGAGAAATCCGTGATTTGGCGCGGTCGGGTCAAATCCTTCAGCCGTATCGTCATCAACCGGCCCACCGGTGAGTTCGATCTTTGTCGCTTCCAAAGAAGCAGCAAGTCCCTTTTCGATACCGTGTCCACGTGTGCCGACAAAACTAGCACAAGCAAAGTCATCTTTGAGGCGATCCACATCTAAGCCATTTCCTAAACGGTAATCAGAAGATTTGAGGACTTTAGGAATCTGTCGGTACTGGTCAGCGGTCGGAAAGAGATCTTTCATTTCGCATCTGGTACCGGTAGCGCCGCCGCAAACCCCAGCAATCTCACAGCCTTCAGGCTTTTGAGTTGCGCAAATAAAATCAGCATTTGAGAAAGAATTAAATGACTCATCAGGAGTGACCATGCATTTTACAGCAGCGGCGATCGATTCTTTCAATGGATCAAATTGTCCCTCGATAACCTTACCCATGTCATCAACCGTTTTGATACAGGTTTGATCGAATCCAGGAATAGGCTGAGGTGTAGACTGAATATGTCCGGGAATCGCAAGCGGTTCCTGGGGATAAGCTTTTTCTGGCATATGCGTTGTGGTGACCGCGATATGAAAGTCCAAATTCGTGGCCTCGATTTCGTCAACGAACAACTTAAAGTTTTTAGCAAGCGTTTCTTGCTCCTGACACATGGATCCAGAATTATCAATAACCCACAGCATATCGATCTGCGTAGAACCATCGACATTGATGGGTTCCTGATATTCAATCGCTCCAGCCGCGGAAGGCTTTTGAAGGGGATTTTGATTACAGGCAAGAGCACTGACGGCAATTGCTCCAAAAACGAGACCTTTCGCTATTTTCTTCATGTTCTACTCAATTAGAGGCTTATGTTATGTAATGTCGAATCTATCCAAAACTCTAAACCATGTCCATTATATACATTGCAAATGCGCAGCAAATTGATCAAGGAGTAGAATTGTTTGGAGATTACATAACCCGCTAAGGAGATTTACTCAACGGTAGGCGTGGCGGAAATAAGGGAATTAAAGCGCGTTTCGACGATTGTCCCGGCCAAAATACTCTTCGCGGCTTTCTCGTCGTTCCAGAAGAGCTTCACTCCTGGCAAACCTGCGGGGCACGCTACGAAGTCGTAGTGTTCAGGCGAGACGACACATCCATCTGGGAATTCGCTATCGCCCACAGAGTTGGGTTCGCAATAACCGCCCGATTCTAATGCAGCGAGATTTTCTTCGTTTGGCGATGCCGCGCGGATTTGAATTCCAGAATCGCAATATTTCTGTCCGTCTCCTGACCCGGGTCGATCAATACACGATCCTGCTTTTCCTGAATAAGGGAAGGTCGGGCACTCATCGTCGGTCTGACAAGGCATAATCGAATCGGTGATGCATCCGCTTCCCGACTTGCCGATCAACTCTCCAATAAAGCCCAGGGCTGGTGCGAAATCTCCGGCACATAACCAACCTTGCTCTGTGTCATCTTCGGCTGGGAAATAATTGCCCGGAGTGAAGGTTTGAAGGAAGCGTTGATAACGATCACCTGAAAACGCCATGCCACGCGTGTTCGCACAAACATGCTTAACCCCATTCGTACCGCGAGGATCGCAAACATCGGGCTTTTGAGCCTGCGTGAAACGCTGCGGTTTACCGTGAATCGAAGCGACGAAAATCTCGGACTCATCTAAATCGGGACGGTTTTTGGAAACACTCAAGTTTTCAATTAGGTTCGCCTTAATGTTATCCAGCTTAACCAAACCTTCCTCGGCACCCTCGATATTTGCATATTCACACGCTGCCGCAATGCCACACATCATCTGATCTTCAAGACTTCCATCGTCGGAACAATCATTCTCATCGGTAACGAAAACAAGCGCAAAACGTGAATCTTTACGTAGTAAACCGTGATTGGCTGCCGTAGCAGAATACACCTCCGATTCTGGATCGTCGATCGGTCCGCCAGTCATTTCAGGTTTTGTCGCTTCCACTGCTGCAGCGAGTCCTTTCTCAACCCCCCAACCAAGCGTTCCCACTAAGCTCATGCAAGAGAAATCGGCTTTCAGTTTTGCGACATCGAGAACATTCCCCGTTTTATAATCTTTAGCCTTCAAGACGGATGGGATCTCACGATACTGATCACTGGTTGGAAAAATACTAGTTCGATTACATTTATCCTCACCAGGCCCCCCACAGCGTCCGGCGATCTGACACGTCGCTTGTTGACCCGATACTAAGGCGCAGGCAATGTCGGCATCCGTCGGGACAAAAGCTTGCGCGGGCGTTTTGGTACAAGCAATAGCTCTATCGAGCGCCTTACGCACAGGTTCATAATTATTCTCAATTGCGGTGCCGCTGTCATCAAGTTTATTGAGACAAGAACGACTCGGACCGATAAAGGGAATAGGTTGTGGAGTTGCTTGAAGGTGGCCGGGTTTTGACACAGGATCTGTAGGCCGCTTCACTTCCATGTCTGTCGTAGTGACGCCGATATGAAAATCCAAATTTCCTTTATCGATCTCATCTATAAAGAGGTCGAAATTTTGGGCAAGTATCTCTTGTTCCTGGCACATCGATCCGGAGTTATCGATAACCCAAAGTATATCCACTTGGGCACCTCCATCGAACGGCGTTTTGATCCGCTTTTCAACCTTAGCTCCTTGTGAAGGGGGTTGAATAGGATTCGTATTACAAGCACACGTGATCATCGTTACTAATAGAAGAATACTTTTCGAGAAATTTTTCATTACTACCTCGTTCATGGGTCAACATTTCATCAACAAAGCCAAGATAGCGATCCGAAGAACGAAATTCAAGATATTTGCAATATTTTACAAATAAACAGCAAGGTTCTGTCATTTATATTAAATAATCCGTTATATCGAATCAATTTCGAGCCTTACTAAGACTCGAAAAATGATCCAAAAAATCCTTGTAATATTGGTTATTGCGAGCTACCTTCGGCCGCCTTGAAGATCCCATCGGGAGTTAGTTATGCGTGAAAAGATTAGATTAGTGTCGTCAGCCGGAACCGGCTATTTTTATACAACAATGAAAAACAAAAGAAAGACGCCAGATAAGATTCGGCTTAAGAAGTACGACCCGAAAATTAGAAAGCATGTTGAATTTGTTGAAGCAAAGATTAAGTAGAAAATTATGAGCAAATATTCAAAAATTAACTGGCGTCGAAGAAAGAAAGTCGACCCATTCGAACAAAACGAAAGCTGGAAAATTGATTATAAAAACCCCGAGCTTTTGAAACTTTTTGTTACCTCTACCGGTAAGATTCTGCCCCGCAGAATTACAGGTGTTAACGCAAAGAACCAACGAAAACTAAGAGTAGCTATTCTTCGTGCTCGTCAAATTGCGCTTCTGCCTTACACCACACACAAACACGGCGGATAATTCCGGGATGATTTAGTATCATTCTGGTTTCTGTAATAGCCAAAGAACTTTAGTTCATTGGCTTTTTTAGTTTCTTGCCGCCTATTTCTGAAATATTTCTTTAAGATAAATTAGCGAAGTTTGAAGGAAGGTACCCAGTCCTCGACTGTTGCGAGTCACGACAACCTCACTCACCACCAAAAAGATAGAACTATTTTCGAAACGATACTTGAAAAACTACAGAGCAGTTAGTTCTTCTAGTATAAGTTCGCACTCGGTTGATGTGACGACATTGAGGGTCAGATTATTTGGTGCTCGTCCAAACGCGTCCGTTTTTCCCGAAATGTGCTCACTTAAAATGCTGCTGGACTTTTAAGTCCTTTGGACCTTTAGAATCCTGTGCGCATTTCCAAAAATGCTGCTGGACTTTTAAATCCTTTGGACCTTTAGAATCCTGTGCGCATTTCCATGGGTTGAAAGAGTAACCACAAACATAAGCTAGAGAACACCGCCAACATTATGATGAGTGGTATTTTTGCGCGTACAATTTGGGAACGGTTTCCAATCATTCTACGCACTCCCTGGCTGACCAATGCCACTGAAACAAACATTCCCGCGATCATGCAAAAGATCTGGAAGGCCCATAAAACCGGCATCGGGAGGAGCATCGTTAATGGGGCATCTGCAGTACCAAAAAGATCCCAACCCCACCCCATCGGGTCACTTAAGAGACGAACCAACTTCGAGCCCTCGTAGAAAAAGTGCAATGAGTTATGCGCTAAATGATAGGCCAACGAGATCGGTAAAGTCACATAGGCAAAACTGATAAAAAACGATCGCGTATTGTAAACTAAGTTCCCTGAAAATTTGCGGCTCAAAGCGACAAAAAACCAAAACACAAAATAGATTGCGCCTAAGAACGCGAACATCATTAACGAATAGGTCGCTAAAAACCCTGGATCAAAAAGATTGTCGGCGAGAAACTTCCAAAAAGGATCGAATAATGAAACGCGCCAAAAAGGAACCATTTCCATTCCGTGAAAAACGCTAATCCCCAAGATCGAAATTAGAAAAATGCTCTCGTCCATTCTTCGACGATGGGGGCCCAGCAAATCCGTAAAAGGCATTCGCCATTCGACCAAAATATTGTCGTGCGGACAGGTATGCAAACACTCTGTACACATCGTACAATTTGAATTGTCATTCATAGCGCCCATAAATTCGAAGGTGGGGCAGGGAAGACCTTTCTCACTTCCGTGATAACAGGCCTGTGATTCGCAGGTTTTACATGTCGTTGAATCATCTCGCCGGAATGCGAGTAAACCCGTGGTCCCAAAAATTCCGGTAACGCGGCCCACCATACATCCATATCGACAAAATGATTTTCGCTCGAAAAAGAGCAACGAAAGCGTCGCTAAAACAACCATCGACAATCCCATCGATGCAGTTAGTGCCGGATTATAAGGCGCATCATATACCAATTCAATCCAAGTCATTGCGACAAATAGAAAGAGCGCAGAATAAATATTTCTTAAACTCTTAGGCCAACGAAATTTTCTCGTTTTGCCAAGCAATCTTTGAAAGAAGTCCGGAGTTGCCATCCATGGGCAGATAGCGCACCAAGACTGTCCCAAAAAAAACGCGAGGAAGATCAAACTCATCCACCAAATATTCCACGTTAATATCGGTGCGATATTTCGTCCTGGATCTTGATTGCCAAACAAACCCGCGTAAATCACAAAGAAAAAGATAGAGGTAGAAAGAACTTGAACACCTCTGACCTTCCAACGGCTTTTAAAAAACGAGGCGAGCAACTTACTTGAAATTCCTTTTTTCCTTTTTTCCTTTCTCGAAGGAATGCGAAGCTTATCACCACGAAACCATCCCAATAAAATTGCACCTAATAAGCCAAACCAACCCACATAATAATAGGTTTCATTAAGACCAGGCATGAGAGCAGTTTCACGCTTTCGTTCCTCAATCGTTTTTGAAGCGGCCAATTCTTCTTCATCGAAAAAGCCGCCTTCTTTGACCAGATCCATCCCGCAAACAGGGCAAGGCCCTGGTTTATTGAAGCTCAATCCATCACAAGCCATTGGGCAAAGATAGGTCTCATTTTCTTGCGCAAAAACCTGAGCGACCCATGAAGAATGAGGAACGAAATTGGGCGTTATAAAAAGTATAAAAAAAGTGAAGATAAATGCTAAGCGGTTCACTCGGAGCCTTTAAACGCAAGAAGTTGTATGAAAAAGCTAACCAGAAAAATGGTGCCTAAACCCACAGTCGCAATGAGTCCCATAGAAAACAAACCTCCATGATCGGTCGTAAGCATCGAACCAAATCCAATCATACTCGTGGCAAACGCTGCGGATACCGCGAACGCGGTGGCCAAAAAGCCCTTTGTATCTGTCGGGGCTTCTTCGGATCGGACCATTAAATGGAAGCCGGCATCGACTCCCAATCCGATCCAAATTGGAACGATTAACATATTAATAAAGTTGAATTTGATACTGAAGAGTCCTGTCGCTCCAAAAGCAAAAGCTGTGGCTAAACCGATCGTGGCTATCAGCAACAAAATTTTCTTCGGTTTACGAAAAGCGATGATTGAGACGAAAAGTAAGCCCAGCAACGTAATCCCAAACATCAACGCGCTATCTTTTTCGACGGCCGCCATAATATCGACCAATAAAAGGGAGTCGCTGATGCCATCGATCTTTTTCCCATCGCCCACATCTACCTGACGGATGACTTTAGCGAGTTCGGCCATTTGATTGGAGTCATGATGCGAAATATTAGTAAACACGATAACGACCCTTCCCTCTTTTGTGGTCCTGGACAGAGGAGAACGAATCGATGCGGGAAGGTTTTCAAATTTAATTTCGCCGGTATGTATCAAAGAATTGATTTCGTTTCTAAAATCAGCAACTTCGCCCTTAATCGCACGTTTAGGAAGAGCATCAAAACGAGCTTTTAAATCACCTATGATTTTGAATTTTTCGGTCTGTTTTTTCGGAAGAACATCGCTGACGGTTACGACCTTACCGATCGTCCAACCTTGTTTCATCTTTAGTTTTCTTTCTCGTAAGACCTTTGCAACCCTTTCAGCTTGTTTCGTGTTTTCAACTAAGAAGACCGCAGGCACCTGTTTGACTTTAAGAATCTCGTCGACTTTTTCGTCAAGTTTCCACGATTCTTGATCGGTATTTTGTATCTTACTAAAATCGTTCTCGAATGCGACTTTTGAAATCCCGAAACCTGCTATCGCAATCAAGACTACGAAAACCAAAGCCAAGGGTGTTTGGAAACTTTTGGTCCATGAGTGCAATGGAATGCTTTTCTCGGAAAGGAATACCGACAGAGTAGGTGAAAGTTTAATATTACGATTTGAAACTGCGATAAGGATACAGGGCAAGATCGTCATGTTCGCTATGACAATTAGCGCGATTCCACCTAGTGCTATTGCCCCATACTCGAAGAAGGCCACGAAGTCAGAAACCATCAAAGAACCAAAGGCAATGACGGTTGTCATCCCCGCATACAAACTTGCACGGCCGGCAGAACCCAAAGTATCAACCAACGCTGGCTCAAGTTCTAGGTGCTCGCGCGATTCCACAAACCTAGAAACGATGTGAATGCCATAGTCGATACCGAGTCCCAACAAAACGGCGCCGAAGAAACCGGTCAAAATATTCAGGGAACCAAAAGCTAATTGCGCGTAAGCAAACGACCAGAGGGTACCGATAAGAAGCGGTAAGAAAACGATCAACGCCGTCACGACGCCTCGAAAATACAAGAATAAAAACAAGAGAAGAAGACCCACGGCTAAGCCGGTGCCAAACACTAAATCACGCGTCATCGCATCGGTCTGGTCAAGTCGTTTCTTATACCGACCCGTTAAGCCATAAGTTAATCCTGGATTTTCAAACGAGTATTTTTTCAGCGCTTCATCTAGTTCTGTATTTAGAAGACGACTCGCGGACAAATCGTTTGACGAAAAGGTTGGAAACAAAAACAACACACATTTTGTTTTTGTCTCGTTACAATATCGAGAAGTCGTTGACATCGAATCGTACTTCTTTTCAATATCATCAACTCTGACCGTCGGTTTTTTCGACGAACCAATATCGACGAAAAGCGGGTTGGCTCTCTGTTTTTCCCATTTTATGCGCTTCTTTACACGTTTGGAAATCGTTTCAAGATCTTCTTTATCAATGTAGAGGAGACGATTGGACTTAAAAAAGGAAAGGGGCCTCTCAGCTTCACTCCGTCGGATATTTTTGACGTCCAATAACGATACGGCGAGTTCATCGACGGATTTTTTCAGTTGCTCGGGTGAATCTGAGCTTAAAACGATACTTACTCGGCCAACGATACCGTAAGACTCATCGAGCTGCCTTAGACCTTGAACCGACGGCGCGGTGTCCGGCAACAGACTTTCCAGGTCAGCATCCAAAGTTAAACTTGATGCGATCCAACCTGAAACGAGGGCCAATGAAAACCCTAAGATTAAAATGGCCCGATAATGCCGAGCATATAGTTTTACGACCTTTTCCATCGCTGAATGGCTATCCTTCTGGGCGGTTTTTGGCAAGTATACGAAAGAAGGAACACTAGATTTTTAGTCCTCTTGAGCAACATTGGGAAAAATAGCTATTGCAATCGTTAATAGAAAATACTCAAGAAAAATGACCCAATCGGGAATTGCCCAAAGACCTCCCGTTTGCATCGAAATCCACGACGTGTAACCAAGAAGAACTAAAAAGCTAAATATGAGCGAAGACTTGTGATTTGTTAGTGCAGCGAATGGAACAAGCCAGGCGACGTACCAGGGCATAATGGTGGGTGCGATCATATACAAAACCAAAATCAATAACAGTGAAGAAGTCAGCACATCTCGGCGAACAAACAAGAGCAGTAAAAGGAAACACGCCATCACAAGACCACCAATCGCTTTAGCGACAAACCCACTGATCTGGCTTTTTCGGAAAGATGTATTTGGAATCGTCTTCCCTTCCCAAATTTTTGTGAACCCGATACGCATCGCTAAATCGTCGTGTTGAGGAAATCGCACAATGGGATCGTCCTCAGTAGCGGCAGGATCACGCATAGAAAAATCGCCCACGCGTTCGAATAGTCGAAAATACCCTTCGTTATTTTTCCAGCTATTTGCGTACGCTCCAAACCCATCAAACAGGTGCCCCTGGGAAACAAAGGGAGCGTAGCTAAGTAAGAGCGTAGAAAAAACAACCACAACAAACGCAATCCGCTGTTGTAAAAATGTGAATCTGGATAGGGTGTGTTTACGACGCGCAAAAACGATCAGAGGTAATAAAATAAGTCCTAAAAATTTTGCGGATATACTTAGTCCGATAAGAATTGCGGACAAAAGAACCCAACGTGTTTTCCACCGATAAACCAATAAAGCCAAGCCTAAAACCAAAAGAGCCCAAGCAAGAACATCAAGATGTCCAGACCACGCAACTTCATAAATAACGAGGGGGTTGAGAACATAAATCGCCATTGCATATTCCATGCGATTTCGCGTCCACGTTTCCTTTAAGATTTTGAAGAGCCCCCAAAGGGTCAGACCCTCGATAGCGATGAATCCAAGCTTTACCGCGATGATACCGCCCTTTAGAAATGCAACAAGCGTAAAATAGAATTGCGCAAAAGGCGGATAGATAGCCGGAATATGATTGTGATTAATTAGCGGCCAAATCTCGTTGTCGCGCAAAAAAATAAGAGCATCAGAATTAGGTGCATTCGCGAAAGGACTCAACCCGGCAAGGTTCACGCGTCCTTCCCAAACATAACGAAAAATGTCATCGGATAGGAGAGGATCGATAAACGCACAAGCAATACGAATCGCAAACCCAAGAATGAAAATCTCTTTCCAATTCCAACGCCCTTTCGCGGTAGCACGTAAAAAATAGAGATAGGGTAGAAAAAGAGAAGCGTAAACGATGACCAACGACAAAGGTGAGTACGTACCGACAAGCAACGCGTTCGTAACCGCCGTTAAGAAAAAAAACAGTCCGACAATGTAATTTGTTTTCTTCAACGGGATTAAGTCGAAGCAGATCGGAGCGTTCTAACGTTTTGAGAGATACTCAAAATCGCGACGTAAAAAAAACCAAATTGGAAGAGCGCCAAAAAGGGGAGGCTATAATAACTCGCCGCAGGATTCATAAGCAAATTCACAATCGAGAAGGTGAACCAGATACCGAGACCGAATTCAAAAAGTGGAAGAATTTTCGCCTTCTTAATATACGACTTGTTCATCCAATTTTTACTCGGAACCTTCTCAACGATAGCGTATTTTGGAGTACGAACGAAAGGAGTATCATAACCGACCAGAGCTTCGATAACGGCCTTTGCGTTATTCAAAGAGATACCGATGCCGATCCCTAAAACCGCCGGAATAAGTCGTATCGTTTCGAAGAAACCCATCCCAATTTCTCGCTGGGATTTATAATAGAAGTAACAAATCGAAAATGTGGCTCCTAAGAAAATGGGTAAATCGATCATCAAGAAATGTGTCCAACCCGCGTTTACGCGAACGTAAATTGCGATAGGCATCAAGAGGGCCAGTAACACCATAAGAACGTATGCGAAGTTTGCGGTGAGGTGATAAAAAGCCTCGAGTTTAATTTTCAAGCTTTGATCACTTCGCAAAATTTCGGGCAACATTTTCTTGGCGACTTGAATAGAACCTTTCGCCCATCGATGTTGCTGCGATTTAAATGCCGAAATTTCGACAGGGAGTTCGCTTGGGACCGCTAAATCCCGAAGAAATCGGAACTGCCATCCTTTTAATTGTGCACGATAGGATAAGTCCAAATCTTCGGTGAGTGTCTCGTGTTCCCATCCACCGGCCTCATCGATAGTCACGCGACGCCAGACGCCAGCGGTGCCATTAAAGTTGAAGAATCGCCCGGATCGGTTTCTCGCCGTATGTTCGATCACAAAATGACCGTCCAACATAACGGCTTGAACGCGAGTCAATAAACTGAAGTCACGATTGATATGGTCCCAACGGGCTTGCACCATTCCGATTTTCGGGTCGCTAAAATGATGAATAATTTCTCGTAGATATTTTCGATCGGGAACAAAGTCCGCGTCAAAAATGGCGACGAATTCGCCTTTTGCTACCTTTAAACCTTCGTGTAAAGCCCCGGCTTTATATCCAGTCCGATCGGTACGATGCAAAAGAACGATATCGATTCCCCTTTCTTTCCAGCGATCGACCGCTTCTTGCGCAATCTCAGTAGTATTATCCGTAGAATCGTCAAGAACCTGAATTTCGAGACGATCAGAGGGATAGTCCATCTCACAAATGGCATTAATTAGACGAACTGCGACGTATTTTTCGTTGAAAAAAGGGAGCTGAATCGTAACTTTTGGTAGATCGAGCTCTGAAAAAGGCGCTAAAGGAGCCTGGTCTTCGCCGGCATACTTACGATAGAGGTACACCATGAGATAACGATGTGAACCGTAGAAAGCAAGAATAGCTAACACAGCGAAGTATGCTATAAGAATGATAGTTTTAAAAATATCGTAATCCATCTATTAGCCCGCTAGTTACATACTCAATGGGTTGACGTCACTTACGTTGCTGAAAAGATGACGTCAACTCTTTAGAGGTCGCAAAACTTAACTGAATTTAAAGAATTATTTCAAAAATGAGCACAAAACCTGAACAAAACATAAAAAGTGACGATATTCCTAGTCGTTCGCTCATAAAAGCCGCACTTGTAAGTATGCGACCCCAGCAATGGGTGAAAAATATTTTCGTTTTGGCACCTGCCTTTTTCTCGATGAAATTTTTGGAGATTGTCCCGCTCGCGACAAGTTTACTCGCTGCGTTATTATTCTCTTTCGGCGCGAGCGCCGTCTATCTATTAAACGATATTTTCGACATCGAAAAAGATCGTAATCACCCCACCAAGAAAAAGCGTCCCATTCCAAGCGGACAACTTCCGATCAAATCCGCTTGGACCTTGTGCCTGATTCTAGGGCTTAGCGCTGTAGGAGGCGCCGCATTTATAGATTGGCGATTTGGGGTTGCTCTCGGTTTCTACCTTGTCATGAACCTGGCTTATTCGACGGTCCTAAAAAACGTGCCCTTTTTGGACGTCTCGATCATCGCTACAGGTTTCGTACTGCGCGTTCTGGCTGGATCTTTTGCGATCGATGTCCTCATTTCTGAATGGCTATTTGTTTGCACCTTTTTACTTGCTCTTTATCTAGGGCTTGGAAAAAGACAACACGAATTAAAATTGGTGATGCGCGGTGAAGCATCAAAGGTCCGAAAAGTTCTAGAACGGTACCATCCCGAACTATTGGAATTCGCATTCCTCTTCGTCGCCGGAATTACCATCGCGTGTTATACGGTCTATACCCTATCGGCATCGCTCCCTAATCAACCTCTTCGGGTAAACGCCACACCTTTTAACAGCGCATATTTGCCAATCACGATTCCCTTTACGGTTTTCGGAATCACGAGATTTTACCAACTTGTAAATAAGGATGCGCCGGACAGCCCAACCGACTTATTGCTTCGTGATTGGCCTTTCATCCTCAATCTATTTTGTTGGGCAGGATGCGCATTGATCTTGGTGTTCATTTGAAAGCAGAAAAAAGCGTACTATTTCTTATTACGGGCTTGGGACACGGTGGAGCAGAAACACAAGTGGTTCGAGTTGCATGCGAACTTAAAAAAAGAGGGTGGGAAGTTAGCGTCGTTACCTTGATTAAACCCGTCGCCAAACCTCTGATTCAACAATTATCAGCCAACAATGTCATGCTTAAATCACTTGAACTCGGTGAGGGCTCAAAGCTCAGAGATCTCAGGCTAATCAACCGCTTATTGCGAATTTTGGAATCTGAAAAACCTTATGTGCTTTGTTCTTTTCTTTTCCATGCCAATATCATCGGTCAAGTCACAGCCCAACTCTCTGGAGTACCGCGCTTTATAACAAGCATTCGCGGAGCTTCATTTGGATCGGATAAGCGCATAAAATTCGCAAAATTTTTTCATTCTTTCGACCACATCACCACGCTAAACTCAAACGAAGTCGCCGAAAAAATGATTAAAGAGGGTGTTTTAAAAAGAGAGAAAACACGAGTCGTTAACAACGCAATTTCAATCCAAAAATATCGTCGTCCAAACGCAGTCCGTGGAAACGAACGAAAGAAACTAGGAATAGCACCGGACACCTTCGTTTTTATAGCGGTCGGGCGCGTTCACCCGGTAAAGGGCTACGATTTCTTAGTAGACGCTTGCGCCGGATTGAAAGGCAAGATCAAGTTGCTCATTGTTGGAAAAGACGACAACTCAGCGCTTTATGATAACATTAAAAAAAGTAAACTTGAAAACTTTATCACGCTTCTCGGTTATCGGGTCGACATACCGGAATTACTAGCCGCTGCCGATGCTCTCGTACTTTCATCGGTTTCAGAGGGTTTACCCAACGCGCTCATAGAGGCCCATGCCGCCGGACTTCCTGTTATCAGTACCCGAGTCGGCGGAGCCAGCGAGATCGTCATCGAAAACGAAAGCGGATATTTAGTGGAACCTCAGAACGCCAACGCCTTATCGAAGGCCATGCAAAAAATGGCACAAATACCAAAAATTGAGTTAAAAAAGATGGGAGACATCGGTCAAAAACACGTCGCAAACACCTTTGGACTGGCGCCGATAGTTGACCAATGGGAAGAGGTTTTGTTGGGGCAAAACGAATGATGAAAAAGAAACCGCCGGCGTCCGTTTTTTTTCGCGTCAATAAGTCCTTAGATTAAAACAACCATCGCAATCGGGATTTGAAACTACTCTTAAAAAAACGCTGAACTTCTAGCGCCAGTGGATTTATCCAGCGGTGGAAAACGAATCGTAAAGAGCATCGATGACCGGTTCGAATTTCATTTTTTGAGCTGAAGGGAGACGTTCCGAAATTCGGTCTAATACGAGAAGGTCCCAACGAAAGATTTCAAAAGTAGGAGTTTGAATCGTCTTTCCATCCATCAATTCACATAACAAATCCAACGCAATTACAATCGGCATCGCATCGTCTCCGACCTCCAGATTCTCGTGAACCATCTCTTCTCGAATTTCACGATAAGCTTGCCATTTATCATAAAGAGCGAGCTGTTCCAAAAACTCGACATAAGTATCGCTATCCCATTCACCTTCGGAAAAATTGCGAATGCCAAGCTCGGGATCTACAGCTAAAACGGCACAAATATGATTAAAAATGATTTCGGGATCACGAGAAATTTCAAGAGCTTCTTCGGCGAGGACTAACGATTCTTTGACCATCCCACGGGTTCGATACACATGAGACTTGGCGGCGGATAGAAATGCATTCGGACCGATCACTTCGAGGCCCTGATCTAACATAGAAATCGCGCTATCGATCTCTCCGTTTTTCTCAGAAACATCAGCCAACATAAGATAAATCTCGGGAACGTTAGTCTTCAGCTTTGCAAACTCTCGAAGCCGGCGCTGACCTTTGTCCGGATTTTTCTCTAAAAGTAGCTTTACTTCATAGAGAATATAATCTGGGTTTTCTGGGTCCCACTCCTGGCAACGACGTAGGAGCCGCAATGAATGCTCCCATTTTCCTTGCGGCATCAAAGCGCGACATAGACCCCAGTCCGAGGGCTCGATTGGCGCTTGAATTTCTTCACAATATCGGAAGGCGGATTCAGCCCGTTTCCACTCTTCTGCCTCTAGCCAAACTGCACCAATAGCTAGCCATAACTCCTTGTCCTTGGGAGCCAATACACCGGCGCGCTCTAAAGATTTTGCGGCTTGAATTTGATCGCCCTGATTGGAAAAAAGAGTCGCCAATGTCCGACACGCGGTAATCGTACCGCCTTCAACTAATGATTTTTTGAAGAGCGCGATCGCCCGTTCTTCGTTTCCACAATCGAGTTGGTAATCAGCCAAAAAGGTATATTGACCCGCGGTTAATGGAAGTGATTCTAAGCTATCGAGTTCAAGTTGAACCTCATCGAACCCGACGCTGCTCAGTAAAAAATCAAGGTTTAGAAGTCGTAAACTTGCATCGTTTTCGTTTATGGCTAAACCTTTTTGCAATGTCAAAATGGCTTCATCTTCGTAGCCAAGATATTGTTGAATGGCCCCAAGCGTTGCTGCGCTGCTTGTTGTTGGCTGAGACTCAAATCTCTTCTGGCTTAACGAAAAAAAGAGGTCCACATCCTCGTCTTCTAGGGCCTCAAGATTTTTTTTTGGTAGTTCGGAAAAGGGAACCAAAAGATGAATGAGATCGTAGAGTGGATTATCACCTTCACGCATTTTTGACTCGGGCGAGGTCTTTGGACAAACGCGAAATTTCTCGTGCAGAGGATTTCAATAAATTCCATAAGAGACGCGCACCAATTTCTGATTCGCTAACAACAATTTGTCGAAATCGAGCTTCAGAGATGGTCAGTAGACGAACATCGGTCTCGCATCTGGCCGCAAAAGCACTTGGGTCGTCGGTGACCAGAGCCAGTTCACCAAAATGAGCTCCAGAATTGACCGTACCGACGACGGTATGCCCAACCAGCAAATCGACTTCGCCACTGGCTACCATATACAGTGAATCGAGTACATCTCCCTCTGAAAAAATCGTCTCTCCGGGAAGGTAGGTTTCCTGACCAATGATTCTCATGAGTTTGAGAATATGTTGCGTATTAAGGCCCTTAAACAGACCTACTTGTTCAAGTAAGCTAGCCTGACCCATCGTATCCAAACGTGGCCGTTCCAAACGCAGACTGCGTGATAAATCATCATCTTGAACACGCAGCACGAGTCCAGTTAGATTATCGGCGCCACCTCTTTCCTTGGCACAATTAATCAAATTTTGCAGCAAAATCTCTTCGTCATATTTTGCAAAAAACTGACCGATTTCGGGACCGCTTAAATAGTCTGTAATACCGTCAGAACATAAAAAGAGACGGTCATCATCTTGAAGGTCGAGAAAAATGGAATCGATTTCTACCTGAGGTTTTCCACCAATGCTTCGTGATAGAACATGTTGATACTTGGACAACATTTTTTTATTCGATATATTCTGCGCTTTTAGTTCTTCTGAAAAAGTATGGTCTTCAGTAATGCGATAGATTTCGTCTTCGCGAATAAGATAGACACGACTATCTCCGACGTGAGCTACGAATGCGGCGGCGCCTGAAACTAAGATGGCCTCGCACGTAGATGCCATTGGAGCCGGAGAATCTTTGGCACGTCCAAGCTCATAAACATCACGATTGATCTTTTGTATTACCGCAAAGAATTTGGCGAACACTTCTTCGCGGTGCTTATGATTGTTGATGGGATCATCGGATGCAGCGAAATTTGATAAGCGCACGGCGGCGGCGGCGAGGCCATCAGCAATCATCTGACTGGCGAGTTCACCATCGTCTCCACCGCCCACACCATCGGCTACCAGAAAAATACCGCATTCCTCATTAAAATAGAAACAATCTTCGTTATTGGTCCGTTTAAGACCAGGGTCAGTAATGGCCCAAGCGCTATTTAACATTTGTAATCCTGCTTACTATTTATTCTTTGTTTTTTATAAGTTCTTCTATTTGATCAAGTAATTCAAACGTAGACGGATATTCGGATAAAGATCGCAAGGTTGTCATACGGTTCTGGATAGGCGAACAACGTTCAAACCCGCGTCTTTTGAAAAGATCTACGATATGTTTTAAACACGCCCCATACACTTTTTCAGAGGGGTGATCTAAACATCGAATTAAAAAATCTTCGGTGTCCGGAAATGCTTGCTTCTTCTTAACGAATTTGGTCATCGCTTTTACATATTCTCGGAAGTCTTTGGTCGCGGTTATTTCATTAACCCATGCTCTCCAAATTCCTTCCTCAGAATCCTCGTCAGGCGTTACAGAGCCCAATAAATCCTTGAACCTGTCCGGGACTTGACCGTCATTACTGAATAGTGAATCCAAATCTTTTTTATAAGAAGCGCTCGAGTTTGATTTTTTTTTAGTCATCTATTTTCCAACACAAAAAACTTCACCGCTGACTTCATTGGAGACTACACAGTTTTCATTCTCTGCGCATTCCAAACAAGGACAAGTTTGGCATTCAATAGTAGGTCGGATGGTCCGACAACGATGTTTGGGCGAAATAGCGCCGCCGTTAGGTAGACATCTTTCGCCGACATTACATTCTGTACCGCAACTGTCTCTCGATCGAGCATTACAGGTATAGACGTCGGGACGCGTTCCGCAATATTTTTTCCCATCGCCGATGTCACATGCCCAACCGTCACCAAAGCAATTACGTCGGCATCTCCCAGCATTACAGGCTGATTTGTTTGCGCTACAAACATTCCCACATGCGCCGCAATTTAATGGGTCGACCTCAAGCTTAACACATTTACCATTACAATCTTGGTAGCCATCAAGACATACACATGCGCTATTAACGCACGCCGCCGCCTGACCGCAGCTTATCCCACATCCGCCACAATTTAGTGGGTCGTTTGCCATATCTTTGCAGGTATTATCGCTCCCGCAGGGCTCGGAATTTTCAGGACAAATACAGCGCCCCTGGTCACAAGATCCGAAAATCGAGTCACAACTATTACCACATTTCCCGCAGTGATCCGCGTCCGTCTCAAGGTCAACAACCGATCCGTCGCAGAGAATCTGCACCTCTTCTTCAACGAGATCTTCTAGATCTTTCGACATATCGGGTTCTGTGGGTTGAGCTGTTAAATCTGGTGTCGCCGAATTCGGAACCTGAACATCGACAGTCTCCAAATCTGGAGTTCGAACCGCGTCCTGGGTCATATCTCTCAGGTCAGTCGTGCTGATAACGACTTCAATTTTACTTGGATCTTTGGGAGCAACACCAGCGTCAAATTGGCAGGAGCTAGAACTTAGAATCAATACATATATTAACGTTTTCATTTTCATTTTCATTTTCGAATCCTACTTTTATTATTAAAAAATACCACTCCTATTGGGACTTAGATTCCACTTAGAATACTCAGAAGACGATCCATGTCTTCACCATCTCGAACGCTATATCCCATATGGCCAATACGGAAATATTGGTCCTTAATCTCCGGATGTAACCCGCCGGCGATTATCACGCCTTTACTTTTCAATTGTTGAACGATCTGTGGCCGATCTCCGTAGTAGACCGCACTAAGCGTATTGGCAGCAAGACCGGGCTTGGGGACAAGAGTAAGTCCCATGTCCGCCAGAGCCGCACGAACGAGATCGGCTGCGCTCTGATGGTCCTCAAACACCTGTTCTATTCCGCGCTCCAAAACTTGGGACAAAGAGATATTAAGAGCCGATATTAAATGCGTCGGCGGTGTAGAAAAATAACTGCCTTTGCGTCCCTCGTAGGCTTCCATAATCGGCAACCATTCCAGCCAATCCAAAGAAAGTGGAGGCAACACCTCCATGCCTCGACGTCTTTTCAGAGCAGACTTACTAACGACCATGAGAGCTAAACCTGGCGGCAACGCCAGCGCTTTTTGTGAGGCCGTGAAATAGACATCTGCTTCCCAATCTTCCATTCGGAACACTTCACCCGCGGTCGCACAAACGCCGTCAAAAATGGATAGCGCGCCGGCGTCTTTTGCTAGTTTGGCAACCTTTTGAGCATCGAGGCGAACGCCCGTGGATGTATCTACGTGAGTCCCAAAAACCGCTCTAATATTGTGGTTTTTCAGGATATCAGCCAGCTTTTCAAGACTCGGATGACCGCCAATCTCGTCGGCGAAAACCGAATGAACGAGGACACCTCTTCGGACCAACATCTTAGCCATTCGGTCACCGAAGTATCCCGAATTCATAACGACCGCAGTGTCGCCCGGTTCCAAGGTATTGGTCGCGGCCATTTCCATCGCGATGGTGCCCGAACCAGCTATTACGAAGGGTTGCGAATCCGCACCTGCCAACCAGACTTTTCGCATGCCTTCCAACGCCGAACCATGGGCCTCAATAATTTTTGGAGATACATGAGAGGCGATCGGTTCAGCGAACGATTTGGCAACTTCGGGCGAAATCTCGACGGGTCCGGGAATCATAAGAGTTGAAATCGGTTTGTTTTGCATCGTTTTCCAAAATACGAATAGTGGCAAAATCTATAGGGAACTCTTCCCTGATTGTCGACCTACTAGGCCCGGAAAATGAAGAACACAACTTCACGAAATGACAAAGTGTGTGTAGCCTAAGGCGCATGAAACACGTAGACGCACCCATTCATGTTCGCGGCGAAAGCCTTTATGTTGACGACGTACCCGCCCCACACGGAATGTTGCACGCTGCCATTTTCGGCTCGCCGGTGGCACACGGAAAAATCACGAACATTGATTTTACGGCTGCCAAGAAACACCCCGGTTTCGTAGATATATTTACTTACGAAAATATCCCTGGTGAAAATCAAATTGGTGCGATCATTCAAGACGAGCCCGCCCTGGCGGTCGATGAAGTCCATTTCATAGGACATCCCATCGCAATAGTTGTTGCGACCAGCGCTGATATCGCCCGAGAAATCGCCAAACTTTGCAAGGTAGAAGTTGAAGAGCTCAAACCTGTGGTTCGTGCCAGAGATGCGCACGAAAAAGGGCACTTTATTGGAACGCCTCGAACCTTCTCAATCGGCGACGTCGATTCAGCCTGGGAAAAATGTCACCTCATAGTCGAAGGCGAATGCGAGATTGCGGGACAAGAACACCTTTACCTAGAAACCAATCGAACCCGTGCAATCTATGAGGAGGGTAATCGAATTGTTTTATACTCTTCGACGCAAAGTCCTTATGCGGTTCAGAAAACGGTTGCCAGAATTTTGAACCTACCCGAACACCTTATAGAAGTAGACGTGAAACGCATCGGCGGTGGGTTCGGCGGAAAAGAAGATCAAGCAACGCTTTGGGCCTGTCTTGCAGCCTTAGCAACCTTTCATTTAAAACGCCCCGTCGAACTTGTGCTCAACCGCGTCGACGACATGTTAATGACCGGTAAACGACATCCTTATAGTGCCGATTTTAAAATGGGTGTTGATAAAGACGGCAAAATTATCGCCTATGATTGTGAGATGTTTCAAAACTCCGGATCTGCTGCCGATCTTTCAACCGCCGTTTTAGAACGCAGCCTATTTCACGCCACAAATAGTTACTTTATTCCGAACGCGAAGATTTACGCAGCCTGTTGCAAGACCAACCTTCATCCGCACACAGCCTTTCGTGGATTTGGAGGTCCACAAGCGATGTTTGTCATCGAGTCTGCGATTACAGCGATTGCCGAAAAACTGGACATCGATCGAGCTGAAATCCAACGAAAGAACCTTCTGAAAAAGGGTGACGCCTTCCCCTATGGCCAATGCGCTGAAGAAGACCAAGCCGAAAGATGTTGGGACGCCGCCATTGAGAAATTTGGATACCAAGCGCGTCGAGATAAAGTAAACGAGTTTAACGAGAACAACTTCGATAAGAAAAAGGGCCTAGCTTTGATGCCCATCACTTTTGGGATTTCTTTTACGAAAACCTTCTTTAATCAAGCCTCCGCGTTGGTACTTATTTATACTGATGGAAGTGTGAGCATTTCAACAGGTGGGATCGAAATGGGTCAAGGTGTATCCACCAATATGATTCATTTTGCCGCCCGAGAACTCGGTATCAGTTTAGAACGGATCCGGGTTGAATCCACAAATACGACTCGAATTGCAAACATGTCGCCAAGTGCCGCGAGTGCCACCTCTGATCTCAATGGAAATGCTACCATCTTGGCGTGTACACAAATTCGGGAACGACTTTTTAAGTTCGCCAGCACCCAAATCGACGGTGCAACGCCTGAGAATCTTGAATTAAAAGACGGCTTTCTTTGGGTCGACGCTAAGAAATCGTGGACCTGGGAAGAGCTCGTTTCCAACGCCTATTTTAATCGAATAGGGCTTTCAGCACACGGGTTTTACGCAACGCCTAATGTGCATTTCGATGCTGATAAAGAATCGGGTCGTCCCTTCTCCTACCATGTTTACGGGACAGCAATCACTGAGGTTACCGTAGATTGTATTCGTGGGTGTTATGACATTGACTGGGTTGGCGTCGTACATGGACTCGGACGTCCAATTAATCCAGTGGTTGACCTAGGGCAAATCGAGGGAGGATTAGCGCAAGGAATTGGTTGGATGACCTTGGAAGAATTAGCCTATAACGATGATGGTAAACTTACCTCCCATGCGTTGTCGACCTACAAAGCTCCTGACGTATATTCTGCACCGGAGTTCGAAGTAGAAATGTTAGTCAACGAAAATCCCGTTGGACCACATGGTTCGAAGGCCGTCGGCGAACCTCCTTTGATGTATGGGATCGGTTCCTTCTTCGCAATCCGGGATGCGATGCGAAGTTTCCAAAAAGATGCCGATCATGAAGACAAAACCGACTTTGCCTTCGATGCTCCGTTAACACCGGAAAAAGTATTAATGGATCTGCATCACGATTCTACATTTTCTCAAGATGAAAAACGTGAAGGGCCGGGTGATACCGCGGTACTTTTTCTTAACGAAACACCTTGAAACACTTCTGGTCAGAAGTTTCAATAAAACTTCAAAACGAGCCTGTTTTTTTCGCACTCGTGGTCGATCATTCGGACCACTCACCAGGAACTAAAGGTGCGAGACTCTTTGCAACGCAAACAGAATGTTTTGGGACCATTGGCGGCGGCATTATGGAATTTGATCTTCTAGAACGTGCCAAAGACTTTCTGAAAAAGGGGGATGCGTTTTGCCGTTTAGAAAAAAAGGTTCATCGTAATATCAAAACAGAAGAAGCTTCGGGCTTATTCTGCGCTGGAGAACAATGGATTTTGTTTGGTGTTATCGCCTCGGACGAAATTATAAAGAACTTTGTAAAAGCGACTGACAAAAACCTTCGCATAGAAAACGGTTGTTGGAGCTTAGTGCCGGGCAATCCGGATCACAAAAACATCGGCCTTACACGGCACGGCGACGGCTGGATATATGAAGAATCTTTCTTGAACCCAAAACGAATCGCCATTGTCGGAGGCGGACACTGCGGCCTGGCCCTATCTGAAATCATGCATCAACTTGGTTTCTACGTCAGCGTTTACGATATACGAAAATCACTTACCATTGATCGAAACAACGCTGCGGACGACATTGAGATTGTAGAACATTATTCTGAAGTCGGTGCTAAGATATCTTTTCCTGAATCCACCCATGTTGTTGTCATGACCGCCGATGTAATCTCTGATGTAACTGCACTCAATGGTCTTGGACAAAATCATCCCTATATAGGGGTAATGGGAAGCAAAGCTAAGATTGGAAAAATCAAAACCCAAATAGACCCCAATTTATTCGAACTCTTAAGAACACCGATTGGTATATCGATCGGAAGCAATACGCCGACCGAGATCGCGGTTTCCATTGCTGCAGAAATTATTTCTTTACGGCTTTTTTAGGAGGCGCGTTTGAACATACAATTAGAAATTGAAGTCCCAATCAAAGTATCAAAGCACGTAAGAGATATCGTATTCGGTGATAGTTTAGAAATTGGTTTAGATTGTTTCGGATGCAAAAGATGCCACAGAACCGTGGTTCTACATGAATGTCAATCTTTGTCGTATTGCACACCAACGAAACACAAATTTGAAGGAAATATAGTTAAAATCTCATCAACCACTATAGAAGGCGAGGTTAGCAAGATTCTAGGCCTTATGAAGAAATCAAAAGTGGTCATAGGGCATTATTTAGTAGAATATAAATATGAACATTTCGAAGATATTAAGCATCCAGAGCGTACTCCATCAACCGCCTCCAAATGGGCTCGGGTTAAGTATACAATGCGTTGTAAATGTGGCCTAAGCAAGAGCCAGGAAATACAAAGTAATACGGTAGGTCGCCCCTTCAAAGTTTCGTGCGAATGCGGTCTTTTATTGTCAACTGAAGTAGCTAATGTTCCGACAATAACCCAAAGAAACTAAATTCAGGAAAGTTATTTGAATTTGTCGAATCGTCGGCCGATTTGGGGTATCTAATTTGCCAACCTTACGGAGCTCATATGAAATTTGTTCTTATCCCCATCTTGATTTTACTCGCGGGCTGCTCGGCAAAAACCGATATCCAAAACGATGCTTCAATGAACATAGCCGATTCCGGCTCAGATGATCTCGCCCTTAAAAGCAAAGATCTCAGCGATTTGACGGACGACGCCACGAAACAACAGGCCGATATAGGTATGGATACAAAAGGTTGCGGGGACGCCGAAGTCGTCAAATTTAAGACAAGCGACAACGTCGAATTGGTGGCCGACTATCACCCTCCCAAAGAAGAAGGAAAAGGCGCAGTGGTATTGGTCCATATGATTCCACCATCTAACGACCGAAGTACCTATCCGCCGCGAGTGAGAAACGCGTTTTCAAACCAAGGACTCGCCGTGCTCAATCTCGACAGGCGTGGTGCAGGCGATTCTAGTGGTATTGCCAAAGATGCCTATCAAGGGCCCAAAGGCGTTCTAGATGTGGAGGCGGCCGTGGAGTTCTTACTTTCAAAAGATAGAAAGTGTAGAATCGACGCGAATAAACTTATGCTTGTCGGTGCCAGTAACGGCACCACCTCGATTATGGATTATTCGGTTGGACGGTCCACAGAAACCCTACCCTTACCCAAAACATTAGTCTGGTTATCACCCGGTACATATACCGAGACCCAGCACAAAATCGAAGAACACAAAACCTTACTTTCGCAAATGCCTTTGCTTATCATTCATCCCGAAAATGAAACATGGATCGAGCCCTATATCGATTTTTCAGAACATTGGAGAATTCTAAAACTTCAAGACGGGAAACATGGCACTCAAAATTTTGACGATGGAGCGCTTGAGGCTCAACAACTACCCGCGCTTGCGGATTGGGCGAACACTCACTTGGGAGACTAGAAATGTTTAATATCAAATTCAAAAAACATACAATGGTACAAAAAGACGTCGCACTTGTGGGACGTCGGGAAAAAATTGAACGATTCGAATCTCAACATTTTGTAAACAAAGTGACGATTGATGGGCCTTTTCCTGAAGGCATGCAAAGCGTATATTTTGGATTGGGATGTTTTTGGGGCGCCGAACGCGTCTTTTGGAACATCGAGGGTGTTTATACAACGGCGGTCGGATATGCAGCCGGGTACACCCCCAATCCCACCTACAAAGAAGTGTGCAGCGGCAATACCGGGCATAACGAAGTTGTGCTTGTTGTCTTTGATCCGCAAAAAGTTAGTTTCCAAAGTTTGGTCGCCACCTTTTTTGAAAGTCATGATCCAACCCAGGGCATGAGACAAGGAAACGATAGCGGAACGCAATATAGAAGCGGAATCTATACGACCTCGCACGACCAACTTGAAACAGCCAAACAGCTCGCACGAAATTATAATAATGAGCTTTCTAAAAATGGATTCGATGAGATTACAACCGAAATCATGGAGAGTCCCACATTTTATTATGCCGAGGATTATCACCAACAATATCTGGCAAAGAATCCTGGCGGTTATTGCGGTATCGGCGGAACCGGCGTCTCTTGTCCGGGACTCTAAGTGATAGACGCGCTTGTCCCCTACGTTTTAACAACAGCTGAAAATTCGAAGTATCTCAATTTTGAGGGAATTGACGCGTGTCAGATATTGGATATCGCTGACCGTCGCAATCGCGATTTCTGCGACCTATTGAACCATACAAATCAGCTCGCCTTCGGCGGTCCGACTTCGATGGGAATGCCTAAATGGGTGATGCTTGATTGCGCGATCTTGGCATCAGCGATGATTGGATTCATGCTTCCCATCGAACACGTCGATGCCAAACTCAAAGCCAAACTAAACATCGATCCGTCCTACTCAGGCCCAGTACCGATTTCCGAATATAGTGCTTCCTTTACGGCTCGCCCCAATTGCGTGAGCGGCTTTTCACTTCAAACCCAAATTGAAAGCCTTGGAATCGGCACTCGGACCAAAGCGCTCGCCTTAGCCATACTTAACGCGAATCGACAAATTGGCGTGACGCAATTTGATAGTACTGCGATTCGGACCCATTGTAAATTTGGGCCGCTAAAACTTGAGATACACCAACCGATTGTACACACCTATCCGGAGAGAAGCTTCGTCTATTCGGTAGATTTGCCCGACCGAGATCAGCTAATTCAAATGTCCAGGGGCGAAGTATTCGCGCAAGAGGAACCTGAAAATCCATTTTGGTTTGAAGTCGTGAATCCAAAACATCATCAAAAACTTGCAGACCATTTGGAAGGGGATGGCGAGGCGTGGATTGTTACTCCAGGATTTCGCCTAGGCGAAAAAGGCCGTTCGATACCCATACTCTTCAGTTGACAGCTAAGGTATATAATAACTGCTCTTACGAAATTCTTCATTCCATTTTGTAGGCGTTTTTTCTGCTAAGCGCGTATAAATCTCAGCAAAATCATCAACCTTGAAATACTTTTTTATCTCGGCCGGAGGACCAAAATAGGCCACTCGACCCTTTATAATAAGGCATAAAGAATCAAACATCGTCAAAGAAGTCATCACATGTGTGGTGATGATTACGATATTTCCATCATCGGCCAGATCGCGAAAGGTTTGGGTAAGTTGTCGTTCAAGCGCGGGATCTAAACCTGATGTCGGTTCGTCAGCGAAAAGAAGTTTAGGATCGGACAATAACTCAACACCCACATTGACTCTTTTGCGTTGCCCACCAGAAAGTTTCGAGACGCGAAGGTTTCGCCGTTCAGATAAACCGAGCTTTCTCAGAATCCGTTCAACTCTATTCTTTCTTTCTTCAGCACTTATATTTTCAAGACGCAGTTCAGCCGCATAGCTCAAAACGCGTTCCACTTTTAAAGAGGTTGGAACGATATCGTCTTGAGGAACAAAACCAATTTCATGCTTGAGATCTTCAAAGTCTTTGATGAGATCACGGCCTTGGAAAGTCACGCTCCCTGAGGTTGGCGGACGCATCCCGGACAATGCCATCATTAATGTCGATTTTCCGGATCCCGAAGGTCCTAGGATTCCAATCAGAGATCCTGCGGGTGCACGGAAATCGACACCAGTGACGATCTTGGTTCCGCTGAACTCCACACAAACTTTACGTGCATTTAGACTCATGTAGACAGCATCGGATAGAGAGCCGAATCGTGCAACCTATTTAATTCGAATCTTTTCTTTTAATTTGTTGTACTTTGCATAGCCGATGCCTTTTACACGACGAATATCCCTTAGACGTTTGAACTTCCTTTTCGCCCGGTAAGCATCAATGCGTTTGGCAAGTGAAGGACCGATACCGGGCAACGATTCTAATTGGGTAAGTGTGGCTTCGTTGAGATTAATTTTGTTGTTTTCCCCTTTTGACGTTTCGGTCTCTTTGGGTTTCTTCGGTGGAGCCTTCTTTGGATCGATCGTCATCTTTTTTACTTTTGAAGGCTTGCCCTTGGTCTTTTTCATACTTTCTGCAGGGTTTGATTTTGCAATCTCCGGAACAAGACTGACCGTATCCGCGCAATCGGAAGGCCGGTAGACCGCTTCGGTAGCAACGCTTTCGTTGCAACCCGCACCGGCGAAGATGAGGAAAAGAAAAGAGAACGCATGTGAATAGAACATTAAAACTCCTGGAATGATTCGCATCGAAATTGACGCGAGCTCTTTATCGGCCGGTTCCCGAGAGAGTTTCAGCACTACCCATATTCACGTTTCTTTTGAGTATCTTAGAGATCTTCCTCGAACAATGCTGCCCCTTGTATATTCATTTTTTTGTCCTTCATGGCGATCGCCGTTGAAGCTTCGGTAATAATTGATAGTCTTTCCCCATGAAAGCATTAGTTCAAAATCAAGCACGTATTTTTGAGGTCGGACCGCGAGACGGTCTACAGAACGAATCGGTAATACTTCCGATTGAGACAAAAGTTTCCTTGATCGAAAAACTCGCCGATGCGGGTTTGCGGGATATCGAAATCGGAAGTTTTGTTCATCCCAAGTGGGTCCCACAAATGGCCAACACGGGAGAAGTAGCAAAAACGATCAAACGTAAAGAAGGCGTTTCGTATTGGGCACTTGTTCCCAACGATAAGGGCTTAGAACGCGCGATCGATTCTGGCGTAGAACATATCGCCGTCTTCATGTCTTCCAGCGAAACTCATAACCGCAAAAATATCAATCGAAGCGTTAATGAATCGCTTAAAGAACTTGAGAAAGTCATCGATAAAGCAGTCTCCCAGGGTTGTGTGGTCCGTGCATATATCTCAACAGTTTTTGGTTGTCCTTATGAAGGTGAAATCGATTTCAATCGCGTCATGGAAATTGCCGATGCGCTATTGTCTTTTGGGTCCAGCCAAATATCTTTGGGAGACACGATTGGTATCGGTACTCCCTTGCAGGTCAAAGAAAATTGCGCGCGCATCACGGAACGCTTTGGGAGTGCTGACGCATTCGCAATGCATCTTCACGACACACACGGGTTGGCTTTAACCAACGCCTTTGCTGCGTTTTTGGAAGGCTTTAGAAATTTTGATAGCTCGGTCGGCGGTTTAGGCGGTTGTCCCTACGCACCCGGTGCACCTGGCAATCTTCGCACCGAAGATCTTCTTAAGCTTTTGGATTCTGTGAATATTGAAACGCATGTCGACCGACCTCAGGCCGACGAAATAGCAAAATGGTTGGAAAGCTCGGTCGGGTTTGACTTATCCACGCGTTTGTCTTTTCAATAATATTTTGAAGATGGCGCGCGTAGAATTCAAGGTAGCAAAAATAGGGAGCCTTTTTCCACCATAGGTCGGTATGTTATCTCGCTATTAAATAAGGGTATCTCCTTATCGATACTGCTACGTCTTTTTTGTTTTATTGAAAGGTTTGGGACAGGTTAAAACTTAAAAACGGCCAAAAATTTTACAAAAAGTCCGGGCCATTGATAAACCACATTCGTCCACGTAAAGATAGCGCCAAGCAAAATCCAAGTCGAAAACGGAAGCCAAGAGCGCTCGTCAAATTCGGGCTTTTCCCAAAGCGCACCCGTTCGGTAGATCAAAACACGCAAGGCACTTCTTAGGATCATATAAAGATTCTTCAACATCTGTATGAAGTAGCCGTTAAAGATAGAGACAATAATGCCTCCGATCGACCCCGTTAACATCGCGTAAAAAAAGACCTCAAAACCGGAATACCAACCGAGGAAAGCGCCAACGACCGTAAGTAGTTTCACGTCGCCACCACGCATTGCCCCCCCGATAAATAGCAACAAAGCTGCGGCGAAAAGAGCAACCGCTCCGATTAATGCGCTTATTAAACCTTCAATACCAAGCGCAAGTGTATGACAAATCAGGCCAACACCAACAGCAGGATAGGTCAGTTTATTATAAACCTTCTTTTCCTTGAGGTCGGTATAGGTGGCGATCAATAAAACAATGCCAAGCGGAATGAGTACGTATAGTTGGTTAGCGGTTGGTGATTTTAAGAGCGCTTCCATTTACAACTCTCGAAGCAATAGCTCGTTTCTTCCGACACGATCGGTACCAATTTCAAACTGATTTCGAAGTTCGCGACGTCCATCTTCTAAGGCATGCGCCTCAATACTTCCCCTGCCTTGGGAAAGTTGATTGGTCGATGTGAAGGTATGATAAACAAAAGACAGTTCGTCCCCATCAATTTGTCCCAAAAGGTGTGCGCGCACGACCTCGCCGCCCCTAAAGTTTGACTCAATCACGTTTCCCCTCTGTTGGAATAAGAAAACGCTACCTAAAGGTGTCGCCGCATCTGGGGTATTATTTTCAATAAGTTGAAACGCGCATTTATCAAAACCACGCTTAATCCCATCGTAAGATCGTGCGAGAACTTGACCTGCCTCTAAAGCTGTCGCGCTGTCGGACTTAACGAGTTCCGAGATGTCTTCGGGTAAATCGGGCAAATCCAAAGGAAAAAATCCA
>CALJNB010000020.1 GCA_937981985.1 uncultured bacterium
TCCTCGACCTCGGCGGTAAACATTAAAACGAACGCGATTAATGGTGTTCGTGGGAATAAGAACGCAGGCTCTCAAGATGTTCTATCTCGTGGCTATGATATCGACTCTGGGAACAACATCTTGATTCTCGAATGGGAAGGGCGCAAGGTCGTTAATTCGCCGGGGGCTGATTTTGTGATTTTCGAAAACGCGTTTGAGGTCAACGAAGATCATAACTTTATGGATCTCATTATCGTATCGGTTTCAAACGACCTCGTAAACTGGTCTACCTTTCCCCACGATTATATCGCGGTGGACGAGACGAAATATAGTCACAACCCCGACGATTGGGTGGGTTTCGGTGGCGTAGAAGCGACGCGCTTTAATAGCGATGACCAGACGTGTATTGATCCGATGGGGCCCGCCACAGGCGGAGACAAGTTTGATCTCGATTCGTTGGACGAGGGGGACGCGCTCCGGAATGAATTTCGGTATTTGAGGTTACAAAGCGCCCCGACGGTTAAGAATCCGGACACCGGTGAAGTATTTGTGAGAGATTTTATTTCGGATGGCTTTGATTTGGACGGCGTTTACGCCCGCACCACTTCAGAGCGATGAAGAACTGGATATCGGAACGCTAAATTGGAAACTCAAAGAACGCTAATCAATAAGCTTCGTTTCGAGGATAAGTCAGACGTTCAAACGCTTTATCAGAATGTAGGCGTTCGGAAGTATCTAGGTGGGCTTGTCGATGCTGCATCTTTCTGCGAAAAGTTTGAAAATATGATGAGCGACGACGGGAGTTTTGATTTTCTTGTCAGGCAAAAATTGGACGGAGCATTTATTGGGCTTGTGAATATTTCTCCTTACGAAAACAAATCATTTCATCAAGAAGCCCTATCTTACGAAGTATCGTACCAGTTGGTTCCCGACTATTGGAATAAGCGGTACGGGAGCGAAATACTGGGTAGGATTTTTGAATACGCAGCCGCAACCTTATCTCTGAAGCGCCTATGGGCGGAAACACAAAAAGCGAATCTCGCTTCTATTCGTTTGTTGGAAAAAATGGGCATGGAGCACCAAGAGCAGGTCGAACGTTTCGGTGAAACCCAATTGATTTACGCGATAACTTTAACTTCAGATAAGTTCTGATTTGTGTTCAGAGAGGTAGGACACGACCTCGCGCACATCCTGACATTTTGATTTTGGAATCAAGAGGAGTGCATCATCGGTTTCAACAAGGACGACGTCATTTATCCCGACGATTGCAACAAATCGGTCACTCGAAACAGAAACGACATTATTTTGGGATGCATGGAAGAAGGTGTTTTCTTCGTCGTTTCGATGAACAATATTGCCCTCACTATTCGCGGTTCGTACATCGGCCATAGCTGCCCAATGTCCAAGGTCGCTCCAAGGAAATGAAGCAGGGAGGACCACGATGTTTTCTCCATTTTCCATAATTCCAAAATCGATTGAGATGCGTTCAAAGCTTTGGAATTCTTTTGAAATCGTTTCCCTCACGAGGTCTGAAGCCACCTCCCAATTCTTCGGCGCGGTTTGAGTTAAGACCGCTTTGATTTTGGTAAGACCACTTACCATACCGGGCAATTGTTTTTTGATTTCGCTCAGTAAGGTTTCGTAAGTAAAGACGAACATTCCGGCGTTCCATACGTAATCTCCGGTGGCCAGATAGTTCACCGCGGTCGCAAAATCCGGCTTCTCGACGAAACGATCGACCACAAAGCCCTCACTGAATGCATCCCCTTTCTTTATATAACCGAAGCCAGTTTCCGGTCGGGTAGGAGGGATTCCAATGGTCACGATTTTACCTTTTTTTGCGAACTTGCTGGCGGTATTTATATCGTCCGAGAAAGCTTCAACGTCGCCGACGAAATGGTCAGAAGGTAATACAACAATTGGTGCTCCAGGATCGAAATGGTCCGCAATCAGCGCGCCCAAAGCGATTGCCGGAGCAGTGTTTCGTGCTGACGGTTCAATAATCGAAAGAGCGTCGTGATCTGCGAGTTTATCAACGAGATGCGGTCCAAAAACGAGGTAGCGTTGAGTCCGTTGGGATTGGATTTTCACGCGATCGATCGTGTGCTCAAGCATAGATTTTCCGCCATACAATTCCAAGCATTGTTTGGGGTTAGCGCGTCGACTCAAGGGCCAGAAACGTGTTCCTGAACCCCCTGCTAAAATAAGGAAGTTGGGTTTATTTGAGGGTAAGTTCATTCAAATTTTTTCTTAAGGTCGGATAGATCGTCGTTTGATCTTTTCTTCAATTTGGAGAGATCATCGCTCGATTTTTTCTTTTTTTCCATCTTCGAGAAGATGGATTCCAATTCTCGACGGCGAGGGTCTGCCCAATCGTCTCCAGAAAGATCATCGTAGGCGTCCAGACCGGCTTCCATTTCGCCAATTTTTTTCGACATCCTATCAAATTCACGAAAGCTTCGGTCTGTGTCAAAAGCCGTACCATCAGTGCCCGTTCCACCGATTGATTCGAAGGGGTCGTTATCAGAACTCTTAGACGCAGGTGGAGCTGAGGAGTGAGATTCCTTTTTTCGTCGAGCTAACTCAGCATCCCAATTGCTTTCGTTTCGATTGGCGTCCGAGTTTCGGAAGGCTTGTTTTTTTATTTTAGCGCCTTCAAGTTTCATTTCTAGTGCTTCCATCGCGCTTTGCAAATCTTTCATTTCGCTGCGGATATTTCGGAGCTCTTCTCTTAAGTTGTCAGCTTCATCTAAGGTTTTGTTTTTTACAATCAGCGCATCTTTGGCCAGATCTTCTTCACCTGCTTTTAGTGCCAGAATTGCACGTTCTTCCCAAGTATCGGCTTTTGCTCGAGTTTCGCGTATCTGGGAAATGATGTTTTTCTCCATTCGACTCAGTTCGATTTGTTGGCGTTTTGCGCCCCGCATTGAGCTGCCCACATCGCTCATGGTTGACCGGTACTTTTCCCCCTTTGAAGAAAGTCCTGAAAGTTCAGAACGAACAAGTAAGTTTAGTCTGTCTATGATGCTCATATTAATCCCTGGAGAAACTATGTATATTCTGGACTTTTATATAGGGGTTCGTCAACCGCGTTTGATTGAATAACGTTGGGGTGGTCTTTGCCGTTCGACAAAAAGTGTTGGCTAAAAAGCGTTTTCTAGCTCGACGACTTGCTCATCGGTCAGAAGGCTGTTTTCCAGAATTTGCGCCAACAGCGTATCGGCATCGTCTCCAGTAAAGTCAGCGGCACATCCTGGATGTACGAATCCGGGACTCTTACCGAAGCCTTCAACTTCAATCGGAACAACTGCGCGAAGCGCCCCTTTGGGTTCAATTTTTTCACCACAATGTTTGCAGGCCGCGCGTGCACTTGGAGCAGGTTCGGCGCGAGGCATCGTTTTACCTTTCATCGCCGTTTTAGCGTCTTCCAAGATTTGTTCAAGATCTTCAATTTCGCCGTCAAAATCTTCGACAGCCTCGAGGAAGGCGTTGCGATCAAAACCCGCACCACATGGCAAATGATGCCATTTGAAACTATCCCAATGGTCATCATAGAATCCGAATCTGAGTTCGCCTTGTTCAATTTTTTCTTTGCAAGCTTTGCATTTCGATCGTGATGATTTTGCGGGTTCTATAACATGCATTTTTTTTTACCTTTTTTTTAGTTAGTAAATTAGGTTAGTAATAATAGCTACCTTCGCAATCATGGGGTAGGGCGCCGCGGGCAGCCCGGAAATACATGAAAGGGGTATAGTGTAAGAGGTTGGAGACGCGAGACGTATACAGATCAGCGTGACGTTCGATTTGTCGGGTCATGTGAGATTTATCATTGCCGGTGCGAAGCATATATCCCCATTTTTTGTTGAAGCCATGTCCGTCGGTACTTGCATAAGGACGAATTTCATCATCGATGGCAATAAGCTCCTGTCGGATGCTATCCATCTTTTTCTTAAGATCTTCAGCCGACCCTTGGTCGTCGAAAAGGTCACTTTTTATTCGTAACCTTTGTAACTTTGTTGCCGAAAATTCGTGCTCTAAGCACTTCTTTTTATTCATCAATTTTGCAATAGTATCTGAGGCCTTTTGTCCGGCAGCGATGGCTTTTACTTCACGTTCGAGTTCTCGAACTACCAAACATGTTCTCCATTGTGAGAGTGCTTTTGAGACGTGAACGTCGCCGTAAATATGGTCGCCTACATATAAGATTTGATCGCCTCTTACCTTGAGGCTCTTCTCGATAAGCTTTGCGTACCCGCCCAGATAGGTTTTTCCAGCCTGTAATTTTCCTTGCATAGGTTGTAGGTGTCCGTCTTCGTTGATCACTTCGAACACAGGCGGCTTACTCTGGAAGAAAGCGGGCTTACGCGCTGAAACGATTGATATATCGAAGAGGTCATTCCATTTCATTTTGTTGGGAAGCTTACCCTCAAATAGGTAATCCATGACGTTTTTGGTGTAATAATATCCAGAGTTGGTAATCAATAATAGTTTTTTTCCGGTCGCCTTAATATCGAGAAGCGTCGGGATGAGTTCTGGATCTTCTTCGATAAAGTGTGCCGGATCTGCCAAGATATCAGCTTTTAATTTTCCTTCTACATGTGCTTGATCGAGGGCTTTTCTGACCAGGTCGTGAAGTTCGGCGTATCCCATGATCGGGCTATCATCACCGGCCGTTAATGTCCCACTGTCCAATTTGTCGACCATCTGCGAATAGATGGAAGCTTCTGAAAGTGAAAAAAGCGTATTAAGAAAATAATATCGAGAATTGGAGAGGTCCACGGTGGTCTGTCGATACATTTTACGCATCTGACGAAACTCAACCATCTCGGTACCGTGCGCAGCTGCTTTGATGTACCCGAAGCGATTTGCTTTTAAGAGGTTTCCTTTTTTGCGATCAATGACCAGGCCCCGGTTCACAAAAGAAGGATCGAACTTGAGATCTCCAACATTGTATCCCATTTCGGCGAGGTTTTCTTTTGTGTAGTCGAACGCGCGGCCCTCCCATGCTTGGACGTTATAATGGACCAAGGTATAGTCCATATCGAACCCAATCGCTTTGATCGATCTTAAGTTAAGTGTGCGATTACAAAAAATGCGTCGCTCGCTTTGGAGCTCTTTGGGATGTTCTGCCATAAGGTTATTTTATTTTTTGAGGAGTAAAATTTTCGATATCCATGAAAGTGCAGCTTTTCATAGAGAGGTCAGCCATACAAGGGTCATCTGAGATGCTAGAGCCAGAATTTGCCAAATATAGAGTTACAAGGTTGGTCATAAAAGAGGCCGCATCGAAGGTAGCAGCAGGGGTCGGGGCGTTGAATGTATGCGCGCCGGTAAGCGATAGATAGGACAGGCGCAGACCAGAAACCCCACGGTCAGGTGTTGTCGAAATCGTAATCCGAAGGGGATCATCCGCGTCCTTATTTTCGCCGGGTTTGAATGTGCCGTTATCTAAATCGTCGGGATCAAATAGAGAATCGGGAAATTTCACGAATCGGTTAAACCAAGCAACGCCCTCATAAACAGAATTGCGAACGAGAAATTGGTTCTGCGTCATCTTTCGGGTCCCGTCTTCGTTCTTGAGATCGATGATTCCTGCTGATCTCGCAATCGCAAGCGAATTGGAAATAGGAACAACTTGGTCACCGATGGTTCCCATCATCAAGAAATTCGTCGTCCCCTCCTTAAATCGCTCGTCTTCGTACGGAAATGAAAAGGGCGCTTCGAAGTAGTGGGGGGCGAAGACGGCAGGATCAGCTCCTTCCAATAGCGTCTGCCCGAGAGCCAAAAATTTTCTGAAGTTGGGTGTTTGACGTTGGAGTCCAAAACCCTCCGTGATTGCCGCAAGCGGCGCGCCTTCAGGATAAATAATATTTTCGTAAACGGTATGTTCCAAAAAGGTGTCAATCGTACGGACGAGTTCGCCCTGGTTATCGTAAATCTCGATGATGAGCGGGTCTCCCATCGAAGTGGGATCTTTTACCGTTCGCCTATTAAACGCATCGATATGAATCGTTTGGTTTTCATCGTCACGAGTTTGCAATTCCTCTGGATCAAACTCCCACACACAGTTCGTTATCGTCATACAGGTGTCCGTTTCGCTTTTCGTGCAAGTCCAATTACGATTGTCAGGACAGGTCGTTTCCCCACATTTGGTTTGAGGGCGACAACCCATAATGTCATCACGCGCGCTTATTTTTATATTTAACCCAAGTCGGGCTCGTCGTTCGGTGGCCATCATGGCATCTGCGGAAATTCCGACCCGAAATGTTCCATTGCGAATATACACTTCTGACTTCTTTTCGTGGTCGGGAACCACTTCACGCTTTTCGCGGTTGGGGTTTCTTAGGACAATTCTGTATCCATTTTCCAATCCCTCAACGATACCTAATGGAACAAATACTTGTTCGTCTGCTGTGGCCAAAGTCCAGCCCAAAAACATGTTGCCAGAGGTCCATTTTCCGTCGGCATCCAGAAATGGGTGTCCGGTCAACAAAGGACCCATTAAGCGTAATAAACCGCCATTACGAACATTGGAAATCGTTGTCCTTGAAGCGAGTTCGCCAACGACGCCTCCACCTGAATTTGATGCTGCGGTCCGAATGGTTGGCTCTACCGCTGCGGTGATGCTGGTCTGAATTCCACCCAGTGAAGTCCCCATAGCGACAAAGGTCCTATCACCGCCGAAGTCAACGATGCCATCACCGTTAAAATCCCCAGCGATTTCACCTTTTCCATCACCATTCTGATCGAAACCTCCAACGAGGTCGCCGCGTACGGAAATGTAGGGGTCGTTCGCGTCGATGTCATCGGCCCACTTTTTTGTGCCGTTCCAGGTGCGAAGGATTCGTATGAGTTGAACTTGGTCGACGGCAGTTTGCCGCAGATTATCTCGAGAATGTAAAAGGTCGGAAGAAAACGCTTTTCCGCCTGAATCAGGAATACCGTCGTTGTTCAGATCGCGAGCGCGATGATGGTTTAACATCAAAGGAAAGTTGGGTATTTTTAGGTTTTTAGTCGCAAGGTCGAGAAGCGTTTCAAATTCTGAAGGTACAACGACCCCGTGTCCGACCGCATCGATAACGCAAGCCGCGAAGCCAAATTTTGCGAAAGAGCCGGCGAATAATATAAGCTCTAAACGGGTCGAAGAAATCGCATGAGAGTAGAGCATCGTATTAAAAGGGGGTTCGCGGACTCCGGGAATCGTTTTCGGTACAGAACATATAAAGGTAACCTCTTCTTCGCCAACGCTACCTTTACCGGTGTCGGGATCAATATTCCATGCTTCATCATCGTCCTGCGGATTCCCGTCGAGAGAAACCAATAGCTCCCCCGTGTCGGCAAGCCCATCTTTATCGGCCATGAAATAGGGGGAAATGTAGCTGCCTGAAACAACGTAATCGACGTGTTGATAAGATTCTTCTATTGCGGCACTGGATTCGGGGCCGATTTGGTCCCCAAAGACGGGAAGGAGTATTTTTATGATGCTGGCCAGGTCGTATGTTAACGGCGCGTCGACTCCGGGAGCTTCTATGTTATGAATCATTTTGAGTTCGGCGGGAAACTTTTCTTTTAAGTAGGAGAATTTACCTTCTCCATAAAGCCCCGCACGAATTCCAAGCATTTCTTTGGTTGGGTCTTGAGTTGTAAACGACCAGGCGAACCGAACGTTAGTTAGATTCTGAGTAAAGCGATTGGGGAATTTTTCGGGAAGGATTTGATGGAGTCCTTCCAATTCTTGATTTTGTTGTGTGTGGTTGATGCCCGGGAAAGGAGAGTCGATCGGAAGTCCATTTATATCGATGAGTTTTGACGTAAGTACGACAGCGTAGGTGGTCTCTTTGCGCAAGGGTTTTAGGGCGCGAATAATCAGCGTGTTGGTTTCCTTTTCGTACCACTCTAAAGTGTTACCCGGATCGTAGGGGTCTTGGGCCGGGTTGAGTAAATTGGGTTCGTCCCAGACGCCATCATCGTCCGTATCTTCAATCGGATCCAAAACGCCGTTGCCATTTAAATCGATTTCGCGGACCGATTCGAATAAAAGATTGGTTCCCATTTCTCGAGGATCATTTGGAAAGTAGCGGTCGGGTTCTTTCATCAATATTGGGAAGTTTCCGCGTCCGAGATCCAGAAGTTCTATTTCTCCATAACCAGGGCTTTTCTTATCCACGTTTACCAAATATACAGCGTCATCGTCTAGGTTAGGAATTGCCTCTTGATGTCGATTTACGATGTTTTGCAAATCGATAGGGCTATCAAAGCGAACCCAGAGCGGGGATACGACTCCGAATCCAGTCATTTTATTTAGAGCTTTTCTCACCTCTTCTTCTTGGTCGCTTGAACCTTTGAAAGAAACATTTATTCGTTTTCCGGTTGGGCTGGTCGGATCGGTTCGTGTTGCTAGGTTGTTCGGAAAAGGAATTTCGGGGAAGGGTCGTGCATCGAGATCGAAAACAATCTTAGCACCTCCCGAAGGTTGGGAAATCGCCAACGATTGCGGAACCCGATTGTCTTCTATACAGCCCATGCTTAATGTTGAGATAGACAACACGATACTTAGAGTGACGATTCTGAACACGCAATTTCCTGAACTAGATTCACCGGTTAGATTGTCTAACCCAAACCGACAAGTCAAGTGCGGGTGCGCTTTACAACGCGTCGTGCTAGATTCTCGTTCTTCTAAGATGATTGCAAATTTATCAATCGAACATGAATCAACACCGGGAGTCTGATTATGGGAAGAGTTAACTTTCGTAAAGAACGTCCGTTCTCAGAACGTATTTTATTCCTTTTGTAACCTCCAATCCTTTGTGCCACTTCTCATGGGGAAAGGAGCGCAAGACCGGTCTTTGGTGTCACGTCAAAACGATATTCGGCTCGTTCTTCCCCGACATCTTCGTATTCTCGAAATGAGGTTTGGCCGCCTTCAATATCTTCGGAAAGAAAAATTAAAAATGATGAACGACTTTGGGTTTTTCCATGTACGACGGAGCCGTCTTTGTGCCTCTTAAATCGCTGTCCTTTTTTGATGGTTTAAGCAATGTTTTCAAGGTGACACAACCCGTTTGGCTGAATGAAGGCATTAGATTCATCGTGTTTATTCTAAAGATTTATGCAAAGATTAGGTCATGGAGAGAAAGTATAAAATTGCGATTGTCGGATGCGGGACTGCGGGAGCGTCCTCGGCCCTCTTCCTGAAACGTCTTGGACACGACGTCGTCATTTTCGAGAAAATAAAAGAACCTAAGCCTGTGGGGGCTGGAATCCTGATGCAACCTTCGGGATTAGAAGTTTTATTTGAATTGGGTTTATTACCATCGATTTTAGAATTGGGCGCGCGGGTCGATCGGCTTTTTGGAGAAACCGAGAAAGGGCGTCCGATTCTCGATATTGGTTATGCGGATATCGACCCGGATGCCTACGGTGTCGGGATTCATCGCGGGGCCCTGTTCATGGAACTATTTCAAGCAGCTCTAAATGAAAAGATTCCGGTGGAATGTGGCGTTGACATCCAAACCCTAGAAGAGCGCCGGGACTCGGTCGTTTTGAAAGATGAAAAGGGAAAAACGAAGGGGATGTTTGATTTCGTTATTATCGCGAACGGAGCACGGTCGACCTTACGAGATCAGCTTCAAATTAAGTCTCAAATAATTCCGTATCCTTGGGGAGCAATCTGGCATATCGCGGACGCACCGAAAAGCGGTCCATTATTTACTAAGCAGAAAGTACTCTCTCAGGTCTATCAGAATACGAAAAAAATGATTGGGCATTTACCCACCGGCTTCGTAAACCACGATGTTAAAACGAATCTCACTTCCCTGTTCTGGTCCATCGAAATGCAAAGCGTAGACGCGTGGAGAGAACGGGGTCTAAATGCATGGCGAGATGAAGTCCTCACTCTTTCCCCAGACACTGAGCCCTTACTCGCTAAAGTTTCCTCGCTGGAAGAACTTCAAGTTGCCGCATATCACGATGTTAGAATGAACACTTGGAATACAGATCGTGTTGTTTTGCTTGGTGATGCGGCTCACGCGATGTCGCCGCAACTAGGGCAGGGGGCCAATTTAGCGCTCGTTGATGCGATGGCTCTCAATGCTGCTATACAAACTCAAGGTCACATCTCAGATAAGCTCAATCGATATAGTGAAGGCAGACGATCTCATTTGGGTTATTACCAATTCACGAGCAGGTGGTTAACGCCTATTTTTCAATCTAGATGGACGATGTTAAGTTGGCCGCGCGATACGATTTTCGAACCTATTAGTCGGCTGTCGTTCGTTAGGCGTCAAATGGTTGAAAGTCTTCTCGGCGTTAAAACTGGGCTGTTTTCTCGAAACCAATATCGGTCTTTACCGCGACTGGAAAAAGCCCCGTCCAGAATAGACTATTGAATCTCCCGAGTCTGATATCTTTAAGATGTTTTAATGATGGATGTGTTGAATAAAGTATATAGACTAAAACTCTTCTTGGGAATCGGATTAAGTTTGTGTTTTGGGGATTTCTGAACCGAGCGAAACCCCGGCGCTACTCGTCTTGATTAATGTCGTAGCAACAATCGCGGCCGTTTCGGCCCGTAGAATCGCGTCAGATAAATAGAGCGTTTTAAATCCCTGCAATAATTCAAACTCCGAATTGTCGAAGCCACCCTCTGGTCCAATCCAAATAGCGGGGTTTTCGATCTTAGTTAAACCTTTGTTTGCATTGGGATCGGTCAAAATATGATTGTAATCGAGCTTACTAATGTTTTCGGCTGAATCGGGAAGATAGATTTTAGGAGTGAAATAACGTCCCGACTGCCGGATCGCGTTTTCAGCAATAAGATTCCATTTTACAAGCCTATCTGCGCGTTTTTGTTTAGGGATTTTTAGTTGGCTCCGATTTGCAAGGAGAGGTCGTATTTCCGTGATCCCCAATTCTGCAAGTTTTTCTATTGCAAAACGAAAGCGTTCGCTTTTGATAATAGACAAAACAACACAACATTTTTCAGGGGCATCATGTGTTTCCACTTTACCGATTTCTATTTCGGAACCCTGAATCGTGCCAATCGCGCTTGTTCCGTTTCCGTCACAGAGTTCAACTTGGGCACCCTCTTTAAGGCGTAAAACTTTTAGTAGATGTCGCGAAGCGGCTTTGGGGAGAGTGAGCGTCGCATTTGATTCAAGTTGACCCTCAAGATCTGCTGAAATAAAACGTCTCATTATTTAGATTTCAATACGACTGCTCGCCATTCTCCGAGCGCGTGTTTTTCGACAATTTCCCAATCTTCTGAGACAAATTTTTCAAGGAAGGGATCAAATTGAACATCTGTGATTCCACTTAGAACTAAGCGTCCCTTTTCAGCTACAGCCGCGTAAAGTTGTGGTTTTAGAGATTGAAGAATATGGGCCAAGATATTGGCAACGACCAGATCATATTTTTTGTCTTCCCATTCAGTTGAAAAGTTTAGAACCTTTTCGTCCACGCCGTTGAGTCGTGCATTTTCGATAGCGACCGCTACAGCCGTTTCGTCGTTATCGATACCGAATATTTCCTGTATTCCGAGTTTGGCAGCCGCAATGGAAAGAATTCCAGAGCCGCATCCGACGTCCAACATTTCGTCGGGTCTCTGTTCAACGATTAACTCTTCTATGATCCGACCACAAAGTTGGGTCGTTTCATGGGTACCTGTTCCGAAGGCCATGCCTGGTTCGATTTCTATTTTGAATCCGTTTTTTGGAGCTTCAAAATCCTCCCATGGGGGACCGACGATAATCCTATCGGAAACGACGATGGGCCGAAAAAAGCGTTTCCAGGATTCCTGCCACGAAAGGTCATTATAAGCTTGATACACCATGGAGTTGTGGGGCGTATTTATTACTGGTGCTTCTTTGTCTGCTTCAAAAAATGCAATGACTCTTGCGTACCCATCTGGAATGGGATCCGCCTCAAAAGTTTCCATATCTTGAGTTTCGACGCCTAAAGCACCTGCTTCAAAAAGTTCTGCAGCTACTGAGTTTGGACGTTCTGTAAAGAGTTCTAATCTGAACCAGGATTGTTGAGTCATGATGTTTTAGTTCGCAAAGCTAATGTCTTTTACTTCAAGGTTGACCAGCTTTCCACCCCATCCTTGTGGCGGTTCACGAAGTTCTTTTCGGTAAGACACTTCTTTGTTTACACCCAAAAGCTTTTTAGGTTTAACGACTTCAAGCTGTAGTTCTTTTAGCACATTTCCTCCCTCAGAATTAATGAACTCCACAGTCACTTTGAGGTTGCTCACCGTTCGTTTCGTATTGTTGACAGCAGTAAAGGTGAGCAACTTGACGAATCCCCAATCCGAGGAAACGGTTCTCACCCTTTTATTCGTGATCAGAAAGTTTTCGATCGCTTCTTCCTTGAATCGTTCTAGGTAACTTTTCTGCAATATATCTAACGCGTCTTGAAGATCTTGATCTTCTTCCGGGATGTCCTTTCTTAGTGAGTCTATTTCTTTTCTCAGATCGCTTAGTTTCAACTTATTTGCATTTCCTATCCTGCGATCAAACGCTTTTCTCTCGGTGTAGGTCTTAATATATTGACGAACCTCCTCGATCTCTTTGTCGTATCTTTCGGGATGGGATGCACGAAAGGGGCGACTTGATACCTGTTCGACTACAGTTTGGGCTTCATCGGTTGCTCCGTCTGTGACCAGTCGCCTCGCTTTTTCCAATTGGGTTCGAATGTTTGCGATTTCTTTCAATCCCAACAAAATACGGTATTTTCCAGCTTTGTTTTTCGATATTAGAAAATTTTGCGTTTCCTTTTTTCCACCCTCGTCGATCTCGACGACGACTTCTTTTAGTTCCGCTTTATCTTCTATACTGACGATTTTGAATGTCGCATCGGGCCGCGCGCTTTTCTTCGGGTATGTTTTTGCAAACGCTTCACTCGTCGTCGAACTTTGGTCAGCATCAGACAGATAGATAAAAACTCGGTGTGGTGCCGAATAGTTGATCTCCGCTTCAAGATAATTGAACACGGTTGATCGCAGCTTGTCGTCCGCACTTTGGCAGCTGGCTAAGAAAACGATCAAAACGAAAGTCCAAAAACGATATGTGTTCAAATTTGCCATCCGGAACTCTCTTCTACGTCGCTCCTTATTTAGGAGGGCGGCCGGCATTGGTCAAGTGTGCGTTGAAAAACGGAGGGTAAGACGCGGTTTTGGTTTTTGATTTTTCAGTTTCCCGTTTTGAAATCGCATTTGAGATGGGAAACTAACGCAGATGCTTAAATCACTGCGGCGCAAAATCTACACTAATTGCAACCCTACTTGCCATGAACAAACAACGAGTCGGTTAAATTCACCGTACTTTAGGCGTTAAGCGAGATGGGTTGATGGCACGTCGATTGCATTTTTTGATTAAGCCGCGTTGTTCTAGGCAGATTTTTTACTTTTTGAGGTACAATTATGAACGCAAAAATTTATATCTTCACTATCATCTTGTTCTTGGGATCGGCCTGCGGCCAAAAAGACCTAGACCTTCGAGTCGGTTCCACTGTACGGCAACAAAAGATTGAAATGACCGAAGAAGAAGTAACCATCTCGGCGCTTTTGGAACTAAAGGCATTGATGGGTACGAAGACTGGGTTTTCTATTCCGGACCAATTCGAGGTCGATATCCCTATTATTCTCCACCCTATTGAAATTGGCGGACAAATGATCCCGATTAATAGCAACGGCGGCCGTCAATTTTCAAATGAAGGAAGTACCATCACTTACAAGGCTATCCGTGGTGACGACGGAGCTGAAGTTAATATCATCGGTAAAATTCCCCGCTCTAAATTACCTAATTTAAAGTGTGATCAAGCTGTTGATGTGAAAGTGAAATTCACACGTTTGCCGCCAACAAATTTGGACCCTGATTGGAAATTAACGGGAAAGAAGAGGGAAACAGCCACTGCCGAAAATGATAACATTGGAAATATTTCTGTTAAATGTGGAGCCGTCTCAAAAGGCGACGATGTTATTTTTCGGTCGCGAACGATTCCAACGAAATAACGCTAAATCGTCATCCGCTAAAAAGGACGTCTTCCATCCCGTAGAGTGCCGCAGATTTATCTACAATCCAAGTTGCACCTCGTAACGCCCCTCGCGCGAAAATCGTCCGGTCGAGGGCCTTATGGGTTAGCTCGATGAGTTCGCCTTCGGCGCAAAATGAAACCGTATGGGTTCCAACGATCGAGCCCCCACGAAGCACTTGAAATCCAATTTCATTTTCGGTGCGCTTTCCAGTTTTTCCGCAGCGCTCAAGACAGGCATTTTTTTCAAAATCCATCCCGCGAGCCTGAGCTGCCGTCTTGCCTAAAAACAGCGCCGTTCCACCTGGGGCATCGACCTTATTGCGATGGTGGGCTTCATAGAGCTCGATATCCCAATCCCCATTTTGAGTCGCGGCTGCGGTCTGCGCGACGGCTTTGGCAAGAAGATGTACGCCGACGGAGAAGTTAGCAGCCTGGACAATGGGAATCGTTCTACTTGACGTTGAAATGTGCTCTTGTTGGTCCGATGTGAGTCCGGTCGTTCCGGTAATGAAGGGGATTTGATTTTCGACGCAAAAGTTCAACGCTTCTATACATCGGTGAGGCGAGGAAAAATCGATGATAACATCGGGCAAGGTTTTCTTTGCAAATGACTCCATAATGGATTTAGACGAGTTGATGAGGATTAACGAAGGACGTTCAATCTTTGAGGTCTTATAGACGTCTTGAATCGCGCGGCCCATTCGCCCCGTTGACCCGACTATAGCGATTGATGGATTCAAAAGTAGCTTTCGTCGTCAGGTTCGTCTTTTTCAAGCAAGTTCACATCTTGAAGCGCTTCTTCGACCGCCGTTAGCGTTGATTCGGAACAAGTCAAAAGAGGTCCGCGAACCGTTTCTCCAAACCATCCAAGCAAATTTGCCGCAGCTTTGGTTGGCGCAGGATTGGGTTCAGCAAAAAGCGCACGCGCTAATTTTTGAATGCGTAAGTGTGCGAGTTGTCCGGCCGCAAAATCCTTATTGCCTGTGGATGCGACCATGATACTGATCACGTGTGGGAGAAGATTTGAAACTACTGAAATACATCCGTGCCCACCAAGAGCCATGAAAGGGAAGGTTGTAAAGTCGTCTCCGGATAACAAAGAAAAGCTGGGGCATAACTCTTTGAGGCGAGTCGCGTAGACCATGTCTCCGGTTGCATCCTTGATGGCGATAATATTTGGATCTTTAGCAAGATGGGCGACCGAATCCACGGTCATAGACACCACAGACCTTCCTGGGATGTTGTACAGGACAACCGGCAATTTTCCGTATCGAGCCACGGTTTCAAAGTGATGGATGATACCGCGTTGATCGGGTTTATTATAATACGGCACAACAACGAGTGCGGCGCCAACGCCTTTTATTTCTGAAACTTTCTGAGTGTATTCAATGGTTTTCTTTGTGTCGTTGGTCCCCGTTCCCGCAATAATGGGAACACGTCCGTTAACGATATCAGCGACGCGTGAGATGACGGCCAGTTGTTCGGCCTCGGTCATGGTTGAGGCTTCACCGGTGGTTCCACAAGGTACCAAACCGTTTATTTTCCCTTCAATTTGTTTTTCTACTAGGAGTTCGAGCCCAGCGAAATCAATTTCACCTTCGTGGTCGAAAGGGGTAACCAGTGCAGTATATGCACCTTCAACATGGTTCATTCTGCCGCGGGTACTTCAAGAGAGGGCTCAAGTACCTTGAGTACAACGCGTAGTCCTAAATTCGCTGCTGCTGTCGCAACCACGCCGCCTAATGATATTCCAACTATTGCCCAGATCATCCGCATTACCTCGGTACATTGCTCGTTCAGGTCGCTTTTTACAGGAATGAATTTCGATGTCAACCGGCCGCTTTTGAATCAAAAACTTCGACTTTGAGAACGAACGAATAAGGTTTTTTTTGTTTTGATTGTCCAACCATCGGTACGGAGCGCACACAGCGGTGTTTAAAAGGTCCAATATTTTTCGATATCTTATGGGCGGAATTTAGTGCGGCTAAAGTTGGAATGTAGTAACCAAAATTGCTCTAAATTTGCGGGGTTGAAGGCCGGTAGATGTTGCCATCGACAACCCACCAAGTTTGGCTATTTTTTCTTCGCTTCTCGTGCCTTTTTCCGTGCTTCTGTTTTTGCCTTTCGGGCTTTCCGACGTTCTTCAAGTTTTGCTTTTTTGTCTAACTGCCTCTGTTCAGAGGGGCTGAGACCTCTTGCAGCGTCATCGCTTCGGCGTTTCGCGTTCTCAGCATTCTTTTTTACTTTCATTTCTTCGGCAGAAGGTGCTTTTTTGAGGGCGACTTTCTCAGGGAGATCAAACTCAAGTTTGAAGAGCACTTTTTGGGTGGGTTTATGGAATGCTTGGCAGTAGGCTCGCCCGCTTGGTGCGACGTCATTTGCGACGAACATTTTGCCATGAACACCAGAAACGTAGGTTTTATAATTACTCGAGTAGGAACTCGGTGCACCGGAAATACTAAATTGAATGCCATAAAGCTTCTTCTTTTCGAGCATCTGTTTAAAATGTGTGTTTCTTTCGGTATTGCCTATTTTCTTTGAGCAATATTTTTTCTCTTCTGAATTCAAACCTTTGGCGTCACAGGGGGGAGCCCAATTGGTGCCGCTCGCTTTTGAAAATAAAGGGGATACGTTATACCCAAAAAACTTACCGTTGGGTTCTTTGGCGTCCACGCATTGAATCTCAAATTTGGACGTGTCATTCAAAGTTGTGGCCATTTTTTCGGGGAACAACATGAGCACGCTCTCTCCCGGTGAGGCTTCGATTGCACATCCCTCTGTTACTTTAAGTGCCTTTCGGCCCACCGTTCCAGATCGCGTCGCTTTGGAAAGACCATTGGGAATCTCATAGGTTCCGTTGGAAGTTCCGACAAAAGCTTTGGGAGTTTTTTTCGAAAGACATTTTGCTTTTGGTGGCTTCGCGAATGCTGCCGTCGACAACAGTGAGCAAGCAAGAAAACTGATCGTAATAATATGATTCATAAAATTCTCCAGTAGAATATAAAAATGACTTCAAAGTTTAGAAGTTATGCCCAGCGCATTTCTGCATTTAGTGAATGTGTTTTGCCCAGAATACCTTTTTTTTTTTCCGATCGAAACATAAATCTTACTATCTTTATCTTTCGAATAGAGAAACGATTTTACCCCTTTCTTTCGAAAGGGTAGTATAGTATCGAACTGACTCACTAAGCATTACGACTAAACCCGGAATTTCAATGCGCTTTACTTCGATAATTGTAATTTTCTGTGCGGGGCTTGTGGGGAATTTTTCTTGCAGCAACGACGTTGAAACGAACAATGAACCCATGCTGAAGATAGATGTCTCGACAACAACGCCCGATATGTCATCTACGGATATGGGGAATGTAACACCAAAGACGGATATGAAAGTTCAGGATACACCTGATCTAATCGATTCGAATTGCGGATGTGACGACGGGCAGATTTGTGTCCGCGACTTGTGTATCCCGGATCTAAACTTAAACACGATGCAGCGTCCGAACTTGCCGGATGAACCTCTATCGGAGCGATTCGTACTTCCTGAGAATAAAGTATGGCCAGCCGATACCAACTCGCCTCATATCACGCTTTGGAAAGACGATAATTACGCCGCCTATAGTATCACGATCGACGATAATTCCAGTCCAGATTTCGACTGGTGGCTTGATACTGCAGATCAATTTGGGTTTAAAGTTACCTGGTGTGTCATTTCTGGAGAGGTCGAAGGCAACAATCCATTCTTCGGTACCTGGCCGGATTTCCAGCGTCTTTTTTCCCGTGGCCACGCATTATGCGCACACGGAACGGTTATAGATCAGCCACCTGAGGTGAGCGACCCCAACGCGATGGCTTGGTACGAAAATGAGTACAAAGTAGCCAGGCCGGCTATTGAAGCGATGGTTCCGGGGTCCAAAGCCGATACCATTGCGCACCCGTGGGGGCGTTATATTCGTTCCATTGTTGCTCAATATTACATCGCCGGGCGAGGAACCACTGGTCGTGTTAACAAGGTCAATCAAACTGACTATATGAACTTGCAAAGCGCTAGTGGTGTTATCAGGCAAAGTTCGATCGATGGTATTATGGGAACCGGGGCCGAACGTCGCGGATGGTTTATGACGCATTATCATGCATTATCAGAAGAACATCGGGCCAGAACTCTCGAGGAACTTCAATACCTCGTACAGTTTTCAGATGACCTATGGTTTGGGCGTTTTCCCGATGTGGTAAAATACGCCCAGGAAAGAGATACGGCTACCGTCACGATGCATTCGTCCACAGAAGAACATCAGATTTTGTCGTTGATTGATGAAATGGACGATTCCAAATTTGACTTCCCGCTGACGATTAAGACGCGTCTGCCTGCAGGTTGGGCTGAAGTCGAAGCCACTCAAAACAAAATTTCAATTCCAGTCAGGACGGTTGACCATTTAGGCGTTAATTACGCGCTTGTTGACGCCGTTCCCAATCAGGGCCCGATCGTTGTTCTTCCAAAATAAGACGAAGTGCTCAAGACCGTTTAAACTAGAGGTTAGGATCAGGGGGAATAAAGCGGGCTCCTATAAAGTTTGTGGTTAGGCTGCAGGATTGGTAATTTCCAGCAAATTCGGGTATCCATCAGCCGCGCTAAAAACGAGGTCGCAATGCTTAAAGATGTTAAGAGAATTCATATGTTGGGTATCGGGGGTATCGGTGTTTCCGGTGTTGCCAGAATATTGGCTGTTAATGGTTTTGAGGTCAGCGGATCCGATGTTCGGGAAAGCAGTTTAACCGAGGCGCTGAGGGATGAGGGGCTACAAGTCACAATCGGACACGATCCAAAGAACATTGAAGGGGCCGAATTGATCGTCGTTTCAACCGCGATTCCTGAGACCAACGTCGAACTTGTTGCAGCGATTGCCGCAGGAATGAGAATCGTACATCGCAGTGAAATATTGAGTGCGATAAGCGAACGTTATAAAACCATCGGTGTGACCGGGACACACGGTAAGGGAACCGTTTCGAGTATGATTGCATGGATGTTGGAATGCGCCGGAAAAGATCCGGGTTTTGTGATTGGTGGAATGCTCAACAATTTCCGTACCAATGCGCGGCCTGGAGGCGGCGAGTGGATGGTTTTAGAAATCGACGAAAGCGATGGTACTCATTTAAACTTCAAGCCCAATTACGCAGTGTGTAACTTCTTGGAAGCCGACCACCTGAATTACTACGAAGACCTCGATGATATCAAAAGGACGATGTGTTCCTTTATTGATCAGAATGAACGTCTATTCGAAGGTTTTGCGAATTTTGATTGTGATGGTAATCGTGAACTTTCGGAAATGACAAAAGAACGTCTCACTGGATACGGTGTGGACAACCCTTCTGAATTTACCGCCAAAATAATTTCTGACACTTTGCCGATTCGTTTCGAAGCCTTTCAACGAGAGGAATGGTTGGGCGAATTTGAACTCAATTTGCCAGCGGTTTATAATATCGTAAATGCGATGGCTGCTATATCTGTTGGGGTTCGGATAGGTCTTGAGGTTTCGGATATTCAGAAGGCGCTTTCAACTTACGAGGGAATTGAAAATCGATTCACAGTTGTTAAAGGCGGCGGCGTAACGGTGGTAAAAGATTACGTAAGTCATCCAACGTGTATGCGTAAGGTACTTGAATCTGCGACGAATTTAGATGCCGGTAGAGTAATTTCTGTGTTTAAACCGTATCGCTACACTTTGATAAAATACCTTCAGGATGAGTATGCGACGGCTTTTACCGGAAGTGATGAAGTGATTCTAACGACAATGTACGCCGCGAACGAAGACCCGATCCCTGGAATCGATACTGAGTTTTTCGTAAACAAAATTCGCGAAGGCGGACTCAAGGTTACTTTTATTCCTGATCAGAAAGAGATTAATAACTACCTTTTGGATACCGTCAGCGCGGAAGATAAAGTCTTGTTCTTTGGCGGTGATGATTTTTTCAGAATGGCAGACCGTTTCGTTACAGATCTGAATAAACGCTAGAATAGATGCCAAAACATTTTTTAAATAAAACGCGTTTTGCTGTTTTGGGAATGGGCCGGTCTGGCGTGGCTGTATCAACTTTATTATCCAAATTAAATAAAAAGGTGGACGCCTACGATTCACGAAAAGACCTTGTTGTCGATATTCCCGATGTGGACTTTCATCGGGGTTCAAATCTGTTTGCCGAGGCTGCCGAAGTTATAGTGGCATCGCCGGGGGCACCACCCTCAACTGAGGCGTTCAAAAAAGCGACCATCCCGATCGTATCGGAAGTCGAGATTGCGTGGGAGGCAAGCAATTCTGAAATAATTGCAATTACGGGAACCGATGGAAAGACAACGACTACTGAATTGACCCACCATATCCTGGCGAGCTCTGGCCGAAGTACGAAAGCGTGCGGGAATATCGGTGTTACGATTTCCGAAGTTGTCAGCGAAGAAGTTCATTACGATAACTTGGTTTTGGAAATTAGTGCGTTTCAGTTGTGGTCAACCCATAACTTGAAGCCGGAAGTAGTCGTGTTTACTAATATTGCAGAAGACCACGTCGATTATTTTTCAGACTTTGCAGAATATGTTGAAGCGAAGAAGCGGCTGATGCAAAATGCTTCCTCCACCGATGTGGGCGTCTTCAACACGTCTGATCGATATGTCGAAAAATGGGGGAGGGCTTTTCCTGGAACCGTTTTTAGTTATGGAGTGAGCAAGCCTGAATACGGAACGATACGGATGTGGATTGACGAAGGTACGATCTATCTTGAAGAGGATGACCTTTCTCGTGTTTTTATTTCTATGGAAGACGTTAAGCTCATTGGTACGCACAACGCGCTGAATATCATGGCGGCGTCATTGGGGGCATTGGGCGTTGGTGTCGCTCTAAGTGATTCAGCCCAAGCCGTCGTAAACTTTGATGCGCCGCGACATCGATTGCAAAAGCTTGGTACTCACCAAGGCATTCTTTTTTATAACGATTCCAAAGCGACCAACGCGCATGCTGCAATTGCTGGCTTGAAAAATTTGCCGGTTGGTTTAACGGTGATCGCCGGCGGACTCGATAAAGGCTTAGACCTGAATTCATTTTGTGACTTGCTGGTTGGTCACGTCAAGCATGTTGTGTTGATTGGCGAGATTACCGAACGTTTGCAGAGGCATTTAGTACAAGCGGGTCACCAGAGCGTTCATGCGTGTGCAACGATGTTGGACGCGGTAAATCGTTCCGTTGAATTAACCGAAAAGGGCGGTGTGGTCTCCTTGAGCCCGGCCTGTTCAAGTTTTGATATGTATGACAGTTATGCCCAACGCGGTGAAATCTTCATGGAAATTGTCTCCGGCCTATGAAGAATGTCACGCTGGTTTTCCTTGCGGGTTTAGGATTCTTCGGATGTGAACAGGCGCATCCTGTCCAAAAAAGCGCCATCCTTATTCTTGATGCAATTAAATTTGGCGATTCAGAGACCATCGTCAAATATCATATCGAGAGTACCAAGCAGGCCACCTTTTGCACCGACGAATTTAAACGCGCGCTGAAAAAAATCGAAGAGACTAAATCTAAAATACGCTGTACCGAGATTGAATCCATCTCAACAGACGACTTTTCAACGCTTTCCGACGAGGCAAAATTAACGGCAAAGATTACCCGCTTTTCTTGTTCAAACTCGGTCAAATCATGCGAAAGCTTTTCAAGCGAATTGCTGAAGGAAAGGTTTGATGATTCAAGTTGGATGACTGAAGTGAAATCTTATAAGGTTGTACGCGCTTTGGGAGACGAAGAGAATGCCGTTGTTTACGTTGAGTTCGCTGGTCTTTTTGGTGTTCGACGCAATACGCTCAGATTTAAGAACATATCTTCGCGTTGGATTCTTAAATCCGGTTTAGACCATTAGCGTCGGTGAGTTTAAATCGCCGAAATCTTTTTCAAGTGAAGCCTTAATCTATAGCTAAATCGTATTCAATCTTATCGAGAGTAGCATTGATTTTGTGAAAAATGAACATATCTCGTGGCGGTATGTAATCGAGTTTATAGTATGAATTGTCAACAAGTTCAGCGGTGGAGAGCAGGTTTCCTTCAATATCGTAGATGCGCCAACGTATACTACCGAGCTTACTCGGATCGGCGAAAAGCTGTCCGTAAAGCCTCACTCCCGTAAGTTCGGCCCTTTTATACCAGTCATCGACCTGTTTACATATCTCAAGGCCGGTTTCGTCGATATTTTGTCCGTAAACCCACAAGGCGGCATTATCTTGTGAATGATTGTCTTGAAGTGAATATGGATCGTTATCGCATTGTGGGGCGGGTTGGCTCACATCAAAATTTATAGCATATGAAGAACGCTGGTCGGCCTCAAACTGATAACCAAAAACTTTTACGTAAAAATCACCTCCTGTTTCTACTACGTACTCGATCGATTCGTTGTCGGTGGGGGTATCTGCTCGTACGAGTGCTTCCGCAGTTATATCGCTCAGATTATTTTTCTGCGAACTGTCGAATAGAAACATCTCCAAATCCCCTTCGTCGTCTTTAAATAGCGCGTTCACTGTTATTTTCTGACCGGCAGTCGCCGTCAATTTATAAATATCGATGTCTGTCGGCTCACAGATTTCTGCGTTTAAACTCTGGCCGGACGTAACCGTGGTAGCTTGACTACCGCTATCGTTGGGTTCGTTCGCTTTATCGATGCAATTCCTATCGGTGGTGCTACTTTCAACAATCAGTTTCTGAGCGCGATATGGAATGTTTTCTCCGCTAACTTTCACGGTAAAATCCCCACCGCTTGCAGAAGTCGTGTCTATAGAGGCCAAGCCGGTGCAGTCAGACTTTTCTACCGGAACAGAATTGCCATCCGGGCCGGTGGCTTCAAAATTGAGTTGTGCACCTTTGTTGTAAATAAAAACCATTTTGGATTCGACCCCAGGTGATGATGTAGTTTTTATGAAGTCATTATCGCCCGGACATGCCATGAAAAAAGTGTATTTCTCGGTCTTTAGGCTCGATGTTTCACTCATTGAATCGTTGGGTTCGTTGTCATCATTAAGGCATGTCGGAGCTTCAGGAAACGATGCAAGGAAGGTGTAGATTCCATTTTTAGGAACGCATACATATTTATCCTCCCCGTAAGCACAGATATCATAATTAACAGGAATAACACCGACATTGGGGTCAATGAAGCTTCCCACCGATTCTATCTCACCGACGTATTTGCCATCTACCAGCGTCATTGGGGCTTCCCGCCACGCAAGCGGTGAATTATTATGGTCACGGCCAATATTCCAATAGACAACAGCCTCTTCAAAGGTCTCGGAGGTCGTAAATTCTACTTTATAATTTTCGTTTGCTATATCGCGTTTGGCATTCAATGGAACATGGTTCAAAACGTTTTCGCCACTGCATGTATCGTCAATTGTCGGAGGAGTAGTGTTGTCGCCGGTAGATCTCATAAGAACCGAAACGGTGTATTCCACTTCTGGATACTTGGTATCTTTGGCTAAGAAGGTGATGTCGGTTAAACGCTTTTGACGTTGTTCTGCAGTGGGCTGCCAAGTAAAGGTTCCCACAAGCGGGTCATGATGCGTGAATGTCGAACCGGCCGGTGCCGTATCTTCTTTGAGCCGTAATTGAACGCAATTTTTGTTCTGGCAAGAGGGGTGCTTGATCTTGACTTTGAAAGTCACCGGTTCCTGACTTTTCGGATCTTGGGTATGGACTTTCTGCGTATCAAATACTGGGCCACCTTCTCCGAACACGACTTGAAATGTATACTTTTTCTGTATTTGCTTTTTGTTTTGATCGGTAGCGATGAAGGTGATTGAGATGGGTTGTCCTTGGACGTCACTTGGTATGGGTGACCATTCAAAAAATGCGCGCTTTTTTTGCTTAACGAATTTAGCACCGGTCGTACTATCGATAGACCAATCGATAGTTTTCGGTTCCCAGTCATAAGTGAACGCAACATCGCCGGTCGCTTCGGCGAATAGGTCAATTTTTACGGTTTTACCCAGTTCTAGTTTATCACCAACCTCCTCGGTACTGGTACCGAGGAATTTAAATACAGCTTCACTACCTGCTTCAGCGCATGTTGTGGTGCTGAGGACAAAGAGACTCAGAAAGATGAGAAGGGGTTTACTTAATGTTTTAATCATATGAACAGGATAAATTCTTTCGGGAAAAAATCAATTGTCGTCCATCATTTACGTTGGGGCCGTCCCTCCGCTAGAGGTCCGGGGTTGTGTTTCAACATCTCTACAGGTATGCATGTAAGATGAAAGACCTTACAAATCAAGTTGGCAGATTCTTAAGCCTAGTTTTACGACACAAACCCGAAGAAATCGGAGTTCATCTGGATAACCAAGGTTGGACTCCCGTGGATGAACTTATCGTCGCATTGAACTCAAAGTTCAGCGTCGTCGATCGACAGATGATCGATCGTATTGTTGCGGAAAATAACAAGCAGCGTTTTGCACTTTCGGATGATGGAAAAAAGATTCGCGCAAACCAAGGTCACTCCGTCCAAGTTGATCTAGAAAGGATCCCCAAAAAACCTCCAACGGTTCTGTATCACGGTACAGCGACGCGTTTTCTGGATTCCATTTTAGCCGAAGGCATCATGTCTAAGAGCCGAATGCACGTCCACCTATCGGCTGATAAAGAGACCGCGTCGAATGTGGGTCGGCGACATGGTATCCTCGCGATGCTTGAAATTAGCGCAAAGCAAATGGCGGAGGACGGATTTGACTTTTTTCTTTCCGAAAACGGTGTATGGCTGACAGAACACGTTCCCAGAATTTATTTGATCCATAGGGATGGAGATTGAGCTCGGTCGGTTGTTTTCAAATACCCTAATGCAGCGGGCCAAACGATTTGTATTAGGTTAGAGTGACGACATGAAGATTGTAATAGGACATACCAACGCCGACCTTGATTCGATTGCGTGCATGGTTGCAATGACGCGTTTAGAACCCGATGCTATTATGGTGGAGGGTACAAATATGAAGCCATCGGTTCAGCGTTTTTTAGCGATCCATAAAGATATCTACCCAATGATATCCACTGAAGTCGCTATTGAACGCGCTGAAGAAGAGGGCGTGTCGGTTGTGTATGTGGTCGACACTGCAGACTCGAGACGTGTGGCCGAATTCTCTAAGTTACTGGATTTTGAAGCCTCGGTAATTATTTTTGACCACCATCCCGCCAGCGATTTTGATATCGAAGCAAAAGAAAAAACGATTGAGCCGGTTGGCGCGTGCGTTACCCTCCTTGTTGAAAAGATGCGTGAACGAGATATCAAGATTACGCCTCAAGATGCGACGCTTTATATGTTGGCGCTTTACTCAGATACCGGTCGACTTTCTTATAATACAACGACTTCCCGAGACATCGCAGTGGCGGAGTTTCTATTGCGCAAAGGCGCGAAATTACGAATCGTTAACCGGTACATGAGTAACGAATTTTCTGACGAACAAGTTCGACTTTTAAGTGTCTTATTAGGGACGAAATATGAAATAAGTGTTGGATCCGTCGAGTTTGCTGTTGCAACTGCCGAGTTCGATTTTAACGTTCGAGGTGCGGCTTTGGTCGTGCAGAAGGTTATGGATTTCGGGGGACATTCTGCGATTTTGGCAATTATTCGTACTAAAAATCGAATTCAACTCATTACCCGAAGCCAAGTCTCATACTTCGACGTCGGCGAACTTTGCCGACAACTCGGAGGAGGCGGACACTCGGGAGCTGGATCTGCAGCTTTCAAGAATGAGTCCTTAGATAGCGTGAAACAAAAAGTTCTGGCGGTCTTAGATACGCTTGAATTCGATCCTGTACGCGTGCATAAGCTGATGAGCCAACCTCTTTTGTATCTGGATTCCGAGTCTACCATCGAAGAGGCACGTTGTTTCCTGTCGGAAAAAAACATCCATGGTGCCCCAATTCTAAAAGAGACTGAGGTCGTCGGTATGATTTCAGTCCGAGATATCAAAAGCGCGTTTCGAGCGGGTCAGAGCTCACTTCCGGTCACCGGCTACATGACCACAAAGGTTGAATCCATTGATTTCCATGAACCCATAGATGATGCTCTTGATCGGATGACGGAAAGGGACATTGGTCGGCTCATTGTTACACAAGGAAACGAAAGGGTAGGGATCTTGACTCGAACGGATCTATTACGAAAGCTGTACATGGTTTGCGATTCGGAATTAGAATCGATTGAATAAAAAACAGCGCCTTTGGGTTTACTTGAAAAGCAGGACGGACGAAAAAGCTTTCATCGGATATTTACTTCATTGTAAAGTAAGTATGTTTACTTCTTTTGTGGGACGATTAACTTAAATCCGCCATCGCTGCCGCTTCGGCCTTCGCCGATTTTCAGGCGCTCGCCATCTCTTAGTTCGAATGCTTGTACACTGACGTCGCCTAAAGCCTCCAATGAATCGCCTGCCCGTACGAATACCGTTCCCCAAACCAATGTAGGTTCGGGGATAGTAATCGTAAATGGATCTGAAACTTTCTCTGATTTACCATCCACGTTAATGATAGATCTTGCGATAGTTCCGTCTTGTGGAATCGCTGTGATTAGATATTCAAAGGGTTCCAAGCCAAGTTCAAAGTAGCCGTCCTCGTCAGTCGTCGTGATTATCCGGATAGCACTATCCTTTATGGGCACCGCCTCCAAACGACTTTTTACCGGCCCCCCCTTTGCGTCGACGACCTTTCCTTTAACGAAAGATTTTTCAGGACAAATAATAGAGCTCAAATCTTTTAGGTCACGCGTCAACGTGAAAGATGAAAGCGCGCTTTGAGGCGGGGCGATGATGCTGAATTTTGCAGATCCCGAAAGCGCTGGAATCAAAAATGATCCGTCCTCAGAGACCACAGGGCGCAAGCGCATCTCGCCGCTCCCCGCGGTAAAACTAACCAAAACATCGAACTCATCCCATATTTTGATACCGGTGTCGGAAGTCAGTTGTATTTTTGTCGTCGCGTCGGCGATAAAGTATTCGCCTAGAGTGACCGATAAGGTTGCAATGTCTTCGCCTGTGGCGCTCGTCCAGCCTTTTTCTGTAGATTCGAAAAAGTTGGAAAATGTGGTGTCAGGTATAAAGCTGTTTTCATCGGTTGATGTGACGCGAAGATCGTACCGCCCAGAGTTGGGGAGCACACGGATTTCGAACGAACCATCGGCGTTCGTTTTAGAAATGGTCGACAACGAACCGGTTTCCTCTGAGACGGCGAAAACGCGCGCGCCGGCAACGGTTTTACTTTCGACCGAACGCGAATCTACGAAAGAAACCGTTCCTGAAATGAGTGTATATTCGGGAGCGGGGAGTGTGAGTTTAGGGTCACTGTCCCGCTCAAATCGGATGTTCTTCCATACCTTAGATGGGATCGACGGATCGTCGGGAACAAAAGTAAGTCGATAACTCCCAACGGGAACTACGGCAGAATATTCACCGCGCGGGGCTGTTGTTTGGGTTGTGAATCCGGAAGCTTCATCGGAAAAGGTTAGCGTACCGGATGGAGAAATCGTTGAACCTATGAAAGAAATTTTCCCAGAGACACGAGCGCCCCGATTCAATAATAATTGAATCGGCTCGTCGATCCGAATGCTTGACGGACGAATCGTCTGAATAGGGAGTGAAGCTTCGCTGGGCGGAGTAAGCGTGAATCCAATCTGACGGGGTTGTTCGGCTTGAACGCCACAAACGCCAAGGCG
>CALJNB010000021.1 GCA_937981985.1 uncultured bacterium
GTTCGCAACTCAATTCCACTCCTATCGTCCAAAACGTTTTTAAGCTCTACTAATCTCCGAAGTTTTCGCATGGGATCTTCAAGGACCTCTCGACCAGTATCCGTACACGCGGCGTTCGTATCACAAGTATCAGTATTGTTAGCGCACTCGTCGATGTTTACACAGGTCACACCGTCGTTATTGACATCATCATATCCAGAAGGACAGCTGCTACATGTAAACGACCCTGCGGTATTCGTGCAGGTCGTCAGTGCATTACAATTATCGGCGTTGGTGGCACATTCATCGATATCATTACACGTTACGCCGTCACCCAAATATCCAGAGTTGCAAGCGCATGTGAACGAACCGATAGTATCGGTACACAAGGCATTTGTACTACAATTATCAGTGTTGGTTGCGCACTCATCAATGTTCACACAAAGAGAACCCGCGGTTGGACAGGTATAGCCGGACTCGATCGTACATGATGCAGAACAACCGTCAGTACTGCTCATATTTCCGTCATCGCAGGCTTCGCTACCGGAGATAACTCCATCGCCACAAACATCGCAGGTCGCTTCGACCAAGGAAAGATTATCGAAAATAATTTCGTTGGTTGAAGAAGAGTTGGTTGTTCCACCTAGGGTACACCACGGCGCGTTAGCGGGATCGACATGGTTAGGATTACAAAAGTCACTACTTCTGGATCCAATATGTCCGTAATTGGCTATTGCGATTGTCGAACTTGTTGAAGTCGCCGTAAATTCGATCGCGTAATCTACACGTCCATTCATACTTCCCGGGGCACGAAAATGCGCAGAGCCGGCAGGGGTATCAACACGCATGATCCCATCAACAAAACTTCCCGTCCCCTCACCTTCAGGAATGGCATTAAAATACAGTCGGTAGGTCTTCCCCATGGTCGTTGCGAAGGTTCGCGAAAAAACCACTTCGCTTGGTCCCCACGCCGATAGCGTCATCGACGATCCCGGCGTTACATCATCCGGCCCAGATCGCATTTCAATCGCATCGATAACAGTAGTAAGGCGACCATCACTATCAAAGCTCAGACCTGAAGCCGTTAAGGGCGGGCTCACGCGACGAACCGCCCCGTTGCCAAGATATACTGCTTTTCCACCGTCCAAATCCTGTATTCTGGCATAAGTATCTTCACCACCACCACTGGCCGTCCAATCTCTTACAGTCCCCGAACCCGGGCGATTAGGAGATAGAAAAACATTGGTTGTTATGTCGTCAAAATCATCTTCCCAAACCACAACCTGACACGATTGAACGCTTTCATTCTGTAATACCGAAACTGCGGGACTTTCAGCCGGAAAAGGAAACGCAATGCTAAGGACATGATCTTCAACTTCACCGCCACCGGACAAATCGTTAGTAAGTCTCAAACGAACAAAGGTCGTTCCTCGTTCAATATCTGCGGGAATTGACGCCCAATTAAGCGAAACTTGACCCGTCGTCCCCCCCGGAACAGCAATCGTCGTCTTTTCGTCAAGTTCGAAGGTTCCACTCTGATCAAAGTCAATCCACCCTTCCAAAGTAGCTGAGCTACCCGATGTATTGGTTAGCGTTATCGGCGCGCTATAGGTAGTGTCGGTTTCGACTAAAATTGGGAAAACGATAACGCCGGTTGCCAACTCCGGGGCACCATCCTCTTCGTTTCCATCACCCAAAGCGCGATAGTCGTGATTTGGAGTGGCTTCATTACTAGGAGCCGTCGTACCAAGGTAAATACTACCGTCCACTATGGCCGAAGCATTTCCGTAAGTAATAGGCGCGTCTCCGTAGTCGACCGCATGCGTATCACCGACATAGTAAAGCGAAAACAAAGCTGCAACTATCAATGAAAAAAACTGATGTTTCATGGTCTCTCTTCCATATAAAATATTTTATAACGCACGCTAACATAGGAACCCCCGACCAACCAACATCTTCATAACTTCTTTTTCAAGAAAAACGGGCACAAGGAAATGAGTCGCAAGTCAGTTTGTCAGCAGCGCTAATCCATTGAAATTAATACGCTTTTAACAATTCCAAACGCGTTCCCAAACGGCCCAGAACAAACCCCCTTCAACTTCCAATTTCTAATCATTTATCGGCGACACAGATACGAGAACCGATGCCATAACTTATCCATTGCAGAAAATATTCTTTGAGCGGAGTTTTTTTTATCTACTCATCCGATTGGCGAATATAATCAGTAAAACAGCTTACTATATAATCCACATCATCGCGTCGTATTCCTAGATGAAGGACGATTCTAAGCCCCTTCCCACGAACATGCAGCAACACGCCCCTATCTTCCATAAAACGGCCAAGACTGACGACCATTGCATCGGTGATATTAACGAAAACCATGTTTGTTTCATGTCCGCTTACATCTAACCCAATTGCTGTTAGTAGCTTAGCGAGTTCTTCGGCGTTCTTGTGATCTTCGGCCAGGCGCTCGACGTTGTTCTTCAACGCATATTCGCCCGCTGCCGCCAAGAAACCCGCTTGACGGGTACCGCCCCCTAACACTTTACGCCAACGACGCGCGCTTTTTATAAAGGATTTATCTCCTAATAAAACCGACCCGACCGGGGCGCCCAATCCTTTAGATAGACAAATCGAAACGCTATCAAAAGGCTTAGCTATTTGGCTAGCACTCAAAGACTGACCGACCGCAGCATTTAGTAAACGGGCGCCATCAAGATGAAAACCCAAACCTGCTTCTTTAGCTATTTCGTAAACTTGATTAATATATTCTTGGGATATTATCTTTCCACCGATCGTGTTTTCTAAACAGATCAAACGCGTGCGTGCGAAGTGACTATCGTCGGGTTTGATAGCGGCTTTTATCTTCGAAATATCGATTGTGCTATCAGGAAGATGCTCTAAAGGTTGAGGTTGAATGCTTCCCAAAACCGCTGCACCCCCACCTTCATATTTATAAGTATGTGCGTTCTGTCCAACGATGTACTCATCGCCGCGTTGACAATGCGCGAGCAACGCACAAAGGTTAGATTGCGTCCCACTAACAACAAATAGCGCAGCTTCTTTTTCGAAATATTCTGCAGCAAATTTCTCCAAACTATTGATAGAAGGATCATCAGAAAAGACATCATCGCCGACCTCGGCGCGCATCATCACTTCCCGCATTTCATCTGTAGGTTGGGTTACCGTATCACTTCTTAAATCCAATATGGCTTGCATCATTTACACTCATTTTTAGGGTCAATACAAATTACGATACTTTTAAATCGCCAGTTCTTCATGAAGTTCGATATTATCAATAAGGCGAACCTCGCCCGCAAAGATAGCAATGGCGATCAGCGCCTTCTCTCCACCTTCATAAGTCTCCAACGTGTCAGGATCCACGCAAGAAATATAATCGGGAACCAGCCCCGCTGTCTCGACCTCGTCTTTGACGATCTGTTCGAGGGTCGCTCCCTTCCGTTCGCCGGACTCAAAAGCCTTATGTGCTTTTACTAATCCCTGAGATAAAGCGACTGCCGATTTTCGATAATCTGACCTTAGCTTTAGATTACGGCTTGATTTCGCTAACCCGTCGGATTCGCGAACCGTCGGCGAGCCGATAATACGGATTGGAAAATTCAAATCTTTTACCATCCTGCGCAGGACGGCGAGTTGTTGGTAGTCCTTTTTACCAAAGACCGCGACATCGGGTTGGACGATGTTAAAAAGCTTGGAGACGATTGTCGTCACTCCGTTAAAATGACCCGGACGTTTTGCACCACAAAGATTTGTCGTTAGCGATGCGACGCTCACTTCGGTCTTTGCGTTATCATCATAAATTTCTGAGACGCTGGGTAAAAACAAAATATCGCATCCTGCCGATTCACATTTTTTGGAATCCCCTTCTGTATCTCTTGGATAGGTATCAAGATCCTCGTTAGGACCAAATTGGGTAGGATTGACAAAGATACTTACGATCAATGTTTGAGCGTGCTTTTTCGCCTCTGACATCAATGACAAGTGACCTTCGTGAAGTGCTCCCATTGTTGGAACAAAGGCAACCTCCCCTTCTAATTCTTTGCGAAGACTGCGTAACTTGCTAATCGAGTTTACAATTATCAAAACGAGAAATCCTCAGAAGGGAAGCTGATCTCTTGAACTTCTTTTTTATAGGATTTAAGGGCATCCACCACCGTACTTTCCATAGATGCGAAGTGCTTAACGAACTTTGGCTTAAAATCGTTATTCAAACCAAGAATATCCTGTAGAACAAGAACTTGACCATCGACATCGGTCCCCGCACCGATCCCAATCGTTGCGATATCAACCGTATCTGTGATCCGTTTTGCAAGATCGGCAGGAACCATCTCTAGCACCAACATGTGAATTCCAGCTTCGGTCAACGCGACCGCATCTTTAACCATCTGATCAGCTGCATCTTCGGTCTTTCCTTGGATACGATACCCACCAAACTTATGAACCGATTGAGGCGTAAAACCAAGATGCCCACATACTGCAATTCCAGCTTGGGTCATCCTATGAACCATCGGTGCGAAATATTCACCGCCTTCAATCTTCACAGATTGGGCACGCCCTTCTTTCAACATCGCACCCGCGGCACGTAGTCCATCATCTTCGTTAGCTTGATAGCTCATGAAAGGAAGGTCAGCGACAATATGCGGACGCTGACAACCTCTGGCGACAGCGCGGGTGTGGTAAACGATATCCTCAACCGTTACAGGTAAGGTAGTTGCATGCCCTTGGACCACATTTCCCAAACTATCGCCCACTAAAATGACATCAATTTCAGCCATTTCTACCAAACGAGCAAAGGTCGCATCATAACAAGTCGTCCACACGATCTTCTCTTTGCGTTCGTATTGTTTTCGTAGACTATGAGTGGTTTTTCTTCGTACTGCTGACATGTCGTTCCTCGCTTTGTGAAACGAGGGTAAAAGCCGAATCGAGTAGATGCAAGAGTGTTCTATTCTTTAAATCGGCGCTGATTTGAGATGGGAGCAAACCATTTTGTGCCCTACAATCGTCGCCTTTTAGCGCCAACATAAAATGAACAAGCCTTCTCGACTGAACCTAACAAAGTTAAAATTAGATACGGTGCTTTATCGTAAGAAAAAACTAAGTGAACATGGAAACCCCAGGTTATCCAGTGAATGGTACACTTCACGTTTTCGAGAAATCAACTCTTCGCTCGGTTTTGATTCAAAAGTATCAAACCTTTGCGATAAATGTCTTCCACACGCCAACTGGGTCCCAAATTTTTTCGAGGTCTTTCCTAATATGTTCGTCGGATTCTTCCAGGACGTAAGCGCGATACCTATATATGAATGCAGAAACGCGCATATTCGCGGCACAATGAACCCAAACTTTCTGATCACGCCGTGCATGCAGTTCGGCAGAAAATCGTCGGAAATCACTCTCACTCGGATCAGAAAATTTAACAGGAATGTGAATGTACTCCATACCCAACTCTCTCAACAGCGAGGATTCCTTTTTTAGGGAGTTTTCGATGATACTCTTGGGCGCCAAATTTATTACGACTTGATAACCTGCTTTTTGGATAAGATGAAATTGTTGCTCATTCGGCTGTCCGGACGTTGCCAAAGATTCATTAATTTCGACGTAATTGTAGATATCCTCAAGTTCGATTCCTGAAAAGCGCAATGAAGTATGCTTCTCAATAACAGAACCGAGAAAACCGAAAGTCGTTTTAATGCTGTTGATCATGAGGTTTAGTTATTGACAACGGCTTTCTTCAAGATGACGTCAGAAAGTGTCGTCCCCTCTCCCAAATCAATCGGTATGGATGCGAGTAGTGAGCCTGTATTTTTTTCATAAATATTGAAGCCAGCCCCCTCCGTGTTAACGAAAGAAACAATAAGATAGTCTTCCATTTGTGACATCGCAGTAACACCATTACTCAACATATCACCAGGAAGCTGTTCTAACGGAAGTCCTTTTTCAAACGCGACAAAATTCTTATCAAAACCTGTGATGGCAAAACCTTTATCGTCGTCGATGAAAAGAAAAGAGAACAAGTCGACCCCAAATACTTCCTCTGTCAAATATGCTGTTGTTGTATAGCGACCGTCAGCACCTTTAGTTAAAAGCTCAATACCCGCATCGACGGATGCGCTTCCAAAATCACCGATTGAACCTACCGCAATAATATCATCAGCCACTTTAACCAACCCGGAAAAAGCATTCCGATTTAATAGCTGTAATGCATTCACTTCTCCACCTTCCACTTGGTCGACAACCAATTCAGTTTGTGCATCGATGATTACAACCTGTGATTTTTCAACGGGATCAAACCCATTTAGTGTTTGAAGAACAACGATGAGATCATTTCCGTTCGCCACGATTGCATCGACCTCAGGATCTAAATCGCCATCAGTTGCCGCACCTTTATTGAAAGGAGTGAGGTCAATCGAACTTGCAAGCTTCCACTCTTCACCCTCCTTTTTTATCACTTGAACTTTTCCGTCCTGATAACGTGTGACAAAGATTTTTTCACCAACATCAACTGCGTCCTTGACGTTACCATCAAGCTCTATCTTTGCCTCAAACTCACCATTAAGATCGTAAACTTCGATACTACCCTCATGAACGCCAAACACACCTCGATCGAGAATAAAGTAGAAATTTTTTCCCATCGACAGACCAATGTCCCCCGAAGCTATTGCCCGCTCAGAAATATTCTCCGAATAGGCCTCGCCGGTTAGGACTTCGACTTCGAAAAGTTGCGTGGATGCAAAGTCAGTTGCCGTAGCAGAGAAGGTAAATGTTTCACTACCCATCTGCGTCGTATTTGCCGTTGTGCCGTTATTAGAAATGGCGTTGTTGGATACGGTACTATTATTAGACGCCGTTTTATTGTTAGGCGAAGTCATGTTATTCGACGAAGACGTTTTTGTTATCGTCTTGTTATTGGAACTATTATTTGTCTGATTGTTGGTTGCCTTCGTGTCAATCGGATTATCAACACATGCGGCGAATGAGAAAATAGCTGCGAAAAATAGAAATTTCATTTCTGTTCCAAGTCTTTATCGCGTCTAAATTCGTAGCGGAAATCGCAACACTCTTTATACGCGAAGAGTTTAATACGCCCACGGAGTGCCCGATGGGTGAGTGAAGAAGGCCGTAATCTGACTTAATGTGAATACACATAATACAGTGGCGCGACCGTTCCGGATTTCAACCGGATTCCCGAGCCTTCTTTCGTCCTGGTTGTAGGGATAAGGGAGGGGTAAGTCAAACGTTTTCCCAACTGTCGACTCTATGTTTCTAGGACGCGCGGCGAGTAATGCCAAGAGTCCGGGCAAAGATCGAGGCCTGCTTGGCGAAGCTGATTGGCTCGAACGATTATAGTAGCGCCCTCCATAAGGTTCTTCGCTATCTGCACGACGCCTCGCCCCTGAGGTTCTTCGAGAAAACTCCCTTTCGTCCACGTATTAAAAGCTGCGATGGCAGGTCCACACCAAATTTGAAAATCTAAGGTCCGATCCGAAGTCCCAGCAATAGCCCAACGGCTCGATTTACCAAGGTACCACCTGAAAACGAGTGCCATTTGATGGCGAGGAGTAGAGGCCGCTTTTTCAAGCTGGCCAGGATCACGGTCCGCGAAAAATTGCTGACAAAGCATCCAAATATTTTGGACACTATCACCAAGCACTTCTTTTTCGATTTTTACTCGAACCTCGTCTGGCATCACATCGAAATTATCATAGGCTTGATAGGCTTCCCATAGACGTTGAGCACGAACGCCAAACATGGTCCCTCGTTTCAAAACCTGTAGCTTCACACCCATTTCAAACATATCTGCTGCCGGCGCCATCATAACGTCGCCAATATCAGCGGTGGCAAGCAAGGCTTTCCCGTAATCGCTTAATCCCGCCTCAAGAGTCGTTTGGTTCACCGATCCGGTAAGAACGAAATCTGCGCCCAGTGAAAATGCTGCGGCAATGGCTCGGGGGGCCCCCAAACCGCCCGCGGCACCTACCCTGACTTTAGAATTGAGTTCTGTCCTTAGCGCCGCAATACGTGGAAAAAGTGCGCCTAAAGACTGGTTATCCGTATGACCACCCGAATCGCTTTCGACAGTAATATCGGTCGCGACGCTGCAGTTTGCAGCGAGTGCCACTTCTGCCTCAGTAAGGCGTCCGGTTTGGAGCAATTTATTTAGTAACGCCATCGGCGGCGGATTCATAAATGCTGCGGCGGTTTCGGGGCGCGAAATCTTTGCAAAAATTGAACGAGGTCGTACCACTTCATTTTTCGCGTTCAGATGAATCCCGGAAAAGGCTGCGAATACGATCGGCTCTGTGAGTTTGAGATAAGCAGAAGCGGATACAAAACGAACGCCTTTTTCGACAAATAATTTTGCCGTCTCAAATTCCAATTCTGGTTCGTGAGGTGCATGAATGAGATTCGCGCCCCACGATGCGTTTAATGGAACTCGAGACGAAATATCGTCTAAAGACCGATTAATGGTTTTTGCATCTAAGCCTGCGGATCCAAAAAAACAAAGAATGCCTTCGGTCGCACAGGCGATCACCATCTGGGTACTCGTAATGCCGTTTGCCATCGCACCGACGACATAAGGATAACGTACGCCATGAGTTTCGACAAAACTGCGACCCGCAATCCATTCAGGATAGATAGCAGGTAAAGTCCCAACCCAATCACCTTGAACCGGCGCGCCGTCCTGTGCAGGGATAACAGTATTCCCCTTTCGAACGAGATGGACAATTTGCCTTGGGTTATGAGCAAATAATGTCCCAAGCGAATGCTTAGGTTGGCCATCGGTGGATGTTGAAGGTGTAGCGTTGTTGATTTGGATCATTTCTTATTACTCACAATTTAGGAACTGCTATAACTGATCCTTGCCTCATAGCAAAGCACGCGAATCGAAACGGCATTTCAAAGATATGACGACATCCGCGTCGAAGCGCGCGACGTTCAACCACCTTTTCTTTTATTGATGATCATCGCTTCCTGAAGTCTGCTGACACGAGGATCTCATCACGCTTGCACTTTTTAGAGCGAATCCAAAGAATGAGACTCTAACTCAAAGGCGTCGAGCCAGAAGAGCAAGTCTTTTTCGTCGTCACCTTCAAGACTTCTTTTTAAAGACGACTCAATCAGCTTCGATCGCAAATCACTTCCCTCATTATTACGAAGCATACTTCGTGCGACTAACATGCCGGCATCGGGAAATTTTGATTTGAATAATTTTGCCGATAACGCTGCCCAACCGTAACTGGGAGCTATTTTGTTTCTAGAGAAATATCTCGCGATATCAGTCACCACGGCCTCATCTAGTTCATGTTCGGCTTCAAGTAAAAAAGGCCACAGAACCGCGAGAGGAATCGTTTTCATTTCTTCGGATTCCGCACGACACATATCGGCCAAGGTCTTACAGTTATTCTTTAACATTTCCTCGTCTTTGAAACGTAATGCGAGCGCAATTTCGTTCAATGGAGACGGCAAAATCAAGTCCGCTAGAGATTCTAAATCTCCAGACTCATCTTCCAACTGATTTCTAAAATTCAGATTTTCAAGCATTGCGTTTTTTGCATCATCATCGAAGATGTGCATTTCTTCTTCGTAACGTTCCTTCTCCTGTAGATTTAGCTCTAAAGGGAGCGCGTTTAAAAAATCAAAATATGCATTCGACCAATCCGAAAAGCTAAGTTCGCGATCAGAAAATTTCTCGAGCGTTAAGCGTCGATGTATATCAATGAGAATATCAAAGGCACGCAATCGATCTAACCACTTTGTAGTTTTACAAAGTCCGCCGGCTAGCCAGAGAAGCTCCGATCCGGACAAATTTTCGCGGTCCACATCTCGAAGGTATTTACGCCCCTCCAAAAACCGACCGGCCTGAACCAGCGCCACCCCCGTTCTAAGCTTTAGCCAAGACGCATCACCACCAAGGCCTTCCATTTCTTCAGCCTGCATAAATAACACAGCGGTTGATTCCCGTGCATGTCCCGCCTGGTCTGCGAATTCGGCAAGTTGGGTTCTAGCAAATTTGTTTTCGGGAAACTCTGAAACGATAATTTGGGCAATTAAAAAACGATGAGAAAAGTTCGATTCTAAGTTAGCCAGTCCAAAGCAATCTATATCCGGAGATAATCGTCGGGCGATAGACGCGCCCTCGGCTACGGCCTTTATACTTTCGCTTTTTAATGCCACCGCGATCAGTAAATCGCCAAGTTTAACACTTAAGGATTCAGAATTATCTTGGTTGAGAAAAAGCAGAGCAGCAGAAACCAATCGACGCGTTGCCACCTCGTAATTTTTTGCCGAGATCGTTTGCTCCGCACTACGTAACCAAAACAAAACACGGGCATTATCTAGGTCTTTATCGACCGAAGACCTAAATTCGCGAGCTTGATTAAGTAAACTCACGTTGTTCTCCGAATCCTTAACGAAAGAAAACGTTTCATCGAGAAACCAAGCCGAGGGTTGGCAATTTATCTAAACGTTTTCGAATCTGATGATTTGACTCAAACAACTTATCCAATTCAGCTTTCGCCTGAGGAATCGTAAGCCTTTTTAAGTCCAATGTTTCGGCAGGATTCAATACTCGCTTTTCAAGATCTGCTTCAATGCGATTTATCTCGGATTGTTGAACCGATTGCGTTTCAGGATTATCAGAAAAAGTAAACTTAGATATCACACCGCGGACTGAACTCACCTCTGCCAAGAGTCGCTCTTTAAGGGCAAAGATTTGCTCTTCTGAATTTGATGCCGTAAAGCGATATTCGTCTTGTGCTAAGGACTCCCAAATTGCCTGTGCTTGGTTATAGATTCGCGACCAACCATCAGCATCCCTTGCATCATAAACTTGTCGTGCCTCTAGTTCTATCTCAACCAGCTTTTGGCGCCACGCTTCTGTGGACAAACCAAGCTGACGTTTGTCGTCACCGCGATAAACGACACGTTTTATTGCATCGGTCGTAGCTTCAAAAAGTGCCCAACCCGGAGTTAAATCCCCTTCCTGGTTCTGGTATTCCTCCAGTGTACCCGCTAATCGATTTGCAAGTTCCTGCATTTTATCGGGATCGGTTCGAGCTGTTTCTTTTAGACCGGCGACAAGCGGATCAGTACGCCGACGAAAGGAAATAAGGTCTCCGCCCCATAAGGCACGGCCGACGTCTTCCACCGAATCAAGCAAGCGTTCTACTGAGGCCCAATTTCTAATTTCACGTGGTGGCGGCGCGTCAATTTGCGCCCAAAATTGCTGTCCGTTCACTTCACCGCCGGCAAGTACCGTCATCGAATCATCGACTTGGAGATCTAAATTAACGGGAGTTCCTACATCAGTGTCTGTCGGAATGGTTAAGTGAATCGTGCGGATCGGAAATCGATTTTGAAACAACCTTAAAATAACCGCACCAGAATTGTCTGCGGTAAAGAAACGGAAGGATTCTTTAGCCGGCAGACTTGTACCTCGACTGAGGAGGACTTGTCTTTCCGCACGTCCGTCGCGTGCAATCTCTAAGTAGATATCTTTTGCCAACACGCTAGGATTTGATAACGCGCTTCCGGTCGGCTTATATTCATCGGCTTCCCCGCGATAGGCAGGGATTCGGAAGCTTGCAATCGCATCCCCCTCTTCGTTGCAGGGTTCGATTACAAATTCATAGCCGCCCACGTCCGGCAACTCTAGTCCTTCTATTGCAAATGTTAACATATCTTCTTCGACGATTGGCCGTGCCAATCCTGCTATATCGGACGCTTGATTAAGAATGGCTACCGTTTCGGGTTCACTACTCAATCCTTCGATGCGTCCGGCGACGCGAACCGTATTCGCATGCGTGTAAAGTGGAGTCGTTATCGTGAGTTTCTTAGCGTCGTTTT
>CALJNB010000022.1 GCA_937981985.1 uncultured bacterium
CGTACTTGTGTCATTCAAATTTGTGTGGAAGGAAAAGTTACTTTTGTTGACGCCCTGGAGTTTGAGGGCGACGAACTTGCGCCGCTTTCAGATATTTGTGAAGACGAAGGTTTTATAAAATATCTTCACTCCGCATCCAACGATATTCGAGAAATGCATCGCGATTTTGGAACCGTCTTCAATAATATCTTTGACACTCAAATTGCCATGCAGTTTCTAAATTACGAAAAGCACGGCCTTGCCTACCTTCTTGAAAAATTTGAAGGCTTAACGATTTCCAAAAAGTATCAGCGTTATAATTGGCGCACGCGTCCGATTATTAAGGCTGCGATGGCATACGCTGCCGATGATGTTCTCTACTTAGAATCGTGTAGTGCGAAATTAATTGAAGAGTTAGAGAACGCGGACTGGTATAAAGCCTTTAATGAACAATGCGAACTTATCTGCGACCAAACACGCTATATAGAAAAACCCTTTGACCCAGAAACCTGGCGTAAAGTTAAAGCATCTAAAAAACTTTCGGACGACCAAGCGCGAGCGACCTTCAAGGCGTTATACATTTGGCGCCATAAACGATGTGTCGAGTTAGATCTGGCTCCATTACATGTTCTACAAAACGAGCTCCTTGGAAAAATAGCCTTTCGCCGCCCCGAGACAAAAACGGCCCTGAAAAAAATACGAGGAATGGACCGGGTAAGAAAAGATAATTATAGCGGTATTCTAAATGCGGTTCGATTTTCCGAAGGAGAGAGAGAATCGAAACGTAAGCCAAAAGACGGTGACCGTCCTGACGCGGGTTACTTCGAACGATTTGAAAAACTCCGTTTGTGGAGAAACGAAAAAACCGAGGTGTTGCAAATTCCGCCTGCCTTAGTCGCAACCAATTCACTCTTGCAGGCTTTGGCGACTGCGTTGCCGAATGATGAGTCAATATTTGAGAGGCACCCTGACTTTCTCAATTGGAAAGAAGACGCATTTCGTTCAGAGATTCTAAAGCTGTTGGTCTGATAGAGAAGAGCTTAGGTTCGGTTTCTTTTCGGTTCAAAATTTCATCAAAATATGGCGAGGATTGGAAGGGAATCCGGAGAAAGAGGTGTTAAATTTCTAACGTCTTTTGGGCGATATCGCTTTTTTGAAAGGGCGGAATCGCGGGCGATTAGCCGAGCCATGATTTAGTTAGCTTGATGCGTGTTGGTTTGATTTTTGCTAGCTGGATAGACGAAATGTATGCGTCATATCGACGCTAATGAAAGGAACAAAAATGTGTAAAAAATTAGTAGTGACTTGTAGTTTTGCGATGCTTTTCCTCGGAGCGTGCGGTGAGGATAGCGGAGAAAAAAATGCTGAAAAAAACCAAAGTATGACAACCTTCCCGAATGAAAATACGATACCGGGTCAAGGCGATGAAGACCGATCCGAGGCGAGCACGAATAATAACGCTACGAATGAACCCGAGACGGTGACAACAAAAGTAGTTGATTCACCGATGTGTGCGAAATACTGCGAACTTGCGATGTCCAATTGTCGTGGCGATTTCGAACTCTACCCTAACGAACAGGCGTGTCTAACGACTTGTGCCGATGAACTCAAAGACGATGGAGTTGTTGATTGCTCTGAGGACCCTGGTTCGTGTTCTAAATTTGGGGATTCGGTCAATTGTCGGCTTTATTTCGCGTTCGTCTCATTGGCCGCACCGCAGAAGCATTGTGGTCACGCGGCGGTTAATCCAACTGATAACCTTTGCAAAGACTAGGTTAGAGGGGGCTGAAGTGGTCCCGTCCATGAATTATTCCAACCTCGACTTTTGTCGTTTTTTTGGGGGAGGGGACTTATTTCAATACGGAAAATATGAGTTCGTTAATATGAGCAACCCTGGTTGCCTAGTCGGCGAACCTGTATCTATACTGATAAAAAATCAGAACATTTAAAATCGTCAGAACTGAGAGATAATTTATGAAAAGAGTCGATGCGTTAATCAACGATCCGAAGTTAAAACCTTTTTTGCATTTGTTTTACATTGCGTGGGCCGACGGCGAGTTATCAAAGAATGAACTAGCCAGCATCTGCGAAACGATTTCAAAAGCGGTGGACGGAAGTTGTGGTGAGATGGCTCACGGTTGGTTAGATCCAAACGATCCACCAACGCCCGGCGAACTTTTGAAGTTGTTATCGTCTCTGAAATTGCAGGCTAAAGAATTGCCTCAAAATCAGAAACATGACTTTGCGGACATCGGGGTTGCGCTGGCCAAGCAAGACGGAATCATTGTTTCAGATTCGGTGCGCAAAGCTTTAGAGGAAATTGAATCGGCGCTAGGTTTTGTTGGAACCGAATCTATAAAAAAGATCCTGACCTATATTCCAGCAGAGGATATTCCGGAGGCCGCGCCGCTTTTTAGTATCTCGAATATGGACCGTGCACTGAACCCAAATGGGGTGGCGCAACGAGATAAGGTTCGCGCGTTATTGTCTCAAGATAAGTTCAAATACCGATACGATATTTCAAAAGATGAAAAGCGAGAAGAGGTTCTTGATTGGCTTAAGATTCTTGCAAGTGAAGGTCTTGGAGATATTGCTTACCCCGGGGTGACATGTGACCAAAAGAACAGTCGAGACTTTATTACGACCTTCCAAACCTTGGCAGAATTTGATCATAGCCTTGTTATAAAATACGGTGTTCAGTTTGGTTTATGGGGCGGTAGTATCTTTCATCTTGGTACCGAAAAACATCATAAGAAATATCTTCCCAAAGTTGCATCCATGGAGATCCCTGGATGTTTTGCGATGTCAGAAACAGGGCATGGATCCAATGTTAGAGATTGTAAAACGACGGCAACCTATGATCCCCAAACCAAAGCTTTTATAATCAATACTCCCAATGATATGGCGAGAAAAGATTGGATTGGCAATGCGGCCAAACATGGTTTGATGGCAACCGTTTTTGCGCAACTTTATATCGCAGGTGAAGAGGAAAGTTATGGGGTTCATGCTTTTGTAGTTCCGCTGAGAAACGAGAAGGGCGAAACCTTTCCGGGAATCCGAATTGAAGATTGCGGTCATAAGTTGGGATTAAATGGTGTGGATAATGGTAGGATCTGGTTTGACAAGGTCAGCGTTCCTAAAGAAAATTTATTGAATCGTTATGCCGATGTATCTGATGAGGGGGAATATTCCAGTCCGATTTTAAGTTCGGGGCGCCGATTTTTCACGATGTTAAGCACGTTAGTAGGCGGCCGAGTTGCAGTCGGTAGTGCATCACTGACAGCGTCTAAGAGCGCGTTATCCATTGCGATTCGTTACGGGGCCCATCGTCGTCAATTTGGTCCGGCCGAGAAACCCGAAGCACCTATTTTAAATTACCGTGCACATCAAAGAAAGTTGATGCCCCTTTTAGCAAAGTCTTATGGCTTAACTTTTGCCTTTGACTATTTAGTAAGAGAGTTTACTGTTGAAAAGACTGATGTTGATGTGGAAGTATTAGCTGCGGGTTTGAAGTCTTACGCTTCTTGGCATAATAATAGGACGGTTCAGGTATGTCGCGAATGTTGTGGAGGGCAGGGCTATTTATCGTCCAATCGTTTTTCAAGCATTCGCGCCGATACGGATATTTATACGACCTTTGAAGGCGACAATACCATTTTAATGTTGTTGGTTTCAAAAGGCCGGATGAGTGATTTTAAAG
>CALJNB010000023.1 GCA_937981985.1 uncultured bacterium
AAAGAATACCCGTCGGAGTAAAGAGAGCGTCGCTCGCCTCTGGTCAGAGCTTGGTAAAGTGCTTTACCAGGTCGGAACACTAGACGGATCTGATGCCGCATTTTTTAAAGCCGCCACCCACGCCCCTAAAAATCCAGAAATCTTCGCCCTCGAGCCCTTTTCTATCTCGATGAAAACTCTTTAACCGAAGCTAAGATTCCGCTCGAGAAAGCCACCGCACTTAACTCCCGCGAAGCGTATACAGCTGTTGCTCGTGCTGAATATTTTAGACAAGTCGGTAATCTTGAAACAGCGTTTTTTCTCTTAGAAAACTTACCCAACAATTCCCAACGAATTTTAAGGTTCTTTCCAGAACTTTTGAAATTATCGCAAACCGATTCAACCCAATTTGATTTAATGTAGCGACGCGACATCACACTCGCGTCGTACTCTCGATATAAGTTTGACGAAGTGCGTGATCGCCCAGTACTGCCCAAGCGTCTTCCAGCGCATCACTAATTTCTGCGAGTTCATCCATAAAAGACCGACGTAAATCGAAGTCCACTTTAGACGGTTCGAATCGAAAAGCGAGACTACTGTAGGCGATCTGCACTTGCTCATTTCCTGCACTTCGACGAACACCAAGTATCGTAAAGTAATCCTCATGCCTAACTTTTCTTAACATCCTTCGAATCTCTTCTGCGCTAAGTGCCTCTTCAACCTCTACCGTATTCTCATCACGAATTTCTTCAATTCGATACCCAACGGGTTGGGATCGTCTTTCTAGATGGGCGACTGAGTTATCCCACTTGATCGTCGATTCAACTATAACCCGGTCACTGAAAAGTCGACCCGAGCCCGTTTTGACGGATACAGCTCGTCCACATTCCCCGTTACGTACCGTACGAATGGCAGTCTTTCTAACTCTGGGCGTTTCGAAATATTTCTATTGAGAAAGTAATTTAGTCGAAGACGCACTCAATCCTCCACAATCAAATTGACTCCCAATCCTTTTGTTTTTTTCAACCGAAACGTCTCATGCAGGACGATCTCTTGACAGCCGGCCGAAACCGATTCAATCCCAAAAACACGAAAGATAAACCGCGTTTATTTCGCCAAAGCGACTAAATGTATCGGTTTAAAATAAGTTAAAACGCAGTTGTGCATTTCAATTTTTAGTTTAAAAAACTCTTTTCAGTAATCGCTCGGAACGTATCTACAATGAACAAAAACATAGAAGTTGTCCGCCCTGGTACCTTCGATGGTGAGAACCACTGGTACCCTAAGGCCTTAAACGCAACCATCCACCCGATGGTTAATTTCTTCCTCAATCTTTCAAAAGAACGAATCATCAATCGCTATTGTCACTTGAACCCAAAGGTTTCTCGCGCAAAGCTAAGAGAAGTCCTCGATTACGAATGTAAATACTTTCTGTGGGGAGGAGCCGATCTAATAAACTCGACATCCTCAGAAGGGAATCGACAGATGGTGATTCTTGAAAATAATTCCTGCCCATCCGGTCAAAAGTCGATGCCCTTATTAGATGATAATAAAGAGGACGGTTCTTATCGATTGCTGATAGAGCGAACGTTTAAGCCGATGCTAAAACCCAAAAAAGGAGTGGTCGGCATCAAAGGCAAGCTTGGACTATTTTACGATAAAAATATGATGGAAACGTCCGGCTATGCGGCGATTATCGCGGATGTTTTTGACGAAGAAGTGATTTACGTTCCTTACTTCAACGGCGATCCCAACGACCAGGTAAAGGTCGAAAACGATATCTTGCACGTCTTCCATGAGGACGAATGGGTTCCGTTGCGTGCGGTCTTCCGTTACGTCACGCAAAAACCATGGAACCGGATTCCTTTACATTGCAAAACCAAAGTGCTCAATCCGATCGTCGCGTGTCTGGCAGGCGGAAGAAATAAAATGGTAGCCGCCAAAGCCTACGATATTTACAACACAGAACTCGCGTCATTTGGATTAAAGATAAACACCCCTGAAACGATTTGGGATGTAAGCAAAGCCGAAATCCCCTTGTGGGTTCAAAAAATGGGCGGCCAAGCGGTTATCAAGATACCTTATAGTAATGCAGGACAAGGGGTATTCACGATTATTAACGAGGAGGAACTTGAAGCCTTCATGGCATTAGATATCGAATACGAACGATTCATCGTGCAAAGCCTCATCGGCAATTATAATTGGAGTTCGGTAAGTAGTAACGGTAAATACTATCACGTCGGCACAATACCCAACCTCAAAGGTGAGACCTATGTGACTGACTTGCGCGTAATGGTTAGTAGTACAGAATCAGGAATTAAGCCAATTTGTGTCTACAGTCGTCGCGCCGCCAAACCCCTTACCGACGATATTGAAAATGGCCTTGATAGTTGGAGCATGTTAGGGACAAACCTTTCCGTTAAAGAAGGTGTCAACGAATGGTCCTCTGATACGAACCGCCTCATGCTCATGGATCGTCGCGATTTTAACAAATTGGGACTCGGTTTGGATGACCTTATCCAGGCCTATATACAAACGGTTCTTTCAACAATCGCGATCGATAAGATGTGTAAGAACCTTTACAACAGCAAGGGGAAATTCCGGATGAAATTATTCAAATCGCTAAATAACGATACGACTCTTCTCAATGAAATAATGTGATGATTAATAAATTTCGAATCCTCGTCCTGACTGATCATAGCGGTCATTCAGATCAGAATTCTTTATACGCGATCGTTCGCCAAATGTTGGTCCATCCCAAATGCGAATATATCGATGTGGCATCTCGCGGATTGAGTGAGAATGAACCTTTCTACGACGAAATGTTGGCGGGTAGTCTGTACGGCAGTCGTGCAACCGCCGAATTCAAATTTAGTAAAAACGGCCACCATCATAGCGCGGGTCTCAAAAAATTGAATCCCTTAGATTATGATATTGTATTTATGAGATTGCCGCGGCCCTTATCTGATGCATTTCTAAATTGGACCGAGGAGCTCTTTTCTCAAGCCATATTAATCAATGAGCCTCATGGTATTATCGCGACAAGTAATAAAAAATACCTCCTTAACTTTCCTAACTTCTGCCCCAACGTCCGACTATGCATCTCGATTGAAGAGATAGAAGAAGAGGTCGCTAAGTACCCCATTGTTCTAAAACCACTCCGAGAATACGGCGGCAAAGGACTTCTTAAAATCACCGGACAGACTTTGGATGATGGGACCCAAAAGCACGACGCTAAACCCTACCTTGAAGCAATGCGCGATGAAATTTCGGAGGGATTTTTATCCATGCGCTATCTCAAAAACGTAAGCCAAGGCGACAAGCGCATACTCGTGGTGGGCGGCGAGATCCTGGCGGCATCTGTAAGGTTACCTGCAGAAGGCTCATGGCTATGTAACGTTGCCCAAGGCGGAACCTCGGTGGCGGCAGATGTGACTTCAGATGAAATAGAAATCATCAACGCCATCAATCCCAAATTGGCCGAACACGGAATCCTTATGTATGGCGCAGACACCCTCGTCGATGACGATGGAAAGCGCGTTTTATCGGAAATCAACACATTAAGTATTGGTGGTTTTCCTCAAGCCGAATTACAAACAGGCCGTCCCATCATTAAAACCCTAATCGACAAAATATTTGAGTACGCACATGAAAAAACAAATTGAAATCCCACAGATAGATTCCATCGACATTACTCGGACGCCAAAGGGCGAAATTGGCTGCTATTGGCTTAAACTCATTTCGGACGGATTCGGATCGCCTGTGAACGTTCCAGTCATGGTCGCGCGGGGTGTTGGCGAAGGGCCCGTGTTAGGTGTAACCGCCGCCGTCCACGGCAACGAGCTGAACGGAATATCGGTCATCCAACGCCTCTTTGACGAAATCGATACCAGTGAGTTGAGCGGAACTTTGGTAGGAATACCCGTTGTGAATATTCCTGGTTTTATTAGAAAAAAACGTCGATTTAACGATGGCGTCGATCTCAATCACATTATGCCGGGTAAAGCCGATGGTAACGTAAGCCAAGTTTATGCGTATCGACTTATTGAGCGCATTATCAAAAAATTCGACTACTTACTCGACCTTCATACTGCCAGTACTGGAAGAATAAATAGCTACTATGTCCGAGCCGATATGAGTCATCCGGTGGTTCAAAAGATGGCGCTCTTACAGAATGCCGACATCATCGTGCACAACCCGCCTTTAGACGGGACCCTTCGAGGTGCAGCCGATGACCTCAATATTCCCGCGATTACCTTAGAAGTCGGTAATCCAGGTATTTACCAAAAGCGTTTGATTAGAAGTGGAATCGAGGGTGTACACAACATACTTTGTCACTTGAAGATGGTCGATGACGAACCAGTTGAACCTGAAAAAGCGACGGTGCGTTGTCAGTCCAGTAAGTGGATTTACACCGATATGGGCGGACTGCTTACGGTAAACGCCCAACTACGGCAGCGCCTTAAGAAAGGCGAAAAAATCGCAGAATTAAGAGATGTGTTTGGTACAAAAATTAAAGAATATTTTGCACCGGAAGACGGCGTCGTCATAGGGAAAAGTATCGGTCCGGTAAATCAAACCGGCGGACGTATTCTTCATTTGGGAATCGTTAAGACTTAAATCTTGGTTCTATAGTAAACTCGCAATCTAAGTAAACGCGAAGCTATTTAATCATCGTCACTTCCATTGTACTTGTTGCGATCTCCAACCCGTCCTCAGCTGCAATCGCCATCAAAACCTTGGTGCTGATTTGATCTTTTGTCGATCGGCGCTTCTTATAGTCGACGACGTAACGCAGTGTATAAGTCACAAAATTGGAATCAAATTTGAGGGTAACCATTGGCTTAACTTGGGCTTCCTCGACGCGGTATTTATCGGCAAGCTCACTCCACTTTTCTTCGCTCGATGCACTATATTCACCACAGACCTCATCCAAGACCTTCGTAAATATTGCTCGTGCTGCCTCGACATCGCATTCGGTCCGAATGGGCACTGAGAGTTCGTCCCAGAGAAAAGGGAAAACGGCCGAATAATTGGAAACGCTTTGTTTAAGTATATAGCTATTGGTAATTGTGAAAATCTTGCCGTTGTACAGATCACCATCGACCCAATCACCGGTCTCCATAAGCGTTGTGGTCAACATTCCGATGTCGATTATATCGCCCTTAACATCGCCAATCTTAACCCTATCGCCCGTGCTAATCACACTTGAGATTGAGATATATAACCATCCGGCCAGGCTAACGATTATCTCCTGCAGGGCAAACGCAATCCCTGCCCCGGCCAAACCTATTGTCACGCCAATTTGCCCAAGATTTTCTCGAAATATGAAAAGTACAACAACAAGAAAAAAGAGAAGCGATATAAGATTAAAAGCCTTTCTGGCCTTATATTTTTTATCTGTATTCGAAATTGATTTGTTTAAGGTCTTATTTACGAATATTCGAACGAGGAAAACAAGGACCAACCAGAATGCGGCCGCAATAAGTTTTCCGTAGATAGGATGGATGAGAATCGTTTTGAACGTTTCGATCACAATTTCGCCGAAGCCGGAAGATGAACGTCAATTTGTGGGTACGGAATTTCGATTCCATTTGCCTCTAAATCGACCCGAATTTTATGCAAAAGTTCGGAACGGTATTTAGCACGGCCCCATGGATCTTTCGTCCAAATTGAAACATCAAAATTGATACTAGAGTCCGCGAATTCAACCAACATCACCGAATACTTTTTTGCTTGGGTAGCAGCCGAAGCTTCTAATATTTGGTGTACCCTCTTGATATCGGAATCATAATGAACTCCGATGCTGCCATGAACCCGGTAATTGGATGAACTCATCGTTAAATTTTTTAGAGGATTACTTACCAAAACCGAATTTGGGACGATAACTTGTTCATCGTCCAAGGTCCTGACGATCGTGGATCGAATTCGAATTTCCTCCACTTTAGCGAGGCTACCCTCGAACATGATAATGTCATCTGGATGTACAGAATTCTCGGCCATTAAGATCACACCGGAAACGAAATTTTGCACAATCGTTTGCATCGCAAATCCGATCGCGACGCCAAAAACTGCACCCGCTGCGAGTACCGATTCGAGATTAAAGCCGACCGTATGAAGTGCGACGAAAACACCCACCATGTAAAACACATAGGAGATTAATTTTTGAAGGGTCTGAATGCGCCCCTTCTCCAAATGTGTTCTTTTTGTCAACGTCTTCAACATCGCACGGTTTACTAATTTAACCCCGATGAAGGTTAGGACGATCACACTGAGCGCAGTGAGTAAGCTTCCGACAGTAACCTTTATCGAACCAATGACAAAAAGATCGATTGCAGAGAATTCTAATAAGGTCATAATGTTGTACTACCGAAAAATGAGGACAGAAACTCGGCTAAAGGTGCCACCAATCGATTCTCCCGTAAACCTCAGCTAAGGTTTACCGAGTAAAACACTTATCGCGTCCTGAAGTCGTCCGCTCCGGAATAGCCGTGCTATAGTATAAAATAGAGCACCGCCAACAAGTCCGAATATCAGGACGACTATCGCGGAACCTAAAAATTCGAATACTGTTGCGAGTCCCATGGTTAAGCCGATGGCAACTCCAATTCCGCTGGTTAATATGAGTGGATTCGTTTCAACTGGGTCTCGTTTCATTCTATCTGGTTTCGCTTCTTCAGGAACGACGCGATCAGTGCGTCCAAAAGGGTCAAGTGGTCCCATTATACTACTCCTAGGGGTAAAAGTTCTGTATCAAGCTTAAGTTTAATCACCGGAAGTCCGGTGTGGTGCTCTAGCTCTTGTCGTATCCGCTTTTTTAAGACATCCACGACTTCTGGAAGAGATGCCTCGGGCGCGATATAGACACGACAGGCAATCTGCCATCCTTTGGGACTTAAAATAATGGTGGGATCACATTGTCTAACCTGGTCGGTATCTTCGGCAATGTAGGCGATAAGCGAACGCACGCCGTTGGCGCCAACGGTGACGCTAACATCGCCAAAAGCTTGCCCGTAACGCGGTGCGCTTATTTCGTATCGGTGAACTTTTTTCGAATCGAATCTAACCCCCAACCAAATCAAACCAAGCCCAATCAGAGCGGAAGCGGATGCACACAACGTCCAGATCACCCGATGAAAGGTCGCGGTAATATATGGGTCAAAAGAGATCGATAACCCACCTAAATCTTTTAAAAAGAAAGGATACCAACCGAATACAGTAAGAATCACAAAAACCGACAACAGGAGTAATATCGAGCCAAATAGGATTGTGATGAGACGTCTAAGAAAGGGAACAAATAAGTTCATGGGAACCTCCGCCCAGAAGAGCCGCGAGCGCTTTTAAAAGTCACTAAAAATCGAAAGAAATACCAAATTCAGGACCCACATGGAGGGCGTTAGATCCAAGCGAGGTATTCGCGCTGCTCACGGATTCACTTCCCAAAAGCCACGTTAAATCCACCCCCGCCGTGATTTCGAAACGCTCGGTCATCAGGTAGGCCCCTTGAAGAGAAAACGAGGTTAGCAATCCCAACGTTGACGTAGCCTCATCGACGACGACATCGTCATCACCTTTGACTTCATTAACTGAAGAACCAAAATACATACCTAACCCGGCACGGGCACCGAATCTAAATCGGTCTCCCATTGGAAGATGGTAGGCAACAAAAGGTTGTACGAACCAATCGGTCTCTGTTGCCGACGTTGACCCTTCTCGAGAGAGTCTTTTCGAAACCACACCGATGCCGCTAC
>CALJNB010000024.1 GCA_937981985.1 uncultured bacterium
ATCCTAGCTCGCCGCAACCCGCTTCCGTATAGGAATAGATTTCGCCAGCAGGTACCTGAATACCCTCAAATACGATTTTAAAATGTTGAATCATGGATTCAATCGAATTATAAACGCGTTCTTTGTTTGGGAGCACAACCCGTGGATCATCACTTGTAACAGCACCCTCGACCATCTGTTCAAAACACTGGTCAATGATTCGCATCGATTGAACAAGCTCATCCATCCGTACAAGGTAACGATCGTAATTATCTCCGTTTTCGCCGATAATGACGTCGAAATCGACTTTGTCGTAGCAGAAATAAGGATGATCTTTTCTGATGTCGTAAGGAACACCGGTTGAACGCAAGACCACACCGGTATAACCGTAACTGACGGCTGCCTCTGGTGTGAGAACGCCGGTTCCTTCCATACGATCCATAAAGATACGGTTACGCGATAGAAGTTTATCGACATCATCTTTAAGTTCCAAAATGCGGTCACGGGCCATTTCCCACTGCTTTTGAAAACCTTCAGGAAGATCATCTTTAACGCCGCCGATACGGCCATACGAAACCGTAAGACGCGCGCCAGAAACCAATTCAATAAGGTCCCAAGCGAGCTCTCTAGCTTCAATTGCATAAAGGAACGCTGACATAGCGCCGAGCTCTAAGGCTCCGGCTCCCACACATGTGAGATGATCAGAGATACGAGAAATCTCACCCATGATAACACGGATATAGTTCGCTCTTTCAGGCGCTTCGATTCCAAGCATCTTCTCTACAGCTAGCGCGTACCCAAAATTATTTAGCATCGGGCTGACGTAGTTCAAACGATCAGTATAGGGAAAAACTTGCGTCCAAGACGAATTCTCAACCTCTTTCTCAAATCCGCGATGAAGATATCCTACTTCAGTGTCGCATTTGAGAACGGTCTCGCCGTCTAAAGTTAAGGTGAATCGAACCGTCCCGTGTGTTGCCGGATGACTGGGTCCCATTTGCAAAATCATCGGCTCGTTGTCGATGTCTTGATCAATTGTTTCCAGATATAGATCTTCTGCCATCTCTATACTTCCTCTCGCGAACCGTGGGCGGGCTGCTCTTTAACAAATTCGTAAAACTCTTCGACCGCATCTCTTTCACGCGCAAGTAGCTCTGTGCGAGGTTGAGATTTTTGTGTTTCGTAATCTTTTCGAAGCGGATATCCCTCAAACTCGTCGTACAATAAAACGCGACGAAGATCGGGATGGTTATTGAAAATAATACCGTACATATCGAAGACTTCTCGCTCTATCCAATTCGCACAACCCCATATTTCATGAGCGGAATCGATTTTAACATCGTTGGATTGCAAGGGGACTCGAACCACCAATTGGTGTTTTAATTCCATGCTGTACAAAACATAAACAACTTCAAAACGCGGCTCTCGATTAAGATAATCGGTTGCAGTGATCGCGCGACAGAAATTCATTTTCGTTGCTTCATCATCACGAAGATAGGTCAAGATCTCAATGATTGAGTCACGGTCAACTTCGACATTATCGTTGCCCAATCGAGAATGGGAACTTAACACCGCATCGCCGAACTTCTTTTTAACAAGATCGATACATTTTTTAGACATTATTTGAGCCGATCAAAACGAGGGTTTTCAGTTGGATTTGCTTCACGTTCTGCTTTCTTTTGTTCGAAGGCGTACTTGTCGTAAGGTTCAACTGCGATTTTCTCCTGAAGCTTCAATAAGCCATCCAGAATTTGTTCGGGACGTGGAGGGCAACCAGGAATATAGACATCGACGGGGATCAGTTTATCGATTCCTTGAACTGTTGCGTAATTATCGTAGAAACCGCCCGTTGATGCACACGCACCAAACGAGATGACCCACTTGGGTTCGGCCATCTGCTCGTAAATACGCTGGAGGTAAGGTGCAAGCTTATGATTGATGGTCCCGACAACCCAAAGCAAATCGGCTTGACGTGGAGAGAAACGCGGAATCTCAGCTCCAAAGCGAGCAAGATCATAACGTGAAGTCGCCGCTACCATGTATTCCATACCGCAACATGCTGTAACAAAAGGATATTGAAAAAGAGAATGCTGACGTGCCCAATTTATAGCCGGTCCGAGTCGCGTTGTAACGATCTCCGGAAGTTGGTTTTCTATTCCCATTCTAATCCTCCTTGTTTCCATTCGTATACGAGTCCGATCGTTAAGATTGCGACGAAGACAAACATCACCGCAAAAGAATACGTCCCGTGACCCATTGCTTTATTTTGATTCCAGGCAAGTGCCCATGGAATGACAAAAACGGCTTCTAAATCGAACAGAATAAAAGAAATAGCGATCATATAAAACTTAACGCTAAACCGTTGTTCCTGCGGATTCCCAATAGGGTTAGAGCCCGATTCGTAGGCCATTTTTTTCTGTTTGGTCGGATTTTTTGGACCAAATTTATTAGCGAGAACCAGCATAACCACCGAGGTGCCTGCTGCCATCGATAGAAGGACGGCGAGTCCTAGATAATCGGCTATAACCATAGAAGATACCGTTAAAAACATCGTATCGCTCACATGCAAAAAATGGATGTTGTAAGCTAACGATTAGTGCCGCAGAAGTAACACGTGGCCTCGCTTATTGTCAATTGAGAACGGCTTGAGCTTCTTCCAACACATCCAGACTCAATGAATCCGATAGCGTAAAATTTCGCATAGAAAAAAATTCGAGTATCGAAGGCAATTCTTCGGCGACGAGGCCGAAGTAAAGGTATTGTCCAGATCTAGATTGCCCCCCACTAACCCTTCGAGATTAACTAAAGGAGACCGAATTCAGGCGCAATCTCATCACGTTCTTGGCGATGGCGAATATCTTTGATCGTGTCTCGTAGCGTCAAACGCGGAGATCTAGGGGTCCAGCCCAGCTTCTTCTGCGCATTTTCCGAATTTATGTACCAATAATGTCCTGACATATCGACCGAGACAGGATCCACAGATGCACGCTTCCCAAATAATTTCATCGTTGAGTCAAGGACTTTAGCGCTAAAGACCGCTGCATTTTGGGGTAGATGTAGTCGCGGTACCGATTTCCCTGATAAGATCGACAATTCTTCGAAAAAAGCCTCAACCGTCAGATTCCGAGCGCCCAATAAAAAGGTATCTCCGGGATCGCCGGATTCCATCGCCAAGATAAAGGCCTGCGCTACATCTCTCACATCCACAAAAGATAAACCGCCACTGGGCACGGATGGAATATCTCCGTTCAAAAACTTCTCAACATCTTCAGTCGAAGATCTTCGTTCGTCGCCCGGTCCCAATAATAATGTTGGACGCATCATCACGATCGGTAAATCATACTCTCGCACGTATCGCTCACAAACCCGTTCCGCATAGATCTTAGACAAGTAATACGGCCACCTGGAGACGACTTCTTCAGCCGTAGGAGAGTTATCATCGGCTATAAAATCAGAAAATTTGCTCACCCCAACCGTGCCGCTAGTCGACGCGACAACTATCTTTTCGACCTTGGTTCCGATGATACGATCAAGCAGATGACGTGTACCATCAACATGAAGCTCATACATGAGATGTGCGCTGGATGGATCACGTTCTACCCTTCCAGCAAGATGGTAGACCTGCTTAACGCCCTTCAATGCGCGCTTCAACGTATCACCATCCATAAGCGAGCCCTCGATTTGGGTCACACCAAGGTTCGCTAATTCCTCATCGAAAGACCGGGTAAGTACCTTAATTTTTTTCCCACCATCTTCAATTAGTTGCTCGATAAGATGGCGCCCTAAAAACCCTGTCCCACCGGTTACTAAAATCGTCATGGACTACTCCTGCAATCTGAAAATAGATTGAAAGCGTACCAATAGATCGGGCGAACTTGTCTTGATCGTACCGTCCATAAACTCATCCATCGAAGGAACGTACCTTTCTTGAACAAGTTTCTTGAAAAAGAGCGGCGAGGTTTTGATAACACAATCGGCCCCACCGCTTGGCTTTCCGTTATAAATCTCACAGCCTTTTGCGTCCGCGACGATAGTCCATTTATGTGAGTCAACTTGACCTAGACTAAAATAGAAACTCACCTCTGAATCAACTTCATCGACTTTGAATTTATGCTTTAGGCCCTCAAAAACAGCCTCTAAATTATCTCCAGCGGTTGACGCCTGTCCCAGATCTCTAAGCGCTTCAACTGCGTCATGCGCAGTTTTGGCCACGAAATCGGCTTGCTCACTTAAGGACCGCGATTCAATCTTTGGCATCAATTCACCAATAGAAATCGGCTTACCTATTCTCACTTTCAGATTTCGAGACGTGAATGATGGAAGCGTTTTTCCTTTCGGAAAAGACTCATACGCGCCTTCAATCCAGAGCGGTAAAATATCAACTTGATGGCGAACTGATAAATACCCCACCCCCTTACGGAACTCCCGAAGTTTACCATCTTTGGATCGAGTCCCCTCCGGAAACATCAAGATCGTCTCGCCTTGCGCGAGCGCATCAGAAACGGGTTCCAAAGACTTCATCGGGTTTCCCGAACGTTCTAATGGAATCAGATTCGTAAAATTCTTAAAGAAGGTTTTGCGCGTCGGATTTTTAAAGAAATAATCGGCAGCTGCCAGTGCTCGAATGTTAGTCGCGAAATCTCCAAGAGCGTATTTGACCAGTCCCATATCAAGATGACTTGAATGATTGGAAACCACAATCACATTGGGATTATGAAAAGGTATGTTCGCCTTCCCAAAAACCTTTGTATTGAAAATTTGACGATAAGAACCCATTTGCGCTTCATAAAGGACGCTTCTTCCCAATTTTGAAATTGATTTGGGTATATCGTATTCGTCGACGTGGTCAGCTGAAGCATCAATCGATAGTGCTTGTCTATGATCGGACTTCACGAATGTTCTAAGTTCAGAAACGGTATCGATGTTTACTAAGGCATCTGCACTTGTCGCAATGCCGCGTTCAGAAAGAATCGCCGCAAGCTCAACGACCATTAAGGAATCGAAACCCAAATCGTCTTGAAAGCGTGAATCATCCTTTATTTTAGAAAGAGCAACGCCAGTCATCGTTGAGAGAACTTTTGTGAGCCAGTCTTTTGAACTCGATGCAGTTTCGGTCGTCGTATTCAAACGTTCGATAATGGCAACAACCTCTTTACGCTTCACTTTTTTGGTGGCTGTTCGCGGAAGTTCATCATCCCAAAATTTAACGACCGAAATCTTCTGGTGAGGCGGAACACGTGAGCCCTCAACACGAATCCAATCGCGAATTCGTTGTTGCGCAATTGCAATATCATCAAGACTTGCATCATCGTCGACATCAGGTCGAATTAAAGCCGCTACGCGCTCGCTTCCGTCACCCACAGGTAAACCGACTACAGAAATCTCGAGAATTTTTGAAAATCTTCCATACAATTCATCAAGCTCATCTGGATAAACGTTTTTACCACTGGAGGTAATGATCACTTCCTTTGAACGTCCTACAATCGTGAGTCTTCCCTTCTTATCTAAAGATCCAAGGTCGCCCGTGTGAAGCCATCCGTCGATAATGGTCTTGTCAGTGGCTTCTTCGTTTCCAAAATAGCCAAGCATGACCGATTCGCCTCGAGCAATCACCTCTCCAACGCCATTGGCATCAGGGTTATTTATTTTTATCTCGATATTGGGCAAGGCTTTACCAACCGTGCCGGGTTTGATTCCATCTTTGGGCTTAGTGACAGTCAAGACGGGAGCCGCCTCAGTGAGTCCATATCCCTCATATAGATCGAAACCCAAGCCATAGAAGGAGTTAAGAACATCTTCAGGCAAAGCCGCCGCACCAGAAATGAGATAACGAATCTGACTTCCGAAACCGCGATGGACCTCGGCAAACACTGTCGGCCCGATATTAATTCCGGTCTTCTTACGCAACTCTCGATTGAATCCGTTAAGACGTTCGAAGAGGAAACGTGCCGCTGGCGAAGCCTCATCAACATTTTGCTGAATTCGCCTGTCCAAAAGCTGCCAAAGAGCAGGCACACCAATCAATGCTGTTATTCGAGTGTTCTTCATTGCTGCTCGCAATTCGTCGCCAGTGAGTTCTTCGATGTACGTTACGGCAGCACCACGAGAGAAAGGCATCAAAAAACCACAGGTAAATTCGAAGGTATGATGAAGCGGTAAGACCGAAAGAAATCCATCGTGATGATCGATATCGAAGGTACCTGACATATTGAACAAAAGTGCAGCGAAGTTTGCGTGCGAAAGCTTGACCCCTTTCGGATCGCCTGTAGTGCCCGAGGTATAAATGAGTGAAGCTACGCGCTCTTCCAGATTGTCCTTATAGAGCTCTGAGGAAACCTTAACCTTTTTCAGCTTCGGAATTTCTCCGGCGAGAAATGCCTCCAAAGTAATGACGGGGACTTTAGATTTAGTTGTAGCTAATCGCTCGACAACAGAAGCATCACCAATCACCAACGACGCACTACAAGCATTCATGATGTTGTCGAGCTGCAGAGCCGTCGATTCACTATCAACTGGAACGGCTATTCCGTCAGCCTTTATAACTCCAAAGTAAGACGTTGCCCAAGCCGGTGAGTTCTTCGCACAAATAACAATGGTACCACCTGCTACGAAGCCTGCTTTTTCAAGCCCAGCACCCGCCATTTTTACGTGTGCATCAACATCGGAATATTTCCAAAGTTGATGGATTGTTTCTTCGGATTGAAATTGAAACGCGACGCGATGCCCGAAGTTCGTCACAGACGCGTCGTACAAATCGATTAATGATTTATATTGATAGCCTTTTGCTTTCGACGACTTCATTTTATCATCAAGATCTTCGAAAACATACTTCTTCAAACCCGGCATATGACATTCAGTAATATATTCTCGCCAGTCTAATTCTTCGATGACGCTTCCGTACCGTTGCTGTTCGTTCTTTTGAAGTGACGCGCGAAGCGTTTCGATATTACGAGCACGAAAATTATAGTCGTAGTCGTAAATGAAGGATTCAAATATTTCGAAAATCTTATCGATAAACCCCGAAGAACGTTCAAGTTTTTTGGTTTGCTCACTTACAACATCTAAAGCCAAACCAATTCCGCCAAGTTCTTGGGTGGGAACTTTCGCGATAAATTTCTGCAAGCCCTTCGCTACCTTATTAAACCTAGGCGCCGACAATTGTTTGTAACGGGATTTACTAACGCCGCGGGCATCAAATTGCGCACGTATGAATTTCTCAGTTGGCGAAAGCGAGGTTTCTTTGGGAAGGAGTTGTCTGGCACTCAAGCTCATGAGTTCGATAATTCTCAAGCCCGTAATCGGATTACGATCACTGGACCCAGAATGGTAGACGTCCGCATGAACCCCGCGAATCAAACCCGCGCTAATCGCAAGCATCGAACCCACAACCATGTCTACGGGGATAAGATCCAACTTGACGGCACGCGTGGGAAAAAAACGATGCCCTTTCCAAATCAGATACGCGATCGGAGCGCTCGTATTCGAACCCTCATTCCATCCTTTGACCGGAAACGATACTGAGCTTTCTATAATCGTCGGACGAAAAATAGATACGTCGATGTCCGGCGCATCTTCTGCAAAAATGCGTTCGCCGAGCGACTTCGTATAAGTATAAATATTGATCCAACCCCAATGATTTGCACGCTCTTTTCCGGCATTGGAAAGACGTTTACGTACCCATTCCTTACGTTGCTTTTTGACCTCTTCGGCGAACGAGGCTTCATCTTCTGGATGCACGTTATGCTTAAGAAGTTTAGCGCGCGCTTTTTCGGCGAACATGCTCTGTCGTTCTTGATCATCGGCTTGGTGTTCTGCGTGTCGAATCATCTCACGACAATCATCTATCTCGCGGCGATGATCGAGCGGGATTTGAATATCCTCAAAGCGTGGATAAATCTCCGGTCTAGGCAAAATCTCTTTCGGATTTTCATTTTGTCCCGCAACAAAAGCGGTTGAAACATGAAGCAATTTCGCGGGCTTCTTGGCCAAACGCAAAAACGCGATTAAAATATCAGCCGACAAGGTGTTAATCTCTAAGGCGCTTTCAAGATTTGGATTGAAGTTTGTCAGTCCTGCCGAGTTAACGAAAACATCGGTTTCGTTTGATATTTTTTTCGCCGTTTTTTTATCTAAACCCAAATTCTCGGAGGTGATGTCTCCTGAGACAACACTAACTTTTTCAGCGACAAAGCTTTCGAATTTCGTTCCGAAGAACTCTCGAACCGGCTCAAATGCGACCGAATCATAAATTTCGCGACGAACGCGCTCTTCGGCCGTCTCAAAGCTTCTATCTCTAACAAGAAGGTAAAGATGCTTAATGTCAGAATGATATCGAAGTAACATTGAAACATATACTTTTGCCAAAAAACCTGTCGAGCCCGTTACAAAAACGGTCTTTCCTCTCATGGTTTCGGTTACTGAGAAAATATCAGTCGGCGACGCGATATTCGAAATTTCTTTTTTTGCCATAACCGATTCCTATTCGACGTCCGCGACCATAAAGGGTGGATGATGCATCATTGTTATTTCGGGATGCTCTCCGTGAGTTTCTCGTGCCATCTCAAGGGCTTCGTCCATCGTTTTAGCCGTTCGCCAACCCATTCTGGAAGGAACATGATCGTTTTCAGCGCCGACGACAATGACGTCTCCGATATGATCTCGACCGTTCTCTCCCCAGTACCACATGTAGAATGGATGGACGCCGTGATAGGCGTTTCCGCGACGAAACATCTCGATATAATTTGGGTTATTCGCAAATTCATGTTCCCATTTGCGAAGTTCCTGAGTGTTATTGGTTTCTGATAAACATCGATTAAAAAACTCGACGTAGCTTGGGTGATGTTCTGGATCGAATTCATCGTAACAAGGGTGCGTGATGATCAACGTTCCGTCTTTTTTAATGACCGGTTTTCCGCGATACATATTGAAAAAATATCCCAGCGCCATAACTTGAACAAGAATCGGATTCATAATCGAGTTGACGTTATAGGGACTCGCAAAAGGAATTCCGTAAACCAACACATCAGCTTGACCTTTTATTTTGACGGCATGCTGTTGCCAACATTTCTCTAAAGTCTTTTCATGCACCGCTTCGGTTTCACCGGCGAAAACGCCAATTAAACCATAGTCTGCTGGAATCTTGTGAAAGAGCGCCCGCTTACCTTTGCGCGGCAACTTCTTTAAAGCCCATTGCATACTCCTAAACTTCATGTGCTCCGAGGGGGACCAATCATCCTCTGGCGTCGCTAGAAACATCAATGCGTCATCATACATCTTATTATTTATGGTAGTTTCAACATGAAAGACGTTTAGTTTTTCATTAATGAACCTGCCCATGCGTTCGTTGCTCGAATAAAGCGCTGAATTCTTTGGATCCATATAGGACTTACATTTCAGAATCGTTTCTGGATTATGGTGGTGTCGAATTCCTTTATATCCCGCGAGCCCGGTCCCGATGGACTTGTAACCTCCATTCATCGGAACGAAGTTAATATTGAGATAAATCAACATATCGCTATCGGCTGCGCGTTGAAGAATCTGAACGTCCTCACCGAGCTCAGTTTGACCTAGAGTGGCAATCGCATCCGGATCTTCGGCATCCATGTTGTAAAGCTTATGAGGATAATAAGCGTCAAATATTTTATCGCCAACCATACGTCGAATCTCATCTTCGCTCATGCGCCGATGAAGTGCTAGCGCGACGACGATCTCAAAATCTTCGACGCCATTTTCAATCAACTGCTCAACAATGATCTCAAGCATATCCTGTCTAAGATCTGGCTTTTTCATCGAAGGCAAAGGCACCGAGATGTCATCGACTGCTATGGTGATTTTCATTCCTGCTTTTAGCTGGGCGTGAAGCGGATCGACACCGCCTTCTGGATTATTCAGGGCTTGGCGAATTGCAGCCCGTCGATTTTTTATAGGTGCCATCGGAGGATTTGGATAAAGCACGCGCGTCCCTTCGGGAAACTTATACGTTATAAAATCTTCTGCAAAATGCATGTATCTTGGAAGAGAATTATCATCGAGAATACGAACTTGGTTATTCATCCATTGGGTCATTTTTTCTGCTTCTTATAGATTGAGTACAGGCCAGTCGTATGCACGAGCGGTCGTTTTTAATTTAAAATCAGGGTTAACAGCGCAGGGGTTTCCTACGACGCTAAGCAAGGGAATATCAGATCCACTATCCGCATATGCGAAAGAACCATCCAGATCGTATCCGTGTTCTTCAGCGTAACGTCGAACCCAAAGCGCTTTATTCGCGCCCGCGATCATCGGCTTCATCAGGCGACCCGTCGCAATGCCGTCTTTAATCTCGAGACGATTGGCAACCCAGTGATCCACGCCGAAATAGTCGGCCAGCGGTTTAGTAATATAGTCGATCGCACCCGTAATCAAGATTTGATCATGACCCTGAGCTTTTGAGTTTTTAATTAACGAATGTGCACCTTCGAAGATATTCGGACGAATTATTTTCTCAAAGATTTCTTCGCCGATAATCACCAAACGATCCTCGGTAAATCCTTTGTAATTACCGTAGAAGGCATCATTGAAGGCTTTACGATCATATTGATCGGCGACCCAATAAAGCGGAAGCGAACCGACCAATTTCGAAGCCCGTTTTACGCGATCGAGCATGGAAGGCGAATTAAGCGCATAATACGCATATGCATGGATCACGTTTGTCGAAATCAAGGTTCCATCCACGTCGTAGAAGGCGGCTGTCTTTCGTTCTGTTTTTTGAGCGTCAGTCATCGATCACATCCCAATGCAGTTCGGTATAATGGACTAGTGGGAGTGAATAGAAAACAAGGGCAAAAGTGTCAAGACAGTCTTACAAAGACTCGCCTAGGATCCCCTATTTTAGAGCTTTTCGACACTATTTCCTTCCTTAAAGTCCAAATTCAGTGAGAAGTCGAAATTTTGTTTCGTTTTTTGTGCTCTACATTTTTTGCATGAGTTTGGGTTAGACTTATCTTTTCTAAGGAAAACCGGAGAAAATACCACCACGAGCCGTAATGATACCCGATGGCCAATCCACATCTCCGACGTACCAAAACTCTTCATCGGACATAGATTGGCGAAGAAACTCGCGTTCTAATAATCCGTTAATAAAAATTCTAACCGTGGCGCGACTAACCCCGTAACCGTGGTCAGAGAAATAATGGACACCCACGCCGTACTTCATCGCGGTAGGGTTATTCATGTTAATATTTTCGGGTCCCCAACCATCAACATCATCAATATCAAGGGAAGGATCGTCGTGGCACCCGCTAGAATTTGGAGTCGCACAAAAGTCCGAATTTCCAGGTCGTCGTGTACCCCAATCCGGATTTAGATTCTGCCAAAAACAATCGTAAGGACGTTCATTCCAGCTTCCTCGCGGATTGAGCAGATGAAGATCAATATCAGACCCGTTTACATCGAGTTGATTCGGATCATTTGGGGTGTCCCAGACGAGTTGAATATGGATATCTTCATCCGATATAGCCCGAATTTGCATTCTAGCTGGCTGACACGACCGAATACCATCAGAATCCCAAACTTCCAATTCGACCGTATACTCACCTGCTAGATCCAAAAACAACGCGTTCGATTTCGCATCTAATTCACTAAGTTGCGCCGAACTATCTATCGGACGTGCGCTTATCGACCACGAATATCTAACAATTTCTCGGCCATCAAAAGCACGACTTCCATCCACATTAAATCTAACCGTATCAAGCGGTAAGCCGCTAAATGTACCGTTTGGGTCCGCGATAACGGTGTTCCGGTCAGAATGCGACGCCACAATAACCGCCTCAGGACAGCGACCTGGCGCGGCTGTTCCGCGAAGCACTATCTTTTTCAGCGGTTCAAATTCATCATTAGAACGAAAATCTACTTCTGCTGCGAAACTTCCTGCTTCAGACGGACGAAAATCGACAAAAATCTGAATACTCTCTTGAGGATTTAAATCAATATTCTGAAACTCGAGGTGGTCAGGAACACTAAATGTTTGGTTGCCGCGCACAGGATCAACGGAGAAAGTTGTAATTGCCCGTTGGCTGCAATTGCGAACGATGATAGGACGTCGAGAAAAGTTCTCAATTTCAACTTCGCCGAAATCCAAAATATCGTTCGGCAAGACCTCCAAGCAAGGGAAACGTGTATTCACGAAAAGTTCAATATTCCAAGTAGGTGAATCGGGATCGTTTGATCTAATGACCAAACTGCCTTCGAATCGATCATTGGAAAAAGACGTGTGAGTCACGATAAGTTCGGCACGTTCGCCCACCCTGAGCTCTGTTAGCTCTCCGTCAATCCCCAGAAAACGCATTTCGAAGCCGCGACTAATACTCCAATCACTAAACTTCAAAATTTCGTTGCCTCTATTTTCAATGATCGCGCTTTGAACACCAGTACGACCCACTTCCAAATCACCAAAAAGAAGCCGATCGGGGGCAGCTAGATCGGGCCGCCCATCAAACTCATATTCCCCGAATTCCAGCGGTTCGAAAATATTAGATTCGCCAACGGGATCACTACACTCGCCACACGCGACGACGAAAAGAAGAAGAAAAAGTAAATATCGTTTTGATATCATAGTGGCTCCACGGTTTAACTACTATAGCCGGAAAAAGTGTTTCGTCGAAAGTTACATTTTATACCCAGAAATCAACAGCACAGACCGTGCCATGTCGTGATTTTGGGTCTTCCCCCGGGTATTCCATGGGTAATGAGACGATAGGACCCGAAACAGACTTCTTTTTAAAGTCCATCGCGACAAAAATGTGTCGATGTCTCAGTTTTCCGCGCCGACATTTAGATGGGCTTTATAATTAGGACGATATTCAACCAAATGTGAATCAAGCCTTTTTCAAAACGATGTCAAAGGTCGCACGGATTGTTCCATCAGCGTCAGTGGTAAAAGGAACAATCAAAGTCTCATCACCCGAGTTACAGCCTGCTCCGCAGGGATCGTTAGGATTTAGAAAAGGGTCGCCTTCAAAGTACATTTGAGTTGTTAAGGGGACGAACCCAGGTTGGGAGACAATAAAATGAACGTGTGCTGGGCGAGTTGAATTCCCCAAAGGATAACGACCTGGTTTGACAGACGTGAAGGTATAAGAGCCCTGCCCGTTGGCCGACATGCGTCCACGACAACGAAAGTTTTCATTTGTATCGTGGTAATCGCCATTATCATCGGCATGCCACACATCTAAAGACGCTCCAGGAATAGGCTTGCAGTTCTCGTCAAGCACCCTGCCCGTCACGATAAGCGGCATTCCTGGTTCACCGATGCTCACCAAGTTCGTGCGCTCCGGCGCTCCCGGTTCGTGAAAAGGCCCCTCAACATCAGAACCGGAGGGTTCGCATACTTGCGACGGTGCATCGACCTCTTTACCTGAATCAGCAGGGTTTGAAAACGTATCGTCAGAACGCGTATCGGTTGTAGCCACATCTATCTTAGACGTATCCGTTTTTTTCTTCATATCCAAAGACGCGTCCATACCAGCATCTTTTTCGGTACCACCCGCGTCGCCCGCAACTGCAGCAGTCCCAGAACAACTGAGGTTTAGAAATAAGGCTCCCACCGGTGCAGCGGAAATAACTTTGATGAATTCTCTTCGTGTATTTTTATTTTTCGGCATCACTCTTCTCGACCTAAGTGGTTAACTAATCCTTGAATCAATATAGAGCAGCCGAGAGGTTAAACAATCAATACATTCTAGATGACAATATATTGATTTAATTTATAGTAGGAGGTCCAATTTCCAATTTGGAAAGTTCGAATCAGAGGCTGTGAGGAATATCTTTTAAAATTCGAAGCTATTTTTGAGGGCGCAGCTTTGTATTTTCTTCAAATTCGCGATTTATACGAAATAGCCAAGACCAAACATTAGAGCCGCACGAATCAACATCATCAATGCCCCAACACCGACGCTTTTCTTAACAGAAATTCCATATACACTTCGAACTACAACAACCCAAAAAATTCCGTAGACGACAATTCCGACAAAGGGAACTACAAGACCAATCAGTAAGCCAGCAATACTCAAGACACCACTGGTTGAAACGGCCGTACTATATTTGTTTTGTAATTTGGGTTGCCCCATCGCGCCGAGCGAAAGTTTCAACGCAAGCGCCGATAGAAAAAAACCCGCGATTGCCAAAAAAATACTTGTTATAATAGTCATCAAAGTCTCCTATGAGATGTTATCTCTCTTTGTACTAACGTAAGACAGGCTAGAAAGATTTCAAAAAAAACGCAATGAAGCGAAAATAAATGGACCAAAGCGTAGAAAAATCTGGGAAATCATTAGTTAAGATGCTCGACGATGCCGCTAAAAACCATCCCGAAAAAGGAATGGTAATTATCGATGAGCACGGTAATACGCACCGACAGACCTATCTTGAACTTTCTGAGGCATCCAAACGCGCCGCAGCGGGATGGTCGAAGTGGGTATGCAAAGATGATCGCATTCTTTTCGCCCTCCCCACCGGATTTGAATTTTTTTCTGGCTTTTTCGGCGCACTGCGTATCGGCGCGATTCCAATTCCCATCGCGCCGCTCAAAGAAACGTTAGATTCAAGTGACCGCGCAGAATTTCTCTGGCGAGTTGCTGAGAGGATGCAGACCAAAGCGGTATTATTGGGTATTCGAGAGCACCAGTCGTCAAAACCTCCCGAACTTGGTGTTCTTGAATTCGTCTTAGACATTACCGACCTCAAAGCCGACCTGAGCGACAATTACACAAACGACGAAAACGAGATCGCCTATATCCAAACCACATCCGGAACTACAGGGACGCGACGAGGGGCGATTCTTAATCACGAATCAATTATTGAAAACCTGAAGAACATCGGCGAATTATTATCCATCACCGACGCGGACTCCAGCTGCGCTTGGTTGCCCATGTACGACGTACTTGGCTTAATCGGCGTTTCTTTCCTGAGCATTTATTACGGCATCGACCAGGTTCTCATCGATCCCGGAAGTTTCGCGAAAAACGCGGACCTTTGGTTAGAAACAATGAGCGAACATCAATCGACGCTGAGCGTCGCGCCAAGTCACGCCTATCATTTCACAGCCCGTCGAACATCTAGGACAAAAGTCTCGTCCCTTGATCTCTCCGCAGTACGAACATTGCTGGTAGGGGGCGAACCCGTCCGAAAGAAACATTTAGATCTCTTCCAAAACACCTTCAGCGAAGCAGGTCTTAGTAAAAATACCTTCACCACCCTTTACGGATTATCGGAGGCAATGATGGGAGTGACCCTCTGTCTCCCGGAGGATTTAAAAAGCGCTTCAATATCAAGACAGGACCTAGAAAACGGTGGACAAGTAACTCCGGTCGAGCCGATTGATGCTCATACTTTTTTAGAGTTTCTATCCTGCGGTAAACCACTCAAAGGGACCCAGATCATGCTCTGTGATTCACGTGGTGTAGAAAAAGATGAGGGGCAAATCGGTTCAATTAGCATTCGAAGCAATACACTCATGGCTGGATATTTTCTAAATTTAAATGGGCAAACCCGACTCTCCGGTGATTGGTTAATCACCGACGATATCGGCTTTTTTATCCATGAGGAACTTTATGTTGTCGGTAAAAAGTCGGAGATGATCGAAGCACCCGATGGTCGGTATTTATTCGCATACGAAATGGAGTCTGAGCTTTATGAAATTGACGGCATACGCCCGGGAAGCTCGATGATTTTTTCGAACGACGCTAACGAATTTAAACTTATCGTTGCACTAGAGACAGAGCCAGGAACTTCGGTCAAAGCGATCGAAAAGAAGGTTCTTGAAACCCTCTATCAGAAATTCCGACTCAAACCCGATGCTTTGGAAATCTTGAGTCCATATTCGATTCCCCGCGCTCCGAATGGGAAAATTAGACGCCATTTGGTTAAAGAGTTTTATGCCGATGATGTTTTAGAAAAAGCATATCGAGCGCAGGACTTTGACGGATTAAGAAGAATTGCTCAACGAACACGTCATGCGATTTTAAAATGGGTTCGAAAACGCGGTTAACCCTACAAATATTAACTCAAAAAAAAGACAAGCCCGCGGATTAACACAAAAATATTTTCGGACGCGTGATGTCGAGTACCCATTTAGAGATATCGTGTTTCTCACCAGTAGATATGTTGTCTTTTTCGAATGGAGGCACCATTTCTTTTCATAGCCTTTACCATTAAATAGGGGCAAGGATAGCCACCGGTGTAACCCGTCACTTCTTCTAGTATTGACAAAGAAAACCCTCGAAATTCTAGCATTTGAATAACTTCATTTCTGGAGTAACCGTGATGAATAACCGTACCGCTTCGACTCTGCCTAGGTGCGAGCCTATTATCCTCCTCATACATTTGGAAACTGACGTACACTTCACCAATGTCGGTACAAATTCGAGAAATCTCGTCCAAACAAAGTTCAATGTTTGTAACAAACTCTAGACATCCGAGGGCAAAAATTACCGGATAACTTTTGTCTTCAATAAAGTCTAATTCACTATCTAAGCTATGAACGTGTACACTTTCATACAGGTCGGTGTTTCGGGCGACTTCTATCATGTTCGGAGATATATCGATTCCTACAGCTCGGATTCTATTGTTCACACCTTTTACATTTTTAATATTTATTCCATTGGCACATCCCAGATCCAATATTTCTATGTCGTCTGTTTTGATCGAGTCAGACAAGTGATCAAAAAGCCATGCGGGTCCAATATAATTTGATGTTTTAACTTTTTCGTCATAGATATCGGCCATACCATCGTACATCTCCGCAAGTTGACTTTTCATACTAATTAACTCGGTGGTCCTCTCGATGGCGCTGCGAGTTGAGTCAACTTGATCCTCTGCTACATTGTCTCTTAACCTAATTTCCAGAGCTTGTTGAAATAATATAAGTGCTTCTCGATATCTCCCCTGATCAAAAAGATTCTTTCCACTGTGTTGCAAAGCAAAAGCTTTATAGGAGGCCAAGTCGGAACTCTTACTACAAGTTTTCAATATCTCAGAAAATAATTTATTGCTTTCATCAAAACGTCTCTTGAACTGCAAAACATGACCCAGCCTAATCTTTTGCTGAACCTCTTTCTGGCGGCCCAAATTTTCTTTTTCTATTATGCTCAAGGCCTCTAATAGGTACTCTTCGGCAAGATCGACGCTACCATTGATACGTAAATAGACAGCGAGTTCTCCAAGAACAGTAACTTTTTCTTTTAAGTTTACCTTTGAAAGCGAGTCACTCAGCACTTCAATGTATTTGTGAAACTTTCTAGAGTCTTTGGGAACTGCTCTGAGCTGGTCATTGTATTCAAATTCGAGTTTCATAAATGCACCTCATTAGTAAAAATGTGCCTACATACTCGTTATATCGACTTTGATAAATAGCCTTGAAATAGCCACCATGGTTGGAGTTGTCTCGAAACATCAATTTTCAATAACCCCATTGGACTGCTCTTTAGGCGTCAAACTCTTCTTGAATCAACACAAAAGGTTGAACGACGAGGACCGTAAATTTAGTTTTCGATTCGTGCCAATGAATCACCTCATCCATCGTCGGTCGAGCCAAAGTACCGTCTTCCATCCAGGCTGCGACCTTTTCGGATTCGTCTGCGGCGATAGCAGCGCCGGCGTCTTCTAATTGTTGATTACGAACAACAAAAACCGACCTGCGACGCATGTGCGGTTCGAGGCTGTCGAACTCGGCATGTTTCATTATTTTTTCTTTGAGATCTTTCATCGAAATTTCTAAAAAGGAGTTAGCGAATCGCTTTGAGGTGCTTTTTCATTTCAGCTAGAAGTTCAGCTGAGAAGTGTTTCCCGACCATGACCTTCTCTACTTTCTTGGCCATATTCTTCCATTCTTTTATATCTTTGGCTTTAACGGATTCGACACCGCCACCAACAATTGTTTTGATTGCTTTTTTATTGTCTTTGCGAATTTTGTTGAGCAACGTAGAGCCATTTTTCTTTGAAATTTCCAAGATGGACGCTTGGTGTTCTGCAGGGATTTTGTCCCAAGCTTTCTTGCTAAGAAGAAGTCCGCCGATCGTGAATGCCACTTTCAAGTCGGTGACATATTTCGCTTTGGTATGCCATTGTAAAGCGACTGCCCCATAGGGAGAGTTACTAAACGCATCTATGACGCCGGTCGACAAACTAGGCAACACATCTGGAACTCCAAGTTGAACTGCGTTTGCACCCGAGACTTTCAAGACCGCTTTGCCGACAGGGTCTGCGTCCCATACCCACATCTTCGTCTTTGCCATATCCGATGGACTGGCAACGGGTGCGTTTGAGAAAAGGTAGTTGAATCCAACGTCACCCCAATGAAGTAGAACAAATCCTTTTTTGTCCAAAATCTCTTTGAATTTAGGCTCCATCTTCTCGCGAACGTAGTTTATCTCTTTGTAATTCTTGAAGGTCATCGGCATCTGATACATGAAAAACTCGGACGCGATCTCTCCCATTCCAACGCTAGTCAACGCAGCGCCTGCGAGTTGCCCCGTTCTCATTTTACGAACCATCGCGCCTTCATCGCCCATCACTCCGCCGCCATAAAGCTTCAAGACCACTGCACCCTTTGTGGCTTTTTTAACTTCTCTTTTGGTTTTCGAAAAGGACTTGTACCAACTTGATCCTTTAGGAGCCAAAGAGGCTACTTTTAAAACAACAACACCGTCGTCGGCTGTAGCCCTCGCAGCTGTAAAAGGTATAATTAAGGTTGCCAGTAATATTAAGCTTAGCGCTTTCGTAACTTTCATTTTTTCTCCAGGTAAATTCAGTTTTCTTCAATGGGTTTGGATGTGGGCGAAACAGAATTATTGGAATCCAATGTTTCCTTTTCCTCTAAAGGCTCCGCGACATCGTCCTCAAAAATAAGTTCATCCATATGCTTTAACCAAAACTTCGCACGTACGCGCGCAATTTCGTTATTCAATCGTAGATGGGGATGCAGATCCAGTTGTGTAGAATTAATTTTGGCTAGAAGAGATTTGAACAATACTGCATCTTGCGACGACGTCGCGTAAAAACGCGCTTGTAAATAGGGGGCGAACAGATTCTCATCGCCAACGCGTTTCACAGCGATATCAAAATGGTCTTTAGATTTTTCCGGCTTACCTCCGAGTGCTTCTGGCTGCATCGCGTAGAAAACCCCTAGTGCTAGGTGGACACCGCTATAATAATAGGTGTCGTCCAACTCGGCACATTTCTTTAACATCGCCTCTACGGTTCCCAAAGACGCCATCATATCAACATCAGATTGCGAGATGTTTATAGTCGCCCCCCAAGCATACGCGGCCCAAAAAAGCCCTGGAACATCGTCTTCATCAAGATCTTCAAAAGCTTTTTTTAACGCTGTTAGGTCGTTTGCGAGCGCGGCTTTCTCAACATCAGAATTATCTAGCAATCGAAATCCAAACGCACGAGACTTGCCGTAATGAATACGAGCACGAGCCGCCAAGTTCTCTAAATCTTCTTCCTCAGCGTCTCCAAGTTGGGCTTGTTCTAAATCCCATTCCAAGAATCCAAATGCGTAGCTGAAGTATCCTTCGGCAAGTAAGGCAAGAAACTCTTCGTTCTCAGGCGAAGACGCGAGGAAGGTTTCCATGGTCATCAGGCTCGCGGGAAACGCATCTCTTGCAAACTGGACATCCGCTTGTCCTTCCATCACAGACTTACCTTGATAAAGCGCACTCGCCGTCGAGTCGGCTGTAATTTTATTCAAACTGCATGAAGCCGAAGTGATAAGGAAACATGCAAGTACGAGATGAGCGAATTTCATATAGAACCTGGTTGAACTCAAACCTACCTAAAACAGAGATCGTTGGGTTACGCAAGTCACCGAAATGAGTTGATGCACTTCTCATCCACTTGCCTATGTGGAGAACGTGCCTAGTTTCAGGGTATGATACATCCTTTACCGCAAATAGAATTCTCGGCAATCGAGGTGAAACACCCCGCTATACCCCGAAATCACCACTCATTAACTGCCCACATTAGTGATATACACATGGGGCCTTGGATAAAACAGCGCCACTTGGAAGAACTTGTGGACAAGGTTAACGGTTACGATCCTGATCTGATCGCTTTGACCGGGGACTACGTCGGTTATCGGAAGGGCCCTCTTATAGAATGCGCAGAAGCGCTGAGAAAACTAAACGCACCGACCTATGCTGTACTTGGAAATCACGATCATTGGGCCGATACCAAACTTGCCGTGACCACCTTTGAACGCAATGAGATCGATTTGTTACGCAACGAGAATCGTCGGGTCGAGCTTCCTGGCTTTCATTTCAACCTGGTGGGCGTGGATGACGAAGTGACAAATAATGCCGATGTTCCCAAAGCACATAAGGGTATTATAAATAACGACTTCACTTTAACCTTGAACCATGTGCCTTCGATCGCGGACGCATGCGCCCAACACGGTTCAGACCTTATTCTTTCCGGTCACACCCACGGGCTGCAATTCAACGTGCCTCGTCTAACGGCAAGAATCGCCAAAATCGCGAAAATGAAATATATCGATGGGTGCTACCATCTCGACGAGGGGCTTCTATTTGTTAGTCGAGGTATAGGTTCGGCAAGCTGGCCGAGACGTTATGATGCGTTCCCAGAAATCGCTTTGCTCACGTTATCGCACGGAGATATTCCCGAGATCAAAAAACTAACCTCCTGGCGTGCGAATCTTCGTAGGTAATATTGAGCCATTTACCATCACTGAAGAAAGCGATTAAACCTAAAACATCTGAACCAAGTGATTTCAAAGAAGACAATTGAATTCCAGCACTAAAAAACATAAACATGAACTTTTATGACTGAGGTAAATCATGGCAAACCCTATATTCGAAGTCGGAGACAAAGCTCCGGAATGGTCTTTAGAGTCTGATGATAACGGACTTATTTCTTCTGCAGATTTGAAGGGTAAAAAATATATCCTGTATTTCTACCCCAAAGACGATACTCCCGGCTGCACGAAACAAGCATGCGATTTTCGCGATCAACTCCAAGGTATTCAAGAATCCGGTTATACAGTCATTGGAATTTCGCCAGATTCACTTGAAAGCCATGAGGCATTCAGAGAAAAATTCGACCTGACCTTCTCACTCGTGTCGGACACTGATCACAGCGTTGCAAAGGCTTTCGGGGTATGGAGAAGTAAGATCAACTACGGAAAGACCTATGTGGGTTTGGTGAGAAGCACCTTCTTCGTGGATGAAACAGGCACTTTTGAACAAATCCACGACAACGTCCGCGCTACCGGCCATGTGGCCCGATTGGTGAAAAAGTTCATTAAGTGAAAACCTTCCAGACCGTAAACCCGCATAACGAATTAACTATCGAAGAATATCGCTTTGCGACGACCAAAGAAATCAATCAGTCTTTGCTTCAAAGCCAAGACGCGTATTCCATGTGGCGGAAGCGTCCCCTTTCAGACCGAGTAAAATGCGTTGAAAAGCTCGCGACGTTATTGAAAGAAAATCGCGAGACGCTGGCTGTTCAAATGACATCGGAAATGGGAAAACCTATACAAGAGTCACGTGCCGAAATTTCCAAATGCGCGCTATTGTGTTCCTATTATTCAGAAAACGCCGATTCCTTTTTGAGTCCGAAAACGGTCTTAACCGATGCGCAACACAGCTATCTGCGTTACGATCCCATCGGCACAATTCTCGGAATCATGCCGTGGAACTTCCCCCTCTGGCAGGTTTTTCGATGTGCAATTCCGGCAATTTTCGCCGGCAATACCTTCATCCTAAAACATGCTCTCAACGTTATGGGTACGGCACTTTCAATAGAGAAACTATTTCTTGAAGCTGATTTCCCTGAACATGTTTTCGTAAACACGATCGCTAGACACGAAGACATCGAAGGCATCATCAATCACTCCCAAATCGGCGGCGTGGCTCTAACTGGATCTGTTGAAGCAGGATCAGCGGTCGCTAAACTCGCCGGTGCGGCAATCAAACCCTGCATCCTAGAACTAGGAGGATCCGATGCCTTCATCGTTTTGGAAGACTGCGATATCGATCGCGCAGTAGAAGCGGGTATTTTCTCGAGAATGCTTAATAACGGGCAAAGCTGCATAGCAGCCAAACGTTTTCTTATTCAACGTTCGATCCACGACACCTTTTTAGAGAAGATGATAGCAAAGGTGAGTCAAATTCGGCTCGGAGATCCCATGGATGAAGATACGACAATGGGACCCATGGCACGACCTGACCTCAGGCAACACCTCCGACGACAAGTCGATACCACACTTCACGAAGGCGCGGTTGAGGCCTACAAACATCACTTTCAAAGCGAGTCCGGTTACTACTTCTCGCCGATTATCCTTTCAGACGTAGATCCAAACCACACTATGTTTATCGAGGAGACATTTGGACCTGCTATCGCGATCACCAAAATCGAGACACTGGAAGAAGCGGTTAAAATAAGCAACCAAAGCGCTTTCGGATTGGGCGCAACGATTTGGACGAAAAACACGCTATCTGATGCGCTGATTTCACAGATGGATGTGGGGACGATCGCCATCAATGGATTCGTCAAAAGCGACCCTCGTCTTCCCTTTGGTGGCACTAAAAAGTCAGGATTTGGTAGAGAACTTTCCAAGTCAGGAATTCACGCATTCGTAAATGAAAAAGTCGTATCTCGGTTCTCTTAGAAAAGAACGTTTCAAAAAGAACTGCCCGTAGATAAAACCTCGATTTTATTGATTGTATGCAGTGAGCAAGTTAGAAAGAGACTAGTAAAAACATAAGGTCAAAGATGTCCAAATACTCAGTGCTTATCCTACTTTCTTTTTTCCTCGTAGCTTGCAAAGAAGAGCCTAAAGTAGACCCTGTCGCTACCGCCGAGTTGGTAAAAAGATGGTCAGCCACCGTCGAAAGTGAACTTCTTAAGAAAGCTGGCGGTGGACTCGTTTCAAAAGAACTGTCAGCAATTTTGAGTGCGAGTGCCGATTCGGAAAAATCAGAAAAGATAGAACATCCCCCTTATGCACAACTTGTCCATGACGTTTATAACGGCACCGAATTTACGCCTAAACTCATCAACCAAGGGAGTTTAAGTCCGCGAGGCGCATTAGCGTGGAACATTCTTCAGAACGTGAAAAATTACGGTCTTAATTCCAACCAATATCACATTCAAGAAATTTCGGATGGTCTCGCCGAAATGGAGTCCATTGCGAAGTCAGAAAAACAATCATTGGCCCCGACCGAATCGGAACTTGCTGAAGTCTTAGCTTGGGCAAAAACCCAAAACGCAAAAGACTTCCCGATGGATGAAAATACCTACTCAAAACTCAATGATCACCTACTCGCAGGTTCTGCTGGGAAACGCTTAAACGCGACAATCGAATCCATGACCGCACAAGCTGAAAAGGTTGGCAAAAAGAGTGCAACAATTGAAGCTAAAATGGCAATCGATCTCGCGCAACTCACTCATGTGATGCGCTTTCAAAAACAGCGTAAAATCTTCGTACATCCCCGACAAGACGATGCCTTTCATGAATTGGGAAAAGGAAGTAAGCGTCCTGATGATGCTCGCGGAAAATTAAGAGGCGGATTCGTCTGGCGCCAAGCCCGTGCGCGTGCCGAAGAGATGTCAAATTGGACGGATATGCGCGACGATAAAATTCGAAATAGCTTAACAACGTTAATTACGGAAAAAGATCCAAAGAAAGCTGTTAGAGAAATACTCACAACCCATCCACAACACGAAAAATTAGCAAATGCGTTGGCCAAGTATCGTAAGATCGTAAAAGACGGTGGTTGGGAAGAAGTTGAAATTAAAAAAAGTTTGAAAAAGGGATCAAAAGGTAAAATTGTTTCCGATCTAAAAACCCGTCTTAAAATTGAGGGATTCTTCCCAGAGAAGAGTGAGATAACAGAAGCATTCGGAGAGGAACTCGAAACAGCGATTCGCGATTATCAAGAAACCCATCAAATGAAGATAACCGGAGCACCCCATAAAACGTTTTGGAAAAGCTTGAATATTCCTGCCGAAAAACGCATGAATCAAATCGTGGTCAATCTAGACCGAATCCGAAAATCTAACATTCGACACGATGAAGATGAAATGTACGTTTATGTTAACGTACCTGACTTCCACACCGAAGTGTGGAAAAAGAAAGAACGCAAGATGCGCTTTCGCATCGTTGTCGGAAATAATAATCGTGTGAAAAACGAAGAAACGAAAAAATGGGACCGCGCTAATCGTACCCCCACACCTCTTGCCGCGCTTATCGATCGCGTAATCTACAATCCATACTGGAATGTAACCCCTCGCGTTCGGACCGGCGAGATTGTGAAAAAAGTGAACAAAGCACTAACTGAAGAATGGGAAGCGGCCAAAGCAAAAGCTTCGGCAGAAGGTTTAGATCCAGCATCAGTTACCCACCCCTACCTAGATGAGGCCACTGGTGAAATTAATGCGGTAGTGACTCAAAAGGGAAATATCCCTTCTTGGTATGCAAAAAACGGCTACGAAGTTGTTGGCGCCGGACGAGGATATGAATACGTGAGACAGATTCCAGGAGGCGGAAACGCGCTCGGAAAAGTTAAGGTTATCTTCCCAAATCTTCACGATGTTTATTTACACGACACGCCTAAGAAAAGCCTTTTCAAAGAACCCGTAAGAGCCTTTAGTCACGGATGTATGAGAATGCATAACCCACTTGATTTCGCTGAATTCTTGCTGAGAAACGACGGACTCTATGAATCCAACAATGTACCTAAACTCTTGAAAAAGCGGTCGCCCTCTCCAATCTTTTTAAAGAAAATGGTTCCCGTATTCGTAGAATACGTAACAGTCCGCGTTGACGATAAGGACCGCGTCAACTTCCTTGCTGATATTTACAGCTACGACAATCCAGCTATCGAAAAGATCACAACAGCGATGAAATAACGCACCTTGTTTGCGAAGCTACTTTCGAAATAGAGTTTCAATCGCGAGAGTTTAGAGGACTTCAAACTCTGATTCATTTTACTCGAACGATACTGCTTTACATCCAAATATTTGGAAATGATGCTCTCCAAGATTTCACTATCATCTTCGATGAACATCATAGAACTATCGTGAATCCCACACAAAATGGTCTTCTTTAAATTACTGATCGCTAACACGAGATCGAGGAACCATTCATCGCCGCATTCAGTAAGACGAAGAAAGTTCTTGGATTTTTACAACAACCCATTCTTTTTCATTAGTCTTAGGGTTGAACGAGAAGCTCCTCTACGTGTTGGGTACCACGATCAAGTAATTTTAGTGCCGCTTCTCCTTGATAGCTGGTCCTCAAGGTAGAAATAATGATTTCCAATTCGTTGTCGTAGTTTTTGGCTAGTGCCTCCTGCTCATCGATATCACTCGCATAAATGATACCTGATAACTCCCTTTGGCATTCTTCAATAATAATACGACCATGCGAAAATTTCCTGCGAAGAGCTACTAGATTGCCCCTTAGTTTTTCTAATTTGGTGATCATCGTTCGAATCTTTCGCGGATTTTATACTAAGGCAGCGGTAATCGAACCGACCAACTGTTCTGGGAATAAGCTTCCCACAAACTCGGATCGATATCCCGGTAGGATAAGGTTTCATACACATGACCTGCCCGCATCTTCGCGGCAACGACCGTTAAAAATAGGGGACCTTGAGTCAAAGGTACGGGGCGCTTATCAACCGCTAAAGCCGAGAAGTCAGGAAAAGTAGGTAAAACAAATGTCGTTTCATCACCGGGAAGAAAGAATTGGTAAACAACAACACCAAACTCATTTCTCAATAAGCCGACGTAGAAGTCGGGTTCAAAAGGAGCACCACCGGCAAAAGAAATTTGATTATTTACAACTGTGCCGCCTGGTAAAGGCCGCAACGCGTGCGGCACATCAAGTAAGGTAGGTAGTTCAATCAAGGTGCTGGGATCTGGAATCTCTAAAAGGCTTGCAATTGTAAACGGTGCGCCCAAACCTGAGAAACTTCCGCCCGAGGCAATGAAATTCATATCGGCAACCCTACCTTTGGTCTCTGGCTGTTTTCCAACTTCAATAATACTTCCCAAACCTACACCTGCGACTCGACTTTCAAAAACGCCCTCGAATCCAAAATCCCAAAAGACGTCTATTCGATTTATATCCGGTCCAGATGGTGCGAATTGTCCGTTTGTAATTTTATATTGATGGGTCTGATCAAGCGGAATATCACAAATCAAATCGACTTCTAATCGGTCTTTATCTCCAAGGAAAATAAAGCGCTCAATCGCTAAAAATTCAGGAGTGAACACGCCGCTTGGTTCATGAAAAGTTCCGCATAATCCGATGAGCGCAAGATCACCAACTCGTGACGCAATATCAAAATTGCCTTGTTGACCGATAACAATCGAATTATTCCCCGGGTTTGGAAATCCTGCCCCTGCGGTTGAAAGTTGGGTCGTCCTTACGACGTTCATATTATAGGTATCTTGTCCTTCGGGATCCGGAAGCTTACCTGCTGCTGTGATCGTACCAAAAATACTCGCCACCGGCGGTGCCGTGCCTCCGCCCTGACCCGGAGTTGGATTCAACTTATTAAGTAAGATCGTAATATTTTCGGCATCCACCGTCTGAAGGGTTGCCGTGGAATATCCCGCTGCTGTAGCCGTTGTCGTTTGAGCGCCGACGACGCCTGGACCCGACAAAGTGATTTGGCCATTTGCATCGGTGAAACCTTGATATTGGGTTTCAGCACGAGTGCTAAGCATCACGAATGCATCCCCCAAAGGACCTTCTGAAGAGAAAACGGTAACGTTTACTGAACCATCTACCTGACTTCCCGAAGCGCCTCCAAAACGAGATGCTGGTTCAAAATAGAAATAGGGATAGGGGCCGACCACCGAATCGGCCTCTCTTTTGACCTTCACTATAGCCTCACCCACAACATGGGCGGGAGAATAGAAAACCAAATTATTTCGATCCAGACGTTGTACGTTTTCAGCTGGAGTTCCATCTAAGGTCACCTCCAGCGTTCCGAAAAAACCAGTTCCACGAACCTCGACGAATGTCCCCCCTGCTCTTGCGCCAGATGTTGGAGTGAAACCCCAAATTTCTAAATCGCTGGAAAAAGTAAAGGCATCAACTTGTTTAGAAACAAGATTTTCCCGATGAACAGAAACATCCACCGTTCCTGACGGATGGGAAAGCGTCGTTGCAGCGATTTCGGTATCGGAAATGATAGAAAACGGAGTCGCTACGCCATCAAATTTAACTTCACTGGTCCCGGTAAATCCTTGGCCCCGCAGCGTCACAATGGTTCCCCCGATATCGGGTCCGGACATGGGGCTTAAGGAGGTAAGAACTAAATCCTCGACGTAAGTATATGCGTTCGCCAAACGATTAACTTCCACATTTGAGATCGAGAACATCACATCGACCACACCGGCGTTTGCTGACGGAACCTGAACGTCTACGAAAGTAGGATCAGATGCTATGACAACGGCTTCTACGCCACCGAAAGCGAAGCTCGCATTCGCATCATCTAATCGGTAGCCCATCAAACGGACCGTATTCTGTCCCGATGTGGGTCCAAAATCCGGAAGAACTTTACTTAAAATCGGATTGTTGTCAGCCCGGTAATAAAAACCATCGCTAAGAACCCCGGAACTACGCGACGAGCTAACAAAAATGTCCGATAACCCAACACTATGTGGCGGCGTCTTAACGACGATCCTACCTTGATTAATGTCCACCGAGATAATCTCGGCAGATTCGTTGTCAAAATTTACGGTGCTCGTGCTGGTGAAACCTCTGCCATAAATGACGACGGTCTCGCCGCCTGCAACGATCCCGCTCGCCGGTTCGACGCGTTCAACGTGCACTTCGTCGTAGAATTCGACCGCACGGATTTTCTCGGCTGACTCAGAAAGTGTGGTGACACGAAGATCAGCAAATCCACGAGGTCGTGGCGGAACAATAGCCCGAATCAAAGCAGGACTTATAAACTCGACATGCAATGCATCGACGCGAGAGAAACTGACTCCAACCGGTTCCCGAAAGCCAGCTCCCCGGATTTCGACTTCCGAACCTCCGATGGTCGGCAGAAGTGTCGGAGAAATGGAGTCTATTCGTAAATCTTCGACGTAATTGTAGGCGTCAACCAATGCTCTAATTTCGCCATCTGGCGCGATCGCTTTTACGGTAATCCCGCCTGCGCCACTTCCTGGCGGGACACGTCCGACCAATGATCCGCCAACGAGTTCGACTTCCATCCTCTTTGAACCCATAAAAATCGCTGTTTCGGCTAGGAGAGAATCGCCGCTAATCCTAACCAAGTTACCGCCAGAAATGGGACCGCTTTCTGGAATCACTCCCGTTATCGCAAATGGAAGTTCGCTTTGATCGGGACGGCCGAAATCAAAATTAAATCCCGTATCTTCTGGAAAACTTATAGTATCGCCCGTCTGCATATCCGAAGTATCAATCACATCGGTTTTCGGACCAAAATCAGGAACATCCTTCGGCAAGACATCGTTCGGAATGAAGGTATTGGGATCGATTATGGATTCACAATCTCCGCAGCCAACGACGCCGACGAGGATAAAGAAAACAAATAGTTTTTTCAGAATTCGATTCACTGTTTCTCCGCGGTTCTATGGAACCCAAGAATGTGCTCCCAAGATTTCGGGGCACCACAAGTATGACTATTCTCGCAAATTTTTAAATGCTTTCGAGTGAGAAAAATCCTATCATTTACAGAACAATGTTATCGAATCTGGCTGTCAGAGCGAGTTTCCAGTCACTAGAACTGAATGAATCGACGAGAAAAGGAATAGGAGTCAACATCGGCGGTGGTCACATCGCTATAAGAGACATTGTCGTAATTGAAACCAAAAGACTTCTTCAGACCGATAATATCTACAACAAAAAGTCCACCGGGATAGGGAACCGGCCGCATCTCTGGTGGCAGCTGAGAAAAGTCGGGAAAATCAGGAAGACGAAAACTTCGCTCGTTACCGGGCAAGAATACGTTCCAGACTGGAGTCATCATTGTATCTTGGATAACGACATAGAAAAATGAAGGCGATTGGTCTTGTTCCAGATCGAATTGAAATAGGCGATTCACGGGGATAATCTCGTCCTCGCCAGGTGATGTAAGATTAGCAATACCGGTAAAACCCGGAAGGTTGATTGTCTGGGAAGTGTTAACCACGTCTCGAAGAATAGCATTCGTTTGCGGTAATTCCCCAAGCCCAAATGAGCCAGCAGCAATATAGTATTTCGCGTCTGCTAAGACGCCTGTCAACGGAGCCTGACGCGAAGCCTGAATCACATCAGCGGTACCCTCGGCTATATCCATTCCACCAAAGACGCCTTCAAAACCCAAATCTAAATAGGGCTTAACCCGATTGATCACCGGCCCTCCTACAAAATTTGGAACGTGAGACAATTTGAAAGTCAAAACGGTATTTAGTGGAATATCGAGTTCGAGATCGACCGTTTGAGTCACGCCACTTGTCGCGAAAAGGAAACGCTTAATTCCCATATTCAAGGGCTTAAAGGTTTGGGTGCTGTTGTTAAAAAGACCACCAACCGCGACAACCGCGACGTCACCAAATCGAGAATTTAAAGAATATTGCCCATCTGCGGTTACCACGTTCGCGTCACCAGGGGGTGGGTTTTCTCGGCCCGGGCTGGATTGTGTCGTTTGCACGATTGCCATTAAAAACTCATCGGGGCCTGGTTCAGCTATCTTGTTAAGTCCTGAAACCTGACCTGTGAACACTGCGGGAGGGGTCCCAGCGGGTGGAGGGCCCTGCATGGGTGGAGGCGATAAAAATACAGTGATGTTTTCAGCGTCAACACGCTGGACAGAGGTCGAAGAAAAACCGGACGCCGCAGCTGTTATCGTTTGTTCGCCCAGAATATCGGGGCCCGACAAGGTTACCAAACCCGCTAGGTTAGTCCGACCTTGATAAGGTGTGCTGGCATTAGTCGACAACATGACAAAAGCATCTTCGATCGGGGCCCCATCTGTTGAATAAACCGTGATGTTAACGGCTCCATTAATTGGGTCTCCCCACGCTCCGCCGAAACGTGCCCCCGGATCAAAGTAGGTGAAATCAAAAGGCGACAATACGCTTTGTCCATCGAGTTCAATTGAAATCCCGGCGGCACCAACCGGATGAGGCGGTGTACGAACCGCAATGGTTTGCGCATCAAGGACCTGAACATCCACACCTGGCGTTCCATCAAACGAGACATCAGCCCCAAGGGTGAAACCTCGTCCGCGTAACTCAACATAAGTATTCCCGGCAATCGATCCCTTGATCGGAGAAAACCCAAAAAACATTAAGTCGCCGATGTAGGTAAACGCATCGTCTAAGGTTTGGGAAAGTCCATCACGCGAGATCGATAGATCGACGATTCCTGCATTTTGCGCAGGCGATTGAGCAACGATTTCTGTGTCTGAATTGATAGTAAACGTTGCAGCGAAGGCGCCAAACATGACGCGTTCGACATTGGTAAATCCGCTTCCTGTTATCGTGACATCCGTTGAACCTGTCGTAGGCCCGGTGGACGGCGAAATCCCATCTAAATTTAGGGATGTAACGTACGTAAATGCATCGTTTAAAGTCGAGATTTCGGTCGACGTGCGCGCTTCAACATCAACGATTCCTGCAGAACCCGGCGGCAGATTTACGATGGCCTGATTTTCGGATCTACTAAGAATTGATGCGGATTGACCGCCTATGTCTATTTCCAAAGTAGAGTCGTTGAGCCCGACTCCTATGATTCCAACTTCGATTCCACCATCAGTAGGCCCGATAGAAGGTGACAAAGCAGCGATTTTTAAAGCGTTTGTTTGGTAATAATAGTATGCATTCTTACTAAGAAGTGCATCGCTATCAGTTTCAATTCTCAAATCAGCGAGCCCGATTGTACCCGGTGGCGTAATTACCAGTGCCCGATTCCCGTTTGGATCAACCGCCACTGACGGCGAAGGAATACCATCGAACTCGACATCCATTCCTGCCTCAAAACCGCTTCCATGAAAGGTAACGGAGTCTCCGCCAACGATTGAGCCAGCGGCAGGTTCGAGTCGGTCAATTGAGAGCCGGTCAAAATATTCTACCGCGTCAAATTCTACTGCGCTTCCTATCGGACTTGATACACGAAGGTCTTTGAAGCCAACAGTATTCGGAGGCGAAACAACCCGCATCAAAGTCTTTGACGAAAAAGAATGCCGTAACCCCGTTTTACCACCAAAACTGACTCGTGAAGTATCACTAAACCCTCGCCCGCGAATCGTAACTTCGACGCCGCCTTCTGTCGGTAACTTCGATGGCGAGACCGAATCAATTTTAAGAGCGTCCGTGTAGGTAAATCCATCGTCTAGGACCAGTGTTCCGTCAGTTGGGTGAAGCACCTTAACGCTGACTGGACCGGGCGCGCTTCCCGCTGGAGTGAGTCCGACCAGATTGCCGTCCACTAAGAGTAAATCTGCTTGTCGGCTGCCAAAAAATACGACTGTATCCCGAGTGAAGCCCGTACCTTTTACGATGACTTGGGTTCCGCCTTCCACAGTTCCTAAAGGCGGAATGACCGCTTCCAGAAAGAATGCTTCTGGCCCGGTATCTGTATTCGGAAAATCAAAGGTAAAATCGGGAAACGAAACATCCGAGTTCGTATTTCCTGTGTCGCTATTTAAAGTCTCCCCCATGTCACCTTGCCCCTCATCCGGTTGAGACCTTGTATCTTCGGTTAGATCCATTCCCGTTTCGACGTCGATACCGGATTGAGTCTCATCTCCGCAATCGGAGCAAGAAGCTGCGAAGAGGAAAAAAACGAGCGTTATTGCGTTGTAGAGGATTTTTGATGTGTTCATATTTAGATCTAAGTCAAAAAAGAATATCTTCGGACTATAGGACCAGATTAGCGGTGATTCAACTAAACCCTTATTTTAATGGGTTTTATTGGGTGAGGTTCCGGCGTTCTTTGGACGTTAATACAGATATGGGCAAGGGAGAATATGAAGAACAATATTAACGAAGAAAACATAAACAACAATGAGCTTCGATTCCGGTGGATACGAGTTGTGGACGGAATTATTTTTGGAGAGATACAGGTAGGTGTGTTGGATAACGGTGAAAGAATCGTAATTTCCCAAAGCGAGCAAAAAGACGAAATCTATGAAATTTATGATATCTGTCGCTTTTCAACTACTGAAAATCGAGACGAACGATCCAGTCACTTCCATGCGAAAGTGAAACGAGTTAATTTATCAGACCACTTTATCGAAAACCCGCGATAGCCGCGGTTTACAAAATTACTAAATTTCGGTCTGCCGACACCACAGAACAAGGCAATTTACTATCTTAAATTCGCCGAACCCATCTTCAAATTCATTTACCATATAGCGGTAAATAAGCTCAACCTGGGACCGCAGAACGACAAAACCGACAAACTTTCGAATGTCGGTTTATGGCTCAGTAAGCAATATTTTTTTAAAGGCGGCGGTCGGACTCGAACCGACGAATCAAGGCTTTGCAGGCCCTTGCCTTACCACTTGGCTACGCCGCCATGAGAAGGAATGGGAAGATAACCCGGTGCCTTATCGATGTCAATGTGAGTTTACATGCCAGCGAAGGCAAAATTAGGCCTCAATCTGTCAAACCTGTACCAGATGAAACAGAAACCAAAGCCGGCCGTAAGGTTCGGTCATCGGATTTCCAGCCACTTCTCAAACATTTGACGATCTTTCCTTTCGCAATTTCATCCGAAACTTCCGCAGATATCGCCTCATGCAGCTCGGGGAAAAAAGTATCACCCGCCTCGGGCTCTACGCGCTCGATATTCTGTCGCCCGAAAGCTTGGTCAAAGCTTTTTCGTAGCCCAACCAATCCTTCTTCCATTTCGCTATCGGCAAACTGAATCGCCTCGTCGAGTGCGTCTAAGGGTGAAGCCAACGCCTCCACCAGCGCGTAGACTTTGTCTCCTTTCTGACTATCAGATTCGCGGGTTAATCTATCCAATCGTGAGGTCTCATCTTTCTTGAGACGGGCCACTACCGAGCCATGGGAAGATATGATCCGATCTAATTCTCCCTGAACTCGATGACGGTACCAAAGAAAAGCAATCGCACTGATCAAAATAACTATTCCGCTGAAAATCCAACCCATCACTCAATTCCTGTTGAAGGAAAAACAACCCGAAAGGTCGTACCCTGACCGACCTTTGAATTCACTAAAATTTCGCCTTTGTGCTGTTTTACAATCTGCTTCGTGATCGCCAACCCCAGCCCCGAACCTCCGTGTCCAGAACGCGTCGTGAAAAAGGGTTCAAAAATTCGTTCCAAAACTTCCGGTGATATACCGACAGCATTATCTTCCACGATACACATCAGTCTACCCTCCCTGTGATCAAAACCCACTTTAATCTTACCGCCGGTACTAGGCATTGCGCACGCAGCATTAACGATGAGATTTACGAAAACCTGTCGCAGGTGAACCTCATTTCCCTTAACCAAGGGCACTTCACTTTCGTCAATCACGACCAAGACGCGATGGCGTTCTATATAGGCTCGGCTCATTACGACCGCATCATCAATGACTGCACGTAACGAAACCCGGCCGTGAGGCGCTGACCCGGGATTAGCCAACGAAAGCAAATCTTTCACGAAACCATCAATTTGTTCCACACCTTCAACGATCCTTCCAAGCCGCTCAGAATCCTTCGAATCGAAAAGCGAATCCGAGTATTTTTGATGAAGGTAATCTGCGTAATTCAAAATACTCATCAAAGGATTCTTTAATTCGTGCGCAACCCCTGTAGCAAGTTGACCAAGACTGACGAGTTCTTCGGCGCGTTCCATTCGTTGGTCAAGGTCCAAAAGAGACTGTTCAGTTTGTTGACCAATCAGAACAAATCCATCGACCGTTGCACCTGGATTGCGGTGGACTTGAATACGCAGATTCACTGAACGCCGTTCCTTGGATAACAAGACCGCGTCAAAAGCCTCTGCATTCGCGTTCGCCAAGATCGTCGCTATAGCGTGGGATACCGCTTCTCGCGTGCTCGTCTCGAAAAACTCCAGAACATCTAGACCGTTTGCTGCTCGACCCACTAACTGATCGAAAGTTTCATTACTTACGACAACTCGTCGACGGCTATCACAAACGACGATTGCCGCATCGATGAAATTAATAAGCGAAAGCGATTCCACATTCTCGTTTTTATCATCACCTAGAATGAAACCTAACTGTTGCGAAAAAGTCTGAAAAGCCTCTCTCTCAGCAACCGTAAACTTCTTCGCGGCTTTACGTTCAATTTGTATAAGTGTCTTTGGGGAGGTTTTGAGATGAATACGATATCCATAATTAGATGCACTCCAGGACATTTCCTCAGGTTTCGTGATATGACCGGTTAATTGACCTACCTCTCGGTGTTTAAAATCACACTCAATTTCTGACCAGGGAGATGAAGAGATCTTAACCTGATCGGTCACCCTGACAACCAAAGCATATTCGGGAAACACTTTATGAAAACAAGTTGCCATCAACTCAAGAACCTTCTGAGGAGTTCGAATCATACCAATATGGTGCATCGCGCCACTTAGTACTTCCAACATCCTTACCGGAAGGTCGAGTTCACGCTCTGAGGGCATTTCGAAAATAATTCGAAAAAAACCGCCCTTTAGCGGAAGCATCCTCAACGAAGAATATTGTAAACCTGCATCCAATATTCGCATATCCGCGATATAAATTTCCGCGTCGGAGATACGCACGGTTTTCGCTGTCGACCGTCCCAACAAATCCAATCTAGGTTGGTCGTTGGGACCCAAACTTAAAAACTCTCTCGCCGCGCTGTTTATTTGTACCAAAAACCCATGTTCATTTGCGACCGCGACCGGCAAAGGCAGCTCTTCCAACAGATCTAAATTTGTAGTCGGCGAGGTCACTGATTCCGCTTCAGAAGATAGATCGAGATCGATTATTTGTGTACCCGCCACATAGGGTTTAGTACGATACTCGGTGATCGCGCCAAATTTTCGAACGACTTCTGAAATTCGATTGAGCTCGTTGGTTATCGAGTCCAAGAGTTTTTCATTGCCATCCATCCTTCGGCCGAGAAGCTCAACATAACCAAATAAGCCCGTGAGTGGCTGATTTAACTCATGCGCAGCTGCACCAGCGAGCTCGGCAACAAGCGCCTTTTTTTGAGTTTCCTCTAAGGAACGATGCGCGACCTGTAATTGTTGCTCCATCTGAATTCGGTTTCGCATGTCGACAAAAAAGCTCACTGTGGCGACCTCCTCGTCATCCTCGAAAACGGTCGAAGCTGAAATCTCAACAGGAATCTCATTTCCTAATTTATCCAAAAGAACAGATTCGTGCCGATAAAGAATTCCGGACGCCCCGCCCTCCTTCGGATCGCCAATAAGACGCTGGGTCTTCTTTAGTTCGCCGTCAGAATATAAATCAGAAAGGGTTAAACCAAGAAAAGCGTCCGGCCCATAACCGAGAATCTTTTGGGCTGCGGTATTCATCACAAAAATCGCGCCGTCCTTCCCTGAAGCAACGATACCATCCGGCGAGGCCATGATGAGTTTTCTAAAATATTCCTGCGCGCGATGAAGTTCACGATTGGTGTGGTCTCCCTTTAGATGCTCGTTTCGGATCGATGCAAACAGGCTCGCCCGATGTACTGAACGTGCCGCAAAATCTGAAATAATTGATGCGATATATTCTTCACGATCACGACGGTAAAACTGGTCGGTATTTGTAATCACCAAAATACCAGTCAATTTCGAATTATGAATCAATGGAAAAATAGCAGATGTTCGATCATGATCTTCAATCCAACTCCCTCCTATGGCCTCCCTCAATCTCTTCGTTTCGGGCGCATCGAGATAAAGAATCTCTTTATCAATAATCCCATCAGAGACGCGTTGTAAATTTCGTAAATCTAGGACCGAATGCCTACTCGCTTCAGAACGACTGGCGTCCTCCGGCAAAGCACGATGAAGTTCTCCGCTTTTTTGATCGCGAAAATAAAAAGCAACAGACTCTGCCCCTAGACTCGCTCCCAATCCGTCGATTAACGTCCTTAAAATCGTCGGAACATTATCTTGTGTGTTGAGTCCCTTGGAAAGCTCAACCAAAGTTTGGAAATCATTGCGTTGTTGAGTCAATTGACTCGCAGTGTCAACTCTTCTGATGTGCCATGAGACTCTTGCCAGAAGTACTGTAACCGAAATAGGCTTAACGAAGAGGTCATCCGCACCCGCCTTAAGCGCATTCAAAGTCATACCTTCTGAATCTATTTCAGTTAGTAAAATTAGCGCGATGTTCTTATTACTTTGACGAAGAGATTTTATGAGATCTAAACTATTTCTTCCGTGCAAGCGACTATCAATTAGAACCAAGCTAGGACGCGTTTCGCTCTCCCATGCGACGTCGAAAGACTCGGTATCTAAAAAAGCACGAAACCCAAATCCCGCGTCTGAAAAGATGATAGTAAACTCATCAACAAAGTCTTGATCATCATCAAGAAGCCAGACGGTTCTTTTTGTCAGTGGTTGTTTCAATGCGTTCTCAAATAGCGAAAGAAATTTAGATTAGGCTCAAAACCCAAATTTGTCGACATTATGTCAAGCCTTCGTCGTGACGATTTACGGTTCCAGAACCCAGCAGAGTTTCGATTTTTGCTTCCCAGTTTTGCCCATCAAAGGTCCTAATTTCGTAATCTTGGACCGAAAACCCATCAATACAGTTCGCGTTCACATCGATACAGTCGGGGTGAGAACGCGGTGTATAGAAAGGATGAATACCACAGATCTTGCAAAATTTGTGAATCGCTACACCGGTGTGAAATGTGTAAGTTTGAAGTTGTTCAGTACCGCTAAGTAGATGAAACCTCTCCTTTGCCACAATGAGGTGAATAAATCCCTTCATTGTACAAATCGAACAATTACATTCGATGAGTTCTATTTTTTCGGGCTGAAACTGAAAAGACAGCGCACCGCAGTGACACTGTCCTTTAAAAGTGGAATCCTGAAATTTCATTTCTGGTATTTTAATCAGCCAGAAGAGTTTCAAGCTCCGTGCGGACTTGCTCTTGAATTTTAGCGGTAAAGCCTTCATCCACTGCAGCTTCAACGCGTTGATCGGCGCGAGCCATTAATTTTGGAAGCACTTTCTGTTGAAAGACTTCTCCGAGAATCGTTCGCAATAATCCGGGTAACTCGGCCTTAACCGTAGCCTTGACCTCGTCTTTAATCATTGATTCGATTTCCTCGCGAGGTACTGCTGATAGGCCGGACCCTGATCTCACTGGTGCAACTTCATCGAGTTGAACCGGTTGTACAGGCGCACGAGCAGGTGCGGGAGTGGGCGCAGCTTCAAAAGGCGCAGGTTCGGGCCGACGAGCAGGCGCGGGAGTGGGTGCAGCTTCGAAAGGCGCAGGTTCAGGCTGACGAGCAGGAGCTGGAGTTGGTGCCGCTTCGAAAGCAGCCGGTTCAGGCGCAAAAGTTGGACTTGGAGGCGCTTGAAATGCTGGTGGTGCCGGCGCCGGTGGCGGTGGTGCAGGTGCAGGTGCAGGTGGTGCAGGTTGGTAAGTAGGCGCTGACGCGATAGGAGCCGGCGCGGTTGGAGCCGGGCCTCCAGCCAATCTACCCGTTGAGGCCGCGTCCAGAATTTCTATTAATTGGTCGGTCTTGAAGGGCTTCATCAAGATTCCGTCTGCACCAGCTTGACGCGCTAGGTTTTCATCGAAATTCTTATAAGTACCGCCTAGCATCACGATGGGAATCGAGCTTGTTTGAGCATTCGATTTCAAAGCTCGACAAACATCATAGCCACTGCCATCAGGCATATAATAATCCAACAGAATTATATTGGGACTATGATTACCCGCTTCAAGAGCGCCTTTAGCACTGTTTACCGAAACAATATTATAAACGGACGCCTTTAGGGCCATCTGAATAATAGTATGAATCGTCTTGCTATCGTCTGCGACAAATAATGTTTGTGTCATCCGCACTCCTGCGGGCTGGGGTGGCTTTTTCGTACTATTGAAATATCACGGACACCGGATGCGGTCAAGATTTCTCCTATCATCAGCGCCCAAAGACACCATAATAGTTGTATATATCACCCCTTATCCTGATGCCTTCCCTTTTAGCTGAACCTCGAAACCAGGCTCGCTATTTCGGAAAGAAAGACTCCATTCATGTAATTGCGCTACATTTGAGGCGATTGAGAGTCCAAAACCTTGTCCACCCGGATTTCTATTACGCGCACTATCAGAACGTATTGAACGTTCGGTCAGACGACTTAGAATATCTGGATTCACCCCAGGCCCGTCGTCCAGAATTTTTATACTAAAAGATCCGCCCTCTTCTTCCAAAACCACCGCAATATTACCTCCCTCAATATTGTATTGAATTGCGTTTTGGACAAAATTAGAAACGGCTTGCTCTGTCAATGTTTCATCACATGCCACAAATAACGCATCGACCGGCAGAGCGAAATCGAGTGAAATCCTTTTGGTTTTTGCAATCGGGACATGACGTTGCACAATGCGTTCAACAAGAGAATTGAAATTCACCCTTGTCTTAACCAACTCATTATCCAACCTCGCCGCTGCGCTCATATTCGCTATAAGTGATGCAACGTAATGAGACTCCTCCAAAGTTTGACGAACCAAAGTCTTTGCTTCCAACGAAAGTTCCAAATCTCCCAAACGTCTTAATCGATGTTGCAAAACAGTAATTGGAGTAGCTAAGTCGTGAGTTGTATTTGCTACGTATTTTTTAAGGTCATCGTCTCGACGACTCAAACGTTCTAATACATCGCCGAAAGATCTTGCTAGATCATCCAACTCGTCATCTTTTTTGTAAACAGACTTATCAAACCCAACATGTTCAAGATCACTAACAGCGCGTTTCAACCTTCGGATTCTACCCACCAAGGGGACCGAAATGGCGAGCCCCAAGAGAGTGAGCACCACTACCATCAAGATGGACTGAATGACCACCGACCGAACAACACCACCTGACCGTCGATGACCTTTCCATTGAAATAATAAAATCGCGCAATCGCCCTCATCAGAATATCTTTTCGCACTCTGACCTATAAAATCTTTATTAAACCACTTGCTTTTACTTATCGTTTCTTCTCCTACGTCCCGAAAAAAGACAGGGAAAGGAGGCGCTTTAGGGTTCTTGGACTTTAAGCTCGAATCATAGGCCCACACCTCAATTGAATTTTTTTGAGCAGTAAAACGCTCTGGATTTCGCTCGCATTTTCTCAAAATTCGAGGTGGAGGACGACGCGCGAAACGCTCAACCCTACGTTCGGTGTGATTTCGAATTTCGGTACCAAAACGATAAATCGTGAACGTAATTGTGATGGGGATAATCACCGCAAGTAAAGTCAAAATAATACGGAGTCTTAGGCCCATCCTATAAAACCTGCATCTTATAGCCCACGCCCCACACCGTTTTTATCATCTCCGAATGTTCTCCAAACTTCTTTCTAATTCTTGAAATATGAACATCTAAAGTACGTTCCCCTCCCTCTTTCTCTTCATCTAAAACCATGTCTACGATCTGCCGGCGAGTGAAGGCTTGGCCCACTTTTTTAGCGAATAACGAAACGATGTCGAATTCCACCTTGGTTAACTCACAAAGATTACCGTCAATCTTAATTTGTCTTGAGTCGAAAAAAATCTCAAGGTCGCCAATTTTCTTGGCGGCGTCTCTCTGAATTTCTGGGCGTCTTAATCTTGCCTCGATTCGCGCTACCAACTCTTCGGGCCAGAAAGGTTTGGTCATGTAATCATCGCTCCCCAATTTGAAGCCACGTAATTTATCAGAAGAGTCAGTTCGAGCGCTAAGAATAATAACGGGAATATCGCTCGTTTTTCGGTATTGTTTTAAAATATCAAAACCGTGGGCATTGGGAAGCATCAGATCCAGCACAACCAGATCAAAATCTTCTGGCTTTAGCCCAAGCGCTTCCTTTCCGTCTGTAATCCAAGAAACCTTGAAACGATTTGCCTCTAGATTCTGTTTTACCTCTGAGCCGAGTTGATAGTCGTCCTCTACTAAAAGAACATTCGCTTGGGCTGGAACCGTTTTATTTTCATTTTGAGACATATTCTTCTTCGATGGGCTTTAGTAGCTTAGTATACCGACCTTATCGGTCTTTCATAGTATCCTACCATCCACTTCTGAAGAAAATCTTAAGCTAAGGATAATTAAAGTTTGGCGCACAAAGACGATGACTGATGTTTTTATCATTCGACAGCTAGCGCTTTCCTAACTCCTTTTTTAAGCTAAATTGAGGGCGAAAAACCATCTTTGACAATCTATCTCCTCAACCACCTAGTCGTGCACCGCAACTTCCGGTGCTTTTTTCGAGGCGTCGTCTTCTGCGCATTGAGGCATCCTTTGGTTCTTTGAAGCCTCACTTGTTTCCAGAAATTTACCAAACACGCTCATCGTCAATTTATGTGCAGGTGCTTGAGTTATTTTATAAATGAACCAAGGAAGAGACGGTATAAACTCGTTTAAAGACGCTATTAAGTATTGCCCGCTATTTATACTCCTAAACTCGAGCCATCCAGTATTCGTAGTTTTGGAAAGCATGCCGCCGACAACATGAAACTTCTCGTGCGCTTTATCCTCAGGACTAGGTTCGTAGTTGATAACCAAAAGGGGCGATCTGATTCCGATGATTCTAATAGAGATACTTGGCTCAACTTCCCTTTTCACCCAGATCACCGATCTCATGACTCTGGGAAGCCACCTCAAATAGAAATCGGCAACTTCATCGGCCGAATAACGACTATTCATTGTTAGACGTTGTATCGATCTGACCGTATTATTTTCGTACAGTTTCTTCCGTTTTCTTTTTTTCTTTTGCTTAACTTCGATATGGGGCAGCATCGACTGGTAAGTTTTATGGATGATCAAGTCTTGGATCATATCGTCCGGTTTTATACTCGAAAAATCACAAATAAGACTGTCGACAAGGGGAGAGGTCAACGAATAATCTGCGCGTCCAAAAATACTTACCCAAAGTTTCGAAAAAGAAGTGTAGTTTATGGGCACAGGAATGAGCGGAATATTCTTTTTGATATGCTTCGCTGTCTGAGCAATGAGTTCACTATACTTAAGCGGCTCACCGCAAACCGCATCAAGTGTCTTATTGAAAAAGACCGGATTATCGACAGCTTGTTTTAAGATCTCGGTCAGGTCATCTACGTAGATGATCGGCGTTTCGTTTTTCGTCCATTGAGGTAGAACCATGAGAGGCAAGTTGAAAACCAAATTTTTCAAAATTTCATAACTAGAACCTCCATTTCCTACAACGAGACCCGCGCGCAGAATGGTTAGAGGAATTCCTGAGCTCTTCAGAACGTCTTCAACTTCTTTTCTACTTTCCAGGTGATCACTCATCTCTCCTTGAGGAACAACGCCGCCAAGATAAATGATTTGTTTAACCCTGTTCGTTTTGCAGGCACGAATGAAATTATCGGCGAGCATCAGATCTGTATCGTGAAAGGAGCCTTGAAAAAGTCGAGAGGACGGCATCATTGAGTGAACGAGATAAATCGCGATATCGGTTTCGTCCAAAGCGTCCGCTGTACTCTTCAAAGAAAAAAGGTCCGCTTTTTGCCATTCTATAGTTTCCGAATCACTGCTTTTAGTAGACCGACTCAAAGCTTTGACGAGGTACTCTTTACTGAGTTTTGCTATGAGGTTTGATCCTATAAACCCCGATGCCCCGGCGACGGTTATTTTCAACATGCACTTCCTATGTCTGCTTTATCTACCTACGACTCCCAGGCATAAATCTCAAGCGCTAACCCGTTTATATGTCGTTGGTATCGAAACTATTTGACATCAACCTCATCATCACGGTTAAATCGTAGCCGAAGATCTATTTCGACACTGTCAGGCGACTGATTTCTTATGTGCATCCAGTTACTAAAAGCGAACCGAAGGTAAAAATGAAAAGAACATTCATGATCGTAGTTATGTTTACAACTCTATTTGCTATTGAAGTACGCGCAGACCAGCCGCCCTTGCCAAAATTGGAGGACATCACGAAAAAACTTGATGAAGTCTACCGAGCAACCGGGACCACTCATGCCAAACTAACCATGACTATCGTGAATAAACGTGGAACACGCGCTCTACAGATGGAATCCTGGTCTAAAGGTGCGGACACCTCTTTGATTTTGATTCGAAAACCGGCGAGGGAGGCTGGGACTGCAACACTGATGACGCCCGATGGTTTATGGAACTACGCACCAAGAGCAGACAGATTAATCCGTATCCCAAAAGGATTGCTTGGCGATAGTTGGATGGGTAGCGATTTCACGAATGATGATCTCGTCCAAAATACGAAGTACGCCAAGGATTTCACCTCTAAATTATCTTGGGTTCAGGAGAACGGAAAGCGGGCGTTGAAAATCGTCTTCATACCCAACAAAAATGTTCCCGTCGTTTACAGTCGACTCGAATATCTTATGGAACCCAAAACATGGATACCGATTCGGGCAGAATTCTTTGATAAGAAAAAGAAAACCAGAACCATGCTTTTTTCTGACATAAGAAAGGTAGGCGAGAAACATGTGCCGTTTAAATTGGTACTTCAACCTGGAGACGGTAAATCCTCAACGACGATTCAATACGAAATATTTGAAGCCGATGTAAAACTAGATGATGCAATGTTCACGAAACGTGGCCTTCGTCGGATTGCTAAAAAACGATGATACTTCGACTTGCGACCCGAAATATTCTTCGAAACCGCTGGAGGAGCTTTCTTACTATGGCTGGGATTGCCGTCGGTGTTGCAATGCTGTCTTGGACCCTAGCGTACTTCAACGGCTTCATCGGCGAATTGGTAAAAAGTGCTACATCTATTTCTTTAGGACAAATCCAAATTTCAAGTAAAGCACATATCGACGCTCCATCGATCAATAACACTTTCACCCTTTCTCAAGTTGAACTAGAAGAGATTCGTTCACTCGACGGCGTGGTTGAAATATCGCCACGCGTGAAGGTCTACGGTTTAGTAGGAAACGAAGAGCGATCCGCAGTTGCGCAGATTATCGGTGTAGACCCCGAACGCGATTCAGCTACCACTACTGTTTCCCAATCTATAAAAGACGGACAATGGCTAAAACCCGTCGCGGCCAAAACCGACGAAAAACCCTCGCAACCTCACGCCGTAGTCGGACACCATCTGGCGCGTCAGATCGGCGTCTCCGTGGGAGACGAACTCGTTCTATTTTTTGAAGCCGCAGATGGCGCACTGGGAAACGAACTCCTTAAAGTAACCGGCATTCTGAAATCCGGTAACACGGCGATCGATCGAACGGGTGTCTTCATGAACCGCGAAACACTTCAGGAGATTGCGGCACTCGAAGGCCAATTCCATGTTGCCCCCATCAAAATAAAGGATGTTTCAAGAGCCGAACGTATCGCGAAACAGATTTCAGACATTTTGAAAAAACCTCAAATTGAAACAAAAGATCCGAACGTAATACCTACGGTTCGTCTAGCGCGGTCGTGGGGTGAAATCATTCCACAAATTAAACAACTCGTCGAAGTCTCCGACGGCGCAAATTACATCTATCTTATCTTCGTCTATTTCATCATTGCATTCGGACTTTTCAACGCAGCCCGAATGAGCGCTTTAGAACGTAAACGAGAGTTCGCGATGATGCTTGCCATCGGTGTACCGCGCTCAAAACTATTTTGGACTGTACTCTTAGAGACCGTTGTTATCAGCATTCTTGGTGCAGTCGTCGGCACTCTAATGGGGTCCGCTTTGGCTTGGTATCACCAAACTTATGGGTTCGATATGAGTTCATTTGCCGACTCCTCGTCCGACGGTTTTAACTATATGGGCGTTAGCTTTTCAAGCATCGTTTACTTTATTGTCACCCCGTCCTCTGTGTTTGTACCCTTTATCGCCATTCTTCCCGTGGGCTTTATTTGCGGACTTTGGCCAGCCATACAGTCGGCACGTACGGTCATTCTAAAATCAATTTCAAACAGGAATTAATCATGCTTAAAATGGCTTGGCGCAATCTCTGGCGAAACAAAACACGTACCTTTATCGCAATCTCCGCAGTAGCGATTACTTACGCGTTATCCATTGCCAATATGGGCGTCGCGGAATCCATGTATCAAAAGATGCAAAAAGGAGCGGCTTTATCTGCCGGAGGGTCTGTACTTATTCATGGAAAGGGATATTGGGACGTCCAACTCAATGATGTCATTCTCAAAAACCCCACTCCTATAATTAGTAAACTTAAAGAACGAAAGGATGTAAGCGCGGTCGCAAGTCGGGTCATCATAAACGGACTTATTTCTTCTTCCACATCGTCTTCTGCGGTTCGTCTCACCGGTATCAACGTCGAAGATGAAAAAGCATTTCAAGATTTCTCTCCCCACGCGCTAAATAAAAAATTTCTGTCTTGTGAGGACAAACCCATCGTGATGGGCAAAAAAATCGTCGCCGACTTAGGGCTACAGATGGGAGATAAAGTTGTAATAACGGCAACCGGACCCGATGGAGAAGTTACGCGCGCGCTCTTCTATCTTTGCGATGCGCTCGCAACTGGAAGTAACGAGCTCGACAAGATGATTGCTTTTGCGCCCATCCAAGACCTACAAGACGCTTTTAATTTTGACGATGCCATAACGCAGATTGGTATTCTCTCTGACTCCCGACAAAGCTTATCGGCAAGTCTGAAAACAAACTTAAAACGAGATACAGACCCACTTGAAATCTTAATATGGGAAGACGCCATGCCTGATCTCGTAGGTATGATTAAGATGGACGCTGCCTTCGGAAATCTCTTCAATCTTATCCTCTTCATCGTCGTCCTGTTCGCAATCATGAATACCTTTCTCATGATCGTCATGGAACGTGTCCGTGAATTCGGACTACTCAGCGCGATTGGCCTCACCCCCTTTCAAATTTCTACGACGATTTTTTTAGAAACACTTGTTATCACCCTTCTAAGTATCGTCATCGGATTTACTATCGGTTTTAGTATGCATCTTTATATTGCAAGTGTTGGTATTGATATCGCCGCTCTTTACGGCGACTCCATCGAACTTGGCGGTATCTCGATGACCGATACGGTCATCAGATCAGTTGTCGCTCGAAAACGTTGGCTTAGTGCCACCATTGCAGTCTTTTTTCTAACCATGGCTAGTGCCATTTATCCAGCATGGAAGGCAGGTCGTCTCGCCCCAGCTGAAAGTATGAGGTTTTTCGGATGAGTAATTACATTGTAAAAACACACCAGCTCTCACGAATCTATCGACAGGGCGAAATTGAAGTTAAGGCCTTACGCGATGTCGACCTTAATATCAGCGCCGGTGAATTTAGCGCGCTCGCCGGCCCATCAGGATCCGGGAAAACAACCCTTCTCAACATGATCGGTTGTTTGGACACTCCGACTAACGGAAACGTTTCAGTAAACCAGGTCAACGTCACAAAAATGTCGCATTCCGAATCGGCTGTTTTTCGACTCAACAATGTAGGCTTCGTATTTCAAGCCTATAATCTGATTCCGGTTTTGAGCGCTTACGAAAACGCGGAGTTTGTGATGATGTTACAAGGTATCGCTGCTGCCGAACGTAAAAAAACCGTTATGGCGCTCCTTGATCGTGTCTGTCTCGCGGACGCTAAAGATCGCCGTCCCCACCAACTATCTGGTGGCCAACAACAACGCGTCGCAGTGGTCCGTGCTATCGCATCGAAACCGTCCATCATCCTTGCCGATGAACCCACTGCAAATCTAGATAGTGAAACCTCATCTGATTTGCTCGACCTGATGCAAGAACTCAACGAAAGCGAAGGAACCACTTTCCTTTTTTCAACGCACGATCCACTTGTCATGTCTCGCGCCCGCCGCGTTATTAAATTAGACAGCGGCCAGGTCATTGGTGAAGAAACTCACGGAGGACAAACATCTTGAAGAGACTCTTTCTTGGAACCTTCTTCCTCGCAATAAGCAGCGCTTGGACTCCTGCGAGTCATGCAGAAACGACGGTCATCGAAAGTGACGACTTCAGTTTCTCAACGGGCGCGTACGCGAGCTCTTACTTTCTCCTCACCGCGCTTGACTATGAGGCTCCAACAGTCCCACAACTTCAAGTGGGCTCTTCGAACCTCTTTCGATTGGAATCCAAGGCAATGTTTGGGGAAAAATTAAGTCTGGATCTCCACAACCGACTGTTTCTAAGAACATCCAATGCACCGAGTTCAGGACTCGGATTAGGTTCGACGACTGCACCCAAACGAACTCTTGATCTTCGCTCAGAATTTATCAACGACGATGGACTCCTCGTCGAACACGACCTAGATCGCCTTGCATTAACCTGGTTTACGCCAATCGCAGACCTTACTTTGGGTCGTCAAGCGATTTCATGGGGGTACGCCAACTTCTTCCCCATCAACGATCTCTGGACTCAGTTTAGCCCTTTTGAATCTGATACCTCACAAAAACGAGGCGTCGATGCGATTCGCACACTGACCTATCCAACCGACGACATAGAAATAGATATCGTCATCGTCGACCGAGGCGACCTGGATGAACTTTCCGGCGGACTGAAAGTAGCTTGGTCTTTAGGTGATAACGAATACTTTTTGGGCGCCGCACGAAATTACGAAACCATCGATGCTATTGCCGGCCTGGCAACAGAGCTTGGAGACATCAAAGTTCATCTGGATCTAAATCTTCCTTTTGAATTTCAAGAAGGCGAATTTCGAAAACCATCACTGGCCATCGGCGCTGACTATTTTAGTTCCACCTCCCTTATCAGCGCCGAATACTTCTTTAACGGATATGGCGTTGAAAAAGACGAATACCTTACGAATCTATCAACAAAACGAAGCCGACGTGGTCAGTCGTACTTAATCGGATCACACTATCTAGCATTGAATACCGGTTACCTACCCATTCCAGAACTAACCATAAACCTTCTGGCACTTACCAATATCGGCGATCCATCTATATTAATATCGCCATCGTTGACCTATCAGGCCTCCACTGAAGCGACGGTTTCTCTGGGAGGGTTTCTTTCGATCGGAGAAGGTCCAAACACGGAAAGCTTCCCGCCGGAGATCAATAGCGAATTTGGGCTAGCGGGGTATTCGGCTTTCCTTCAAATCTCGACATTTTTGTAGGTTACTTTATGTCAATTTGGTCGATATAAGCGCCATATCCTTGGGCTTCCATGTGATCTTTGCGAACAAAGCGCAAAGCGGCAGAATTGATGCAGTATCGAAGCCCGCCGCTCTCTTTTGGCCCATCTGTAAAAACATGTCCTAGATGACTATCTCCAAACTTAGATCTCACCTCAACCCGCTTCATCCCGTGGGTCATGTCTTCTAATTCATCAACAAAACTATGATCCACTGGCTTGGTAAAACTTGGCCACCCACAACCTGAGTCGAATTTATCTGAGGATACGAAAAGCGGCTCGCCGGATACAATATCGACATAAATACCGGCTTCTTTATTGTCGAGATATTCTCCTGTCCCCGGTCGCTCGGTTCCATTCTCTTGAGTAACTCGAAACTGTTCTGAGTTTAAGGTTGCGATGCGTTCTTGGTCCTTCGTATATTCGGTCATTATTTTGTCCTTTGAATCGTTATAAAAGTAAAATCAGACCACGGCGTAGAATATAAGCACGGTTTGAAAATCAGCAAATTGAGTTTGAGAAATTTCAATATCTGAAGGCGTAAAAAAAAGCAGCTTTGAAAGCTGCTTCTTATCGGGGTCGGAGTAAGTCTTTTACTCGATTCCGCCGTCGTGCTCGTCTTGCCACTTCTTGAGTTTATCCCATTCTCCCAAAGCAGCCATTTTAGCTTGTTTAGGCCATGAACCAGGATTCATTCCGCCGAAACGACCTTCCGATTCATCAAGAATCTTCTTGAGGGCATCGTAGTTAGAGTTAGCCATATCGATGAAAGTGTTGATTCCAGCCGCGTGAAATGCAGCGCATGCTTTCGGGCCAATACCTTCGATCT
>CALJNB010000025.1 GCA_937981985.1 uncultured bacterium
CCTTGTGCTACTTCAAATATCACCCCCTCCTTAACCGTTAAAGTTCGATCCAAACTGAAATTCGAATCGATAAGCCAACAGCTTTCAGCGGGCAAAACGCCGGCGTTTACCGAGATTTCTTCGTCAGATAATACCACTGAACTTGTACAGTTCGCTGCCGTCGGTTGTGGAATACCGCTGGATCCGCCGCAACCTAATCCTAAGAATAAAGCACTCGCTATAATCGTCTTGTTCATATTTATCTCCTGTCTAACTCACTTGGTTCTCTTGGTCCTTTCAAGTAGTTCGAAGAACCACAAAAATCGCCTGTCTATTATTCGAATAACAATAACTAGCGCTAAGCCGAAATTTTTTCAAGGAGAGGATAAGCGAGAATTACCGACCGATTGGCTCGCTTCTTTGTGAAGCTTTTAGGAACATCATCAGGGTCGAGATTGCCGCGGGCGTAACGCCAATAATACGCGATGCCTGGCCAACGGTGGTGGGCCGAACTGTTTCAAAACGGTGACGAATTTCGTTGCTCAGTCCTTTAACCCCATCGTAATTAAAGAGGTCTGGGATCAAATGAGATTCCATCTCGCGATAGGTTTCCACCATCCGATTTTGTCGGTCCATATAGCCAGCATATTTGACTTCAATCTCAATTGTCTCCCGCAAATTCACGCTTAAATCACGCAGATTTTGGTCGGGAAGAAAGTGTTCTAAAACGGGAAGCAATGTGGAAAAAGAACTCTTAGGACGTCGTAGAAGTTCGTCCAGTGTACAGCCATTACCCAAGCTATCGATACCGTGTTCCTTGCAAAATGCATTATTGACCTTCGAAGCACCCACCATCGTTGCACGCAGAACATCAACCACATTAGTAATGCTGCTTACTTTATTTTCGTATATATGTTTCGCATCGCTATTCAACAATCCATATTGAAATCCATATTTAGACAAGCGTCTGTCCGCATTATCTTCTCGAAGTAAGAGCCGATATTCGGCACGGCTAGTGAACATACGATAGGGTTCGTCTACCCCTTTCGTAACAAGGTCATCAATCATAACACCAATGTAGGCTTCATCACGTCCAAGGACAAAAGGTTCCTCTCCACGTAACTTCAACGCCGCGTTAATCCCCGCCATCAAGCCTTGGGCGCCCGCTTCTTCATAGCCAGAAGTTCCGTTAATCTGCCCCGCTAAATACATCCCGTCCACGCCCCGAAGTTCTAAGGTAGGATTAAGCTGAATAGGATTTACGAAATCGTACTCAACCGCGTAACCTGCACGCATAATTTCTGCATTCTCAAGTCCTGGAATCGTTTTCAACATCATCATCTGCACGTCAAGTGGTAAACTTGTAGACAGACCACTGGGATAAATCTCTGTAGTGTCTAGCCCTTGAGGTTCTAGAAAAATCTGATGGCGTTCTTTATCAGCAAAACGCACAACCTTGTCCTCAACGCTAGGACAATATCGCGCTCCGGTTCCGTGAATAAGTCCGGTGAACATCGGCGACCGGTCCACGTTTTCATGGATCACGTCGTGAGTTTTTTGGTTTGTGTACGTGATATAGCACGGTACCTGACGCATCATCTCTGTTTCGTGGTAAAAACTAAAACGGCTTGGTTTTTCATCGCCAGGTTGCGCTTCTAAACTCGCCCAATCGATAGTCCTGCCATCCAGGCGCGGCGTGGTACCGGTTTTTAAGCGCCCCATATCAAGCTTCAACTCTTGAAGGGTTTGGGCCAGGCCAACCGAGGCTTTACTGCCCGCACGTCCGCCGTCAAAATTATCCAAGCCAACATGGCACAGACCACGCAGAAAAGTTCCGGCGGTGATGATCACTGATTTTGAGCGGTAGAGAACACCTAATTTTGAAATGACACCGGCGACCTGACGGCGTCCGTCTTTTTCTTCAATTTTAATATCTTCAACTGAGGCTTGTTTGATCGTCAAGTTCGGAAGATTCATCATGAGGTACTGCATCGACGCACGATATTTTCTCATGTCGCACTGAGCGCGACTAGAACGAACTGCCGGACCTTTGCTCATGTTCAGACGACGGTACTGAATGGCCGCCGAATCGGCAATCATTCCCATCACGCCACCCAGAGCGTCAATTTCCTTAGTAATGTGCCCTTTTGCCACACCACCGATGGCTGGGTTACACGACATATGCCCGATGGTGTCGATATTCATGGTGATTAATAGGGTGTTGCAATTCATTTTGGCGAGGGCGTGGGCGGCCTCGCAGCCGGCGTGTCCGCCTCCAATTACGATTACATCAAATTCTTTAGTATGTTCAATCATTACACATTAGGGACAAAGGTTAGCGTTGCCAGGAGTCCCTGTACCGCCATCTCCGTAATTTGTCGAAGCTTCGCACCAATTTGTTCCGGTATCGTTATCTGATGTGTTCAGATTTGTCGGTTTCAGCTGGTTCGAAATGCCGCTTTTAAGGCCTGCGCCGTACTCCTCTAGGTTTCCATAAAATGCGTCATCAAGAATAGTCCCATCGATTGCTGTCAATCGGAGCGTCCTTATAACGTCATCTAAGGGATCGGCTAAATCTCCCTCGTCAAAATAGTTCGTATTTTTTAGATGGGTTCCGCTGAACCTTATTCCACCGGTAATTCCGCCGTTTTCTAAGGGGTCAACATCTCTAACCAACACAACGTATCCGCCGGCCTCAACGAGTGCCGTTGAATCCAAAATTTGAAAACTCTGGGTCTCTACACCGTTTTCGGCTGCTTCGAATTTCAGACCAAATAGGGATAAATCATTAGCTGTTGTATTATAGATTTCGACGTACTCACGTTTGGTGTCCGTACCTGCTGGATTGCCCATTACTTCGCTGAAAATGAGATCACCTGCAGCCTTCGGTGTGTTGGTTAAAATCGATACACACTTACCCTGCGAACATAGCTCACTATCGTCGCATTCGGTGGAAACCGATTCAAAATCGCAAAAAGGATTGTTGAATCGCGTTACGCGACACATTGCTGAATTGGCCAGATATTCAACCGCCGTATTACTTTCGGTCTTGCAATAATCATCCGGTTTTTCGCAGATAATCCCGCTACACGGATCTGCAGCACACGCCGAATTGACCTCGCCGGGCGTACCGAAATTCTCAGGCGAGCCGGTGTATGGATCGACCAAAGAAGGACACCAGTTTTTAAAATTGTCGTTATCAAGCACGGTCATCGGTTTTGAAGGATCATATTTTCTAGAACTCCCCGCTATCGCCGAACCGGACTCATAAAAAATATGATCAACAATTTCTCCTGCGGGGTTTAAAATTCTAAACCAGTCGGAGTTGTTAGAGAACGTGATTCCTGTTCCACCCGATCGGGCCGGATAATCATAGTCTACATTTACGTTTGTGAGTGGCTCGCGCGCGAAAAGTAATCGAGCTCCGGCCGGAAATTCAGGTACTGCTACACCCGTTGAGCCTATAATGTGTTCGTCATCTATCGCCGACGTCGACTTGCTACGAATGATCCAACCGGTCAGATCGATATCTGCACCACTCGTATTTACGATCTCAAACCATTCCGTCAAATCCATGAAGCTTCCAACGGGATTGACTTGGTATTCAACAACAACGACGCCGCCGATTTGGTCGACCGTGTTCACGCATTTGGCGTCTTCGCATTCTCCGCCAGAATAGCCGCAATGAAAGAGCTCTTGATTATAATCACAGACGGCAGCCCCTTCTTGTTCAGTACACGTACCGGCATCAGAATAGCTGTAGACGGTGTTACCGCTACATCGATCGTTAGGTGGATTCATACAAGGTTGAACTTCACATCCGCCGGCAACACAAGCACCATTAAGACAACCATCGGCGCAAGAAACAGGAATCTGAGTATAAGAACATCCGTTATTTTCGCAAAAACCAGCGGATTCATATGTCACGGCCGTAAAGCCATCAATATCGCAAGCCGGAGACGGTGCATTGGTACAGTTAGAGGCAACGCATTCAAGGATACACGTATCGTTTATACAGCCCGCTTCGCAGGGGGTCGTTGATTGTTTGTAATTACACGTACCTTTTCCGTTAAAGAAATCACAGGTTCCCTGAGGCGCATACGAAATCAGATCGCCATTAGAACAGGTTCCGCTGGGGCCGGCGTCGCAATCACTTTTATCAACACAATCACCACCGACCACACATCTTCCGATTGGATCACAACTAAGCCCTGTTTCACAGGTATTTTCAATCGATGTTGGATCACAATCCTGGATGCAGAACAACGATGGACCGCAGTAGGTTCCCGCCCCACACTCTGAATTTTTTTCACAAGCAGTGGGTTCAACTGTAGCGTCCCCGGCACAATTGAGGGCAAATAATGTTATAAGAACGAATAAAAAGCGCCGCATAAATCTCCGTTTCGTGATGAAACTTTGGATCAGTTTTTAAATTGATAATAACGGTATCTGAAAATGAAATACAGATCGAGGTTGATCTGGATCAGATCAACGGAGTCTGGATAAAATCAAGAGGGCCAACTCGTCTTGTTTCGGTTCAGTTGCATTATTACGATTACCCGAAGAAGGTCTCGAGCCTCATATGATGCTTGCTCGACCTTTAAAAGGTCCCCACGCGACCTTAAAAATGACCTGGGGTCTCGCTTGGCCTCATAAATAGGCCAAATTTAGACTATTGGAGCGAAAAGACGAAACCCTACGACCGCACGTCCGATAAGGGTAAGAGTTTACGCGTAGTTTCAAAGCGATGCATTAAAGCAAAGGGACCCCAAAAATGACCATGCCGAATAGACATCTACCTAACCAGGTTACTCACCTCACAAGGAGGACGACACAAAGACAGTTTCTTTTAAAGAATAGTAAAGACGGAAAAATCAAAAACGACATCGGATTTCTCTTTGCCTTATCATGTCACCGACACAATCAAGCACCACACGCGGTTACGGTAATGTCGAATCACCATCATGTGTGCATTACAGACAACAACGGCAAGCGGTCCGACTTTCTCCGTGACTTTCATCACCTAACCGCGAAAAGCATTAACAAGTCTCTAAATCGAAGGGAAAGTTTGTGGGCCTCAGCGTCCCCCGGAAATACCTTATTATTAGATACTGAGGTGATTGTAAAAACAATGTTATATATCTGGCTTAATCCGGTGGAAGCGGGTCTCGTCTCAAAGGTTGAAGAATGGGAACATTTCCAAATTTTACCCAAACATTGGGGAAAGCCGATGCGTTTTAAGCGCCCCGATCTATACGCGGCGAACGGTGATGATAAAAAAATACCAGAATACATCGAAATTACACCGATGCCCCCCAGAATATTCCCAGATCTATCATTGGAAGACGTTATCGCCCATTTCGAACGGAGAATTAACGAGGAAGAACAGCGGATATTCGCTGAGCGAAAAACAAAGGGGAAAGCAAAAGTTTTGGGGATGGCGTATTGCTTTAAACAGAATCCATTTAGCGCGCCGAAGAAAAGCGTTCCGATGTACTCTCGAAATCCGAGATTTTCTGCGTCGAAGGTCGAGACCGTGGTGTTGGCGGTTCAAAGAATGAGGTCCTTTTGGCGTGCGTATAGAAAACGGTTTCAAGCTTTTAAGGGCGGCGTTAAAGTGAAATTTCCCCCGGGTGCTATTATGATGCGCGACCGTTTTGGAATGGTTTGTGCGAAGCTAGGAAGAGAGGATCCGCATTGCCCGATCTACGCTCCCTTTCAATTTTAATAGTAAGCACAATTACTTTATAAAAAACATAACTGAGGGGTACCTGCATCTTTAGATATCCACAGCTTCGCTGAACATTCAAAATGTTAGAAAAACAAATCAAATCTAGAACGAGCTAGGCCTACGAAACCATACGTTTTCGAAAAGTCCTGACGAAAATAAAAACGGGGTTGAATTTTCTCCATTTTTTCAACACGAGTTACTACTGCGATCGTATCAGAACCTGTCACTTCTCAGCTTTTGTTCGGACGCAAGCCGCTTTAAAACTAGCGATAAAGAGACCCCCGGTCTTTTTTAAAACTTCGCGGTCTTTTTTAAAACTTCGGTCTTTTTTAAAACTCGGTCTTTTTTAAAACTCGATCTTTTGTTTCCAGGGCGAGATCCAAACCGATCTCTAGAGGCAATAAACTATCGCAAATAGATCAGTCGAGATAACGGGCAATGAATAAACCTTCAATTCGAACTCAAGGTCAGCTGATTAAGCTTATCCGTTATTCGATAAGTTCGCAAAACGAAGACTCGTTGATGATTCGCATCGTTGATCCCTCACCGATATATTTTTCGGCTTTTTTCAACTTGCTAGAACGCCAACCTCCCTCGTACTTCTCGTAATCTTTATCGCCAATCACCAAATAGTCCAAGGACTTCGTAACGCTACTCGGAGCGCTACCCCCTAATTCCTTAACTCGCTTCTGCGCATCCTTTCGCCCCATCGACTCCAAAGTCCCAGTGAATAAAAAGCTCTTTCCAGAGATCGCGCTATCGATTTCCTCAACAGGTTCATTACTCGGAAACACTAAATCGATATATTCGGTCAAACCTAAAATAGTCTCTCGATTTACTTTTAATCCTTCGGTCACTTTCTCAGCGATGATGTCACCAATGGTGTGAATCGCGGCCAATTCTTCTTTGGTCATCGCCAAAATAGATTCTAAGTTTTCGTTATGTTTTCCTAAGATGTCACCGACATGATTTCCGAGTTCATCAATGCCTAAAGAACGAAGAAAAACCGCAACAGGGACTTCGCGTTGACCGGAAATACGTTCCACCAATTTTGTCGCCAGCTTTTCGCCAACACGATCCAGAGTCAGTAACTTTTCAACAGTCAATTCAAAAAGGTCCGCAGGAACCTTAACAAGACTTGAGTCGAAAAGGGTCTCAACAAGTTTGGGACCCAATCCCTTTATTTCCATGACACTAATAAAATGCTCAATTTGTCGAACACGAACGGTCCTACAGTCCAATGTGTGAGCCGCAAAAAGAAAATCACCCTGACGATAGGTATCAGCACCACAACCCGCGCATTCGGTCGGAATTTCGACGACCTCGTCTCCCTTTTCCAATACCCGTTCCAAATGTGGAATAACGCCACCACGTCTCATCATCATCACTTTAGAATTAAGCTTAAGCTCACTATCTCCACCTAACTTTTCCATGATCGAAAGATTGTGTAACGAAGCACGGGTCACTTCTGCACCAGAAAGAAACACTGGATCGACAATCGCGACCGGATTGATAGCGCCGGTTCGTGACACGCTCCATTCAATTTTACGCAAGTACGATGTCCCGGATTCGCCTTGAAATTTATAAGCTATCGCAAATCTTGGATGATGGGCTGTTCGTCCCATACGTTCGTGTTCTGAAGTTAGGTTAACCTTATAAACTACACCGTCGGTTTCGTAACCCAACTCCATTCGACGTTCCAAAATCTCATCGTAAGAGCTCTGCAAATCCTCATGTTTGACCACGCGGTGCTCAACAACTTCAAAACCACTTCTTTTAAAGTAAGTAAGTTTATCAATTTCGGTTTCGAATTCTTTTCCAACAACATCATATCCGAAAAAGCGACACTCGTAGGTTCCTGTCTTCTCGGGATCTTTTAATTTCAACGCACCGGCAGTTAAGTTTCTTGGGCTCGAATAATCGTCAGCAAACTTTGCGTTAAAAACCGACCACGGCATATAGGCCTCGCCGCGTACTTCAAGTGGCCCACCTTCAATTTTCAGCGGAACACCTTTAAGGCGTTTTACGTTTTCGGTAATCAATTCGCCTTGCTTTCCGTTACCCCGAGTCAAAGCCATTTTCAAATCGCCCTCGGCATCGTAATGAATGCAAACAGCCACGCCGTCTACTTTGGGAGACATTACCGCCTCGCCTTCAAACTTTTCGAACCATTTCACTAAGGTTTCTTCTTCGTAGCATTTGTCCAACGACAACATTGGCGGATCATGGATGACCTTTTCTAGGCTACCTTCCTCGCCTAGCTCTCCGGCTCCGGCCGGACCAATCGCATCAAGAATTTTGCTATCGGGCGCTTTAGTTCGCAGCGCTTCCAGAAGCTTATCAAAGTCAACATCACTAATGATTGCGTCATTTTTCACCCAATACTGCGCATTATGAAACCTTACCGCTTCTTCCAAACTCTCAACGTCGAGCTTCCACCAATCTTGCGAGACCCTGATGTCAACCTTACCCATGTGATCTTCTCCGTTATTTTAGTTTTTGTTGTGCCTGTAAAACCGTCAGCACGGTCAAATTAACTATCGAATTTACGCTACTGCCACGTTCCAGAACGTTAACCGGATTATTCATCCCAAGCAGGATAGGCCCAATGAGTTCGGATTTAGAAAGATGAGCCACGAGCTTATACGCGATATTTCCTGCATCCAAAGTAGGGAAAATCAAAACATTCGCGTCATCTTTTAGGTCCATGAAATCAAAAAGATCGCGATGATCTTTATCCAACGCAGTATCGGCTTGCATCTCACCGTCAACGATTAAATCCGGACGCATCTTTTTTACGAGACGGGTCGCTTCGGCAACCTTTTTCGCATGGGGGTGACGACTTTGACCAAAGTTTGAGAAACTCAACATCGCAATTTTGGGTTGCGCGTCAAAGGTTCTGGCAAAGTCGGCCGTGTGAATGGCAATTCGTGCAAGCTCGTCAGCGGAGGGATTAATATTTACTGTCGTATCGGCGAAGAACTTAGGACCGCGCTCAGTGAAGACGATGTAAACACCGACCGCGCGACCGAAGGGCTCCCTCGTTCCAATAATTTCCAACGCCGGAATCACCGATTCTGAATATTTCTTTTTCGTGCCCGTTACCAATCCATCGGCCCGCCCTTCTCGAACCATAACCATCGCATAGGCTTCGCGATGTTTCATCGATGACTGCGCTTCGGCAAGAGAGACGCCGGACCGCTGCCTACGATGGTAAAAGGCGTTTATCATCTCTTCGCGTTGTGGATCTTCCATCATGTCAAAAATTTGAGCGCCGTCCAGATCCAGTTCCAGTTCTGCGATACGGTTTTTGATCTTCTGACGCGGTCCCATCAAAATCGGAACCGCAATTCCCTCATCCAAAAGCACTTGGGCTGCACGTAGAATTTGTGGAACCGCACCTTCTGGAAATAGAATTCGCTTGGGGTTACGCTTCGCTTTTTTGATTAAAAGTCGAACAACTTCTTTCGAACGACCTTGAAGTTTTTCCAGGTGATTTCGATAGCCCTCAAAATCGGTAATGGGACGGCGCGCGACCCCTGATTCAGAGGCGGCTTCTGCGACCTTTGGAGCGACTCGCAAAAGCACACGCGGGTCAAAAGGTTTCGGGATAATGTACCCACGTCCAAACTTCAACGAATCGGCGCCATAAGCTTCAAGGACAGTTTCTGGGGTGTCCTCTCTTGCAAGTTGGGCAATAGCTTTTACGGCCGCTTCTTTCATCGCCTCGTTAATCGTTCTCGCACCCACATCAAGTGCTCCTCTAAAGAGGTAGGGAAAACCCAAGACATTATTTACTTGATTGGGAAAGTCAGATCGCCCGGTTGCAACAACAGCATTAGGGACGACCTCAACTACGTCTGGGTAACTGATTTCAGATGTAGGGTTCGCTAGAGGAAAAACGATAGGAAGATCTGCCATAGATTTGACCATATCTTGGGAGACAATATTGCCGACAGATAAGCCAACAAAAACGTCCTTTCCTACCATCGCTTCAGCTAAAGTCCGCTTATCGGTGTCCTGGGCGAACGCACCTTTATAAAGGTCCATATCGACTTCTCGCCCCTTATAAATAACGCCGTGAATATCACACATCGTAATCGATTCACGTGGTACCCCTATTTGAACGAAAAGGTTTGCCACTGCCACTGCTGCTGCACCGGCGCCGGAAAAAACGACTTTCAGATCTTCTAATTTTTTCCGTTGGATCTCCGCGGCATTTATAAGAGCAGCGCTGACGATAATGGCGGTACCATGCTGATCGTCGTGAAAGACCGGAATATCCATTTCTGCTCGTAACTTCTCTTCAATATAAAAACACTCGGGTGCTTTTATATCCTCCAAATTTATTCCGCCGAAAGTCGGCTCCATCGCTTTTACGCACGCCACAAATAAGTCAGGGTCTGCAGCATCGAGTTCGATATCAAAGGTGTCGATACCGGCGAGATGTTTGAATAGAATGGCCTTACCTTCCATCACGGGTTTGCACGCTAAGGGGCCTATATCGCCGAGCCCTAAGGTTGCACTTCCGTTACTTACCACTGCGACAAGGTTTCCCTTGTTGGTATATTTGAAGACTGTTTCTGGATTTGCTGCAATCTCTAAGCAGGGTTCGGCCACCCCCGGCGAGTAAGCAAGGGCGAGATCTCGCTGAGTTCCCAATGGAACTGTTGGTGAAATTTCAAATTTCCCAGGTTTTGGAAATTCGTGATAATCAAGAGCATCTTTTTTTCGCATGGGTTTGTGCATATTGTCCTCGTATCTTCTAGCTGTACCACGAGCGTTTTTAGTCTGTCGAGAACCAGAATCGCTAAACGAAGGGTCTTAGGATATTTTGAGTCTAAACGAGTTCAAAGTGACTCAAATCGAGGATTTTCATCTCAAGTGTGCGACAGACATAAAAAAACTCAGCAAAAGCTAAGTTTAGAGGTTAAAAGTAAACCAACTTACTTCTTTCGACGCTTCGGGTTTCTCAAAAAGGTCGGTACATCCATCTGGTCCTCTTCGTTCTGAGATAGGCCGCCGTTGTTGACGTTGGGACGTGAGCCGCCTCGGATGAAATTTGCGCGACGGTCATCCACATTTGCTTGCGCTGCGGGTCGTTGTGGTGGTTCGGTGGGTGTATTGATGACATCAATATCAAGGTCTGACAGTGGCATCCCCTGCTGGGTTGAGCCGATATCACGATTGGGTGTCTGCCTTTCAGCAGGTTCTGGCCGGCGACGTCGTCGGGGTTCGGTAGTCTCTACTTGAGGTTTTGCTATATCGAAGCCCGTTGCAATGACGGTGATTTTAATCTCGTCCCGCATATTCTCATCGATCACATTTCCGAAAATGATGTTTGCATCTTCGTGGGAGGCTTCTTCGATAAGCATTGCCGCATCGTTAATTTCACGAAGGGTCATATCAAAACCACCGGTGATGTTGATAAGTATACCCGTTGCACCGTCGATCGAGATATCTTCTAATAAGGGTGAACTAATCGCCATTTCTGCAGCTACAACCGCACGGTCAGAACCAGACGCAGTTCCGGTTCCCATCAATGCCATGCCCTTCCCGGCCATGATGGTTCTCACATCAGCGAAATCCACGTTTACTAAACCGCGAACGGTAATCAGGTTGGAGATTCCTTCAACGGCTTGAAGTAGTACTTCATCGGCGTGTTTAAACGCTTCAAGAATTGTTGTGTCATCTCCAGAAATTGCCAACAGTCTTTGATTGGGAATGGTGATAAGTGTATCGACGGCGTTGGATAGATTCTCTATTCCTTGTTCTGCCTGCTTGCGACGACGGCGTCCTTCAAAATGGAAAGGTTTGGTCACAACGCCCACGGTTAACGCTCCCATCTCTCGAGCAATATTGGCGATTACGGGTGCAGCCCCGGTTCCGGTTCCACCGCCCATTCCTGCGGTGACAAAAACCATATCAGCGCCTTCTAAAGCTTCCGAAATTCTGACCTGATCTTCCAAAGCAGAATCACGCCCCATTTCTGGATTGGCACCGGCACCGAGTCCTTTGGTCAGTCCGCCACCGATTTGAATCTTGGTAGGTGCAAGATTCGTCTCGAGAGCTTGAAGGTCCGTATTTGCGGCAATGAATTCAACGCCACCTACGGCGTCAGCGATCATCGTGTTCACAGCGTTTCCGCCTCCGCCACCGACACCGATAACTTTAATTCGTGCCGATTCTGGAATTTCTGCGTCATCAAATTCTAACATAATTTCTTTCCGTGTTTGCTGTGTTCATCCTTGAACGTTCATCTAGAGCGGTCATAACATTTGAGGCCTGTGACTTCAAACCTTGTCCAACTCTTCGCATCTAACCTGTTACTTTTTAATCTCTTTTATGTCTAACCGAGTTCATCATCTTTTTTCAATCTAGAAAATCTCAGAGAACCAATCTCTCATGCGTTTGGCTACCTTATCGTAAACCTTTTCTTCGCGAACGCGGAAAATCGACCGTTCCTCGTTCTGTGCGCCGTACATCACCAGTCCAACGCCGGTAGCAAATTTGGGGTTTCTGACAACGTCAACCAACCCACCAACTCCAGTGGGGAGTCCTCTTCGAACTGGCATACCTAAAACCTCTTCGGCCAATTCAGGCATGTGTTCCAAAATGGTCGTTCCACCAGTAATGACAACCCCGCTTGCGATAAGGTCTTCACATCCTGAATTTCGAATTTCTCGTGCGACGAAGGAAAAGATTTCTTCTACACGTGGTTCAATAATTTCGGCCAATATATGTCGTCCTAAAACGCGTGGCGGCCGACCACCAACCGAGGGAACTTCAATGGTTTCATCTGGCGAAACGCGATTTGTCATTCCACATCCATAGCGCTGTTTAATACGTTCCGCTTCAGCCATCGGCGTTCTTAAACCCACCGCAATGTCGTTAGTGAGGTGCGAACCGCCCACTGAAAGAACGGCAGTATGAACGATCGAGCCGCCACTAAAAATCGCAATATCCGTGGTGCCACCGCCGATATCGACAACAGCAACACCCAGTTCTTTCTCGTCTTCGCTGAGCACCGCTTCTGATGATGCAAGTTGTTCCAAAACAATGTCAGCGACATCGAGACCGCACGCATTTGCGCATTTAATGATGTTTTGAGCGGAAGTTACTGAACCGGTCACGATATGAACTTTTGCTTCAAAACGAACGCCGCTCATTCCAATGGGCTCACGAATTCCGTCTTGGTCATCGATGATATATTCTTGTGGAATGACGTGAATCACCTCGCGATCCATCGGAATTGCAATCGCTTTTGCCGCATCAACAACACGCGCCAAATCAGCTGGACGCACTTCTTTATCTTTTATCGCAACGATCCCATGGGAGTTGAACCCTTTGATGTGCCCACCAGCGATACCTGCGTAGACGGTATTCACTTCACAGCCAGCCATAAGCTCTGCTTCTTCAACCGCCTTTTTAATCGAGTTGATAGTGGCATCTATATTGATAACTACGCCTTTTCTCAATCCCGTAGAAGGGTGAGTACCGACGCCGATGATATCCATTCCATCGTTGTTTAGCTCGCCGATAATACAGGCGATCTTCGTTGTCCCAATGTCCAACCCAACAATTATTTCTTCTTTGCGTCCCATTTACCGTCCTTGGCTATTAGAGGCAGGTTCTTCCGAACCTTCCTTTGAACTTGTTTTCATCCCCACAATCACGCGATTTGCTTCCAACGCGTGATCTACTAATACGTATGCTATATCGTCATCCTGACTGAGCACACGTTTGGCTCGTTTCAATCTTTTTTCGAACTCGTCGCGCCCAACCCTTATCTCTTTTCCATCGAAAAGAATAGCACTAAAACCTAGATTTTCGTCGTAATTTAATTCACTCAACGGGGCGAATCCCATCTCGTCCATTTGACGATAAATGGCGATAGCGTCCAAGAAGATTTCAGCTGCATCTGCGCTATTCAGTCGCGAGGTACCTGACACGTAAGGCAGACCTTTTGACTCGCCACTGTTCTCGAGATCTTTGTGACTCGCTTCAGTGATCAACGCGCCCTCAGCATCTACGAACATAAGACCCATTCGAAAATCTACGATTGCTGCGGGAAGATGCTCTGTAATTTCAACATCCAACGCGTTGGGATATCTGACTTTGACGCTCACCTCTTTTGCCCAAGGCTGAAGCTTAGCTGCGTGAAGGGCGCGTTCGGTATGAATGTCAAAAACGTTCATTCCGGGAAAAACCGACATGTGTTCTAATAATCTTGAATCGTTAATTCGGTTGGTACCTTTTACCGAGATTTGGGAGAGAGCAAAATGTTCAGAGCTCACGACAAATTTATACGAAAAATAAACTCCGATCGGGACGAGTGCCAAAATAGTAAGGACGATTACTATTGGAACGAGGTTATAAATAAGCTTTTTGGCAATTCCAACGCCCGAGAAGACTCGATTTTTTAGAGGACGCTTACGTCGATTACTTTTTTGCCTACCCATCAAGTCCCTCGTCGGTGTAGGTTTTCACAAGGTGATCTAATTGTTTCCATCCATCAAAACCCACGAAGCAAACTTCGGGTCTTAGTTCGATTCCAAACGCTGCCTGGACCCTCACTATCGCCATCGCCATGAGCATTAAAAAGTCTGATGAGGACGCGTTGCCTTCGTTGATAAAAAAGTTCGCATGTTGTTCGCTAATTCTTGCTCCACCGACTCGAGTCCCCTTTAGCCCTACCGCCTCGATAAGACGGCCGGCGTAATCGCCTGGAGGATTAGCGAAAGTACTTCCGACGCTTTTTAATTTATAAGGCTGCGTCTTGCTACGATTATCCTTATCTTCTCTAACCTTACTCGCTGCGATGACCGTATCCCCGCGGCTGAGTTGAATCTGACCGCCGACAACCAGACTTCTTTCAGGAAGTTCAGAGTGTCGGTAGCTGAGATTTATTTCGGTGGCGGACATTGAGATAACCTTCCTTGGTTGGTCTAGCGCTATAATTTGTATCGATTTCAAAATCGACGATATTTCATCGTTCTTGGTCCCAGCGTTCTTGGCGACTGCTCCGCCAAAAGTTCCGGGAATCAGAACTAAAAACTCAGCGCCAATAAGTCCGTTCTTCAGAAGAGCCTTGACGAGGTGCGAGTTGATTGCGCCGGCTCCGATTTGAACGAGGCCATCGTCTAGAATGTTCCATTCAGCGAGTTGGCCACTTAGTCGGAGCATCACTCCGTCGAAACCAGCATCGCTAAACAAAACGTTACTTCCTAATCCAACAACCTCAATGGGCAAGCCTTCCTGATTTGCCAAGTCAATGACCCGTTGAAGTTCAACCAGAGTTTTAACTTCAACCCAGAAACGCGTTGGTCCACCAATGCGAAGCGTGGAATGTTTAGAAAGAGGTTCATCTTTTTTGAGCCGTCCGTGGAAATCCATCTCCAGCGCGTCCCAATGGTCTATGATCAACTTCAATCCTACGTACTTTCTTAACGTGTTGTTTGTACTTCTAGAATACTAAATCCGATCACAATCACAAGTGAAGGCCTACGATTACCCCCAACACTCAAAACTGAAAAATTCCCCTTTCTTGCCAGAGACTTAGATCAACCCCGATCAAGAACTACTTTTAAAAACAGCAAAAACATAAAGTAGATTCTCGAAAAAATGTTCAGTAATTATCGACGTTTTTACGCCCTTTTCTCACCTTTAACCGAAATAAATATTTGACTTCGGTTTTTATGATTTGAGTTTTTCTGAAAAAAAGGTTCAATGCCGGGCGATTATTTTTAAGACCACATCGCTTCCCAACTCATCAGCGAACTCCTAAATCCATTGTGGTGAAAAATTAAGGACATCTCGATTTCACAATCGTAGGTTCCGCAAAATTTGTGCAAACTTAGGCATTGGGTTGAAATGAAATTTAGAAACGACGATATTGATAAGACACAAGTCGATAGTTCGGAGTTTCATGTTTCGCAAATTACGTTTATTCGTACTCACGTCTATGGTCATTTTTGGTGGGTGCGATCTCTATGAAGGTGAACACAGTAATTCCGATGCCGGTATAACGCCATCTGAGCGCGATTTATCTATAACCGGCGATGTGTCGGTCGATGCCTCTTCCGATATGTCGTCTACTCAACCTGACACGACGACCGACCTAAGCAACTCCGTAGATGTCGACATCGTTGATACCCGTCCAGACCTCCCCGTCGGCCCCTTAGACGTAATGGCTCCATATCTTAGACGTTATCGCGTCCTTGATATTAAAATCACGATGGAGGAGCAGGATTGGCAAGACCTTCGCACGGAGACCCGATCTTTTGCTGACCTTCGCGCTGGAGCGGATTGCTTAGACCAACCCTTCCAAAGTCCTTTTACCTACTATCCCGGCGACGTCACCGTTGACGACACTACGGTTCTTAAAGTTGGAATTCGCAAAAAAGGGTTCTTGGGCTCGTTGGATACCAACCGTCCATCGCTGAAGTTAAAATATGACCGCTACGTAAAAGACCAGCTTTTGGACGATGCTGTAGAACGCATGACCCTTAACAATGGAAAACAAGACCGGTCAAAAATGGCGCAATGTCTTAGTTTTGATCTTTTCAAGGCGGCCGGAATTCCCGCCCCTCGGTGTAATTTCGCAAAAGTAACCGTCAACGGAAACTATCTAGGTCTCTACATTCAAATAGAGCCCATGAAAAAAAGGTTCCTAAGACAACATTTCGATTCCGACGAAGGCGCGTTCTACGAAGGAACTTTAACTGACTTCAATGGGTGGCTTGGTACAATCGAACGAAAAACGAATGAAGACGTCAAAGACCTTAGAAAAGTAGAAGCCATCCGTGATGCGCTAGCCTTACCTGATGACGAATACATCTCTGCCTTAGAC
>CALJNB010000026.1 GCA_937981985.1 uncultured bacterium
AGAACGACTCGACTATAATTTCCAATCGGATGAGAGCTCTGGAATAACCGCTCATTATACTCAAGTGGTCTCTTCAAATATTTATTCTATAGGTTGTGCCACCCAAAAGTGTGCGGGGCCAGGTCGTTATGGTTGGGAGGGCGAATGGTGGTGGACGATCTGTCAGTACGGCCCGCGTGGTCAAGCCTATTGGTCAGGAAAGCGACCCTACGAAGTCGGAGAGGGTGGTCTTGTAGCCCCGATGGTGAATTTGGATGACCATCCTAATATGTGTTTTACTGATTAGTGAATTTCGACAATATAATTATTGTCTAGAACAATCCAACCTTCACGACCCACGAGTTCGATCCACCACATTCGTGATGTCGGCTGCATTTGTTCACGAAGATCGGCTCCTCGGAAAGATCCTCTGAAGCTGTCGGGTGTGGGGCAAAGCGTTTCGATCGACTTTCCGGCAAGACCGACGTAGCAGAGCCCGTCACCAGCATACAAAAGGAGACGCAGACTTGCGCCCCTTTTTAGCATTTTGGAAAAGCCATCTTCACCGGTGAGAAAATCTTCAGAAAACACATCAAATCCTTCGATTCGAATATCCTTTTTAGCAGTGTACAAGGACGGAGATAAGACTGCGACGTGGGTCGAAGTCCACCCGATTTCTTCTCCGGAATCGAAGGAGATTTCTTCTTTTATCGATTCATTCAAAGTGGGGTTGTTGTAAACGGCAACTTTAGCGTCGCCACCTTTCCAAATAATTCGAAAATTGGCTCCTGCTTCTTGATAGGGCCATCCCTCAATTTCGAAAATAGGAGAATAGTTTCTCTCGTCAGTGTTCCAAACGTTGAGGTCCTCGGATTCACTCCATGCAACATCAGCGTCCCATTCGACAATATTATCCTCTGAAAAATGGCTTTTACCTTTCTTCTTTTTCCGTTTTTTCTCAGATATGGAAGCCTTCTTTTTCAAATCCTTTTTGGGCACCTTTGTTCTTGTGTTCTCTTGTTCGCTAGTTCGAATACCAGGAGGGCGACCCATAACGTTATTCTTCTCGGCGGCACATGACCCACCGACGAAAAGTAGAGCTGCGAAAGCAACTAACAAGCCTGTGTTAGCGTTCGCTATCGATATTCTATTGAAAACGGAGAATATTATTTTTTTCATTATCTTTTAGTAACTCGGAGATATGATTTAGAAAGGTTTCACGTCGTTCGTGAAAAAAAGTGAGTTTTCGTTTCGATGTTTTTGTCCTATTTGGAAACAGATAGCGGTCGATACGAGGGTCGCAAATCCGAACCGACGCAACGAAGTTACGGCTAAATCTACGGACATTTTCGAATCGCTTTTCGACCCGTAATGAATGTCGAAGTCCAAAGGCCGCACCGTTATCTAAAGAAAGGAAATGGCCATCGGAGAATTGATTATTTACACCGTAGAAGTCTTCCTTTTCGCTGAATCGGTCCCAGTTATTAACTAAGAAGTCAAAGCTCATGATATTAGATAATTCACCGGCCACTAAACCGACGGGTACGCCCATATGAGGTTTAAGTTTCTTCCAAATCAGACGGTTCTTTTTTTCCAGCAAGCCAAGTTCTTCGAACGCTGCCGTTTGGGTTTGCAGCGCAACGTTGGGGTCCAACCAAGTTGACCAGAGTTCAGTATATTCGATCGGCCAATCCACCATACGTGGGACCCAATCCTTTAGAACACCGTATAGAAACCGGACCTTTTTTCCATCCACTTCTTCGGTTTCCCAGCGTAGGTCATCGAATCTTTCGGCGTAGTTCTTCTGCGAATCTGTTCCCATCGGATAAAGTTTAAAGAAATTTTTATAACTTATCTTCGCGCGTCGGCTGCGCGGTACTCTAAATCCACATGTTGCGATTTCACAAAACATAAACGCTGCAACCTCTCCCTCCCACCCATCTTCCCATTCAAATTGTGAAGGTTTAAAAGCGTAAGCGTTTTTACCATTTTTCTTGAATTTGAAACTAATAGATTTCCCACCGCCCAGCATTTTTATCTGGTCGATATCAAGTCCCTCTTTTTTTCCAATTTCAACTGTTTCGAGTTTCAGAGACGGGTCTCTTGATAGTGCCTCCTCGAATAATTTTTCAGATTTTTCGGTTCTACCTTCTACCACGATTAGCCGTATTATCGCGCGCCGCGCGTCTCGAAAGCTACCCGTACCAAGATAGGCTTGCACAAGTTTTTCGATCACGATTGAATCGGTTGGGTCTCTACGTTCAAGCTCGTAGAGGCTATCCAACGCATCACCGAAGTTTGATTTCGCTAAAGATTGGTTGCTCAATTCAAATAGCGTTTCTTGAGACTTTTCCCTGAAAGAGGAAGCCGAAAGTGCGATGTTTTTAGCGACGACCTGAACACGCGAACTTGCATCAATCGCGCTTTGAGGTGGAGGTATCTCTATCACCGGCGATATCGAGACTTCGGGTTCTGGAAGTAAAAGATAATAGGTAAAGGCACCGATTACACAAAGAAGTAAAAACGGAAGAACGGAAAATGTTATACCATTACTACTTCTAGTTTTTTCGTCGTCCGTATATCTGTCAAACTCTAAAGAAATTGTGTTTAGCGCTGTTTTAGCTTCCGATTTTAATTCATCTTCTAGTGTCGGAATCATGGGATGGCTTTCCAGTGAGATCCATTTACCGGCTAGTTCGACCTCAAATGCGCCAAGCCACGTACGACTCCTAATAAGTTGTTTGACGCGTTCCTTGTCGAAAACCACTACCTCGCCATCGTGTCGGATTTTGAGTCCTTCGTCGGAATTGTCAGTCAGAATCATGTTGCTTTCTGTCTCATCACCAACGCTTGACGAGACGAGTGTTGAGTCGTCATGGGGGTCCCGCCGGATTGGGTCTTCAGGATTTACAACTCCTGCTTCGACGGTTTTCGTTGGTGGCTCAGTATGGGGGGGATCTTTCTTAGTCCCAAAAATTTCTGTTACAGGATGCGAAGGGTTTTGGTCGGGACGATGAGACAGGGGGTTAGATTTGGGGCGTGGACGTATTGATTCGGGTAAAGGCGCATTGGCTTGGGGAAGTTGAATATCCTTCGGTGTGATTTTTGGCGCTAAATCAATTTTCTGTGGGAGCAGTGCTCGGTCCATAGACACTTTGGTGACATCGCGAAACTTCCGTTGTGACGGCTGCTGGGAATCGGTTGGGGCGTTAGGTTCTGCTACGCGAGGCACGTCCGAACGCCCAAATACCGATTGTAGACCCGATTTTTCGCGCTTGTTGGTCAGAATATCTGAATCACATGAAGGGCAGGGGACGGGATGGTCAAGGATAACGCCAGCGTCGACGCTAAGTCGAAACTTTCTGCCACACCCGTGACAACTTAAAACGATTTCTCGAGCACCTACCATTTACGGAGGCTATCATCGCTTGGCCAAATGGTCGAAAAAACTATTCAAATACCTTCATAAAATTCCGTTGCCGATTTCATCCGAGTCTGTTTATATGCGACCGAGTTTGGTTCTTAGAACTGAAAGGAGCAGGATGTCGGAACGAATAGACGAAGCTATGGAAAAGTTTCGCACGCGCTTGCGCGAAGCGGGGCTAAAGTCTACGCACCAGCGGGAGGTAATCGTCCGACGTTTTTTCGAACTCGATAAACATATAAGCACCGAAGAAATGTTGATTGAAGTTAAAGCAATTCAGCCTTCGATCGGATATGCGACCGTTTATCGTACTTTGAAGCTTTTAAAAGATCAGGGGCTTGCCATTCCAAAAAATTTCGGGGATGGACAGACTCGCTACGATCCAATTTTCGAACAGGATCCTGAACACGACCATCTTATTTGCGTTACATGTCGAAAGATTTTGGAATTCAATGATGAGAAGCTTTCGGAACGAATAGAAGAAATTGCGAACGATATGGGCTACAAGCTCGTGAGGAAAAAAATAGAATTATATGCTGAATGTACGACGGAAAATTGTCCGAATATGCCTTCACAAGATAGTAAGAGTTAATTTATGAAAGATGATTTTTCGATTAAAGGCGAAGCGATTGCGGCATTGGAAAATGTGCAGAAGCCGGGGACAGAGACAAGTATCGTTGATGCACATATGGTTGAAGAGCTGGATGTAAACGCAGGCGTCGTTGAAATCGTTCTTATGGCTGACAAGGGGATCGACCGAAAGGATCGCTTCTCCCTGGAGGATAAAGTTCATGATGCCGTGGAGGCCATTCCGGGTGTTTTGGATGTGAAAATAAAAACGGTGACCGAAAAAGGGGGAGCCACCCCGAAGGCCGCAGCCCCAAAATCGAAGCCGGCGCCTCAATCCAATTCGGTACCTCCTTCAGCTCCGCTGAATGGGGTTGGGAACGTGATCGCGGTAGCATCTGGGAAAGGCGGCGTAGGAAAGTCAACCATAGCTGTAAACTTAGCACTCGCATTGAAACAGCTCGGTAAAAGAGTTGGACTTTTAGATGTTGATATCTACGGGCCAAGTTTGCCGACCTTATTAGGTGTTTCCAAGCGTCCAGTTGTTGAAGATAGTCGTATCCTACCGCTCGAGGTAGCGGGCCTGAGATTGATGAGTATCGGATTTTTGATGGAGGAAGACACTCCTGTTATTTGGCGAGGACCGATCGTAACAGGAATTATCCGTCAGTTTTTACGCGATGTCGACTGGAGCGGAATCGACTACCTTATTGTTGATATGCCCCCTGGAACCGGCGACGCCCAGCTTGCTGTGGCTCAGACGGTTCCCTTAGATGGGGTAGTGGTAGTATCGACACCGTCGGAATTAGCTTTAGTTGATGCAGCGCGCGGACTACAAATGTTCGAAACGCTGAATGTGGATGTCCTTGGAATCGTAGAAAATATGTCCAAGTTTGTTTCTCCATCCGGTGAGGTCTCCTATATTTTCGGAAAAGAAACCGTCGAAAAAGAGGCCAAACGATTGGGAGTACCTTATCTTGGCGATATTCCAATCGATATGGATATTCGAGAAGGTGGCGATAAAGGCCAACCTGTCGTTTTAGCCTCTCCTGATTCTGATATCTCTAAATCCTTCATAAAACTCGCGCAATCTTTATTAGATGTGAAAGCAGGTCCTGATGAGGGAGGAAAGAAGAAAGGGCTATTCTCGTTCTTGAAAAGTTAATCGTCCAACCCACTTTTCTGCTTATCGAAAAAAAACTTGCGGTCTCCTAACGATACCAGGTACCTTCACAACCTGGTGGGGGTCTAAAACCTACAACTCTCGTAGGTTTGGATTACAGATTCCCCAAAAATTGTTTGGTGAGGGACAATATGGCCACTCGCGGTCGACCAAAAGCGCAATCTACGTCTAGCGTAGTCTCTGTGCGCATTGACTCTGGCGTTCTCAAAGAGATCGACAGATTGCTTTCGTTCAGGTTTCACACACCGTTAGGACGAGAAGTTTACATAAGAATGATTTTATATGGGGATGAACCTTCGATAAACCCCGTTCTTCGTATCGGTGAGTTTACCCGTGTAGATTTTCGAATCTTGGATAAGACTCTCCAAGAAATATCAGCGCGCAAAGGCGCTTGTAATCGCAGCGAATATATTCGAGATATGATTTGCGGAATTCATGCGCCCTTTAAACCTAATAGCTGCTAAGAACTAGGCTTCAGGGAAACATAACCTTATGTCTATCGGTGCAACCGACGCTTGCAGGTATTTAACCTCGTTAGCGAGTTGTTCATGCGCTGATTCAACGATAGATTTTAATTTCGTGTAGCTATTCACGAATAGATACAGGGGACTGGGTGTGTTCTTGTAGACGATGTGTTGATCTGAATAGGGTATATTGGTTAGGACCCCAGATCTTGCAAACTGCTGCGCCGGGATCCATATCATGTTTCGACTAGACGGAATGGGCGCAAATACATCGAAACTCATAATATGACTATTTCGCGTCCCGATCGTTCCCATCTGAACCGACTCCCAAGCAACGCGAGACGGTACGTTATTGACGATACCACCATCACAAAGTCGTAAAAGATCGTTCTCTTCGAACAACGCATCGAGCGGGCCAACGGTATCCGGATCGTCGTGGAAGACATCGTAATGAAGTAATCCCGGTACAGAACAAGAAAAACCAGCGGCTTCTATAATCGGAAAGTCTTTTGAATTTTCTCGCCCGAATACAACTTGAGTTAAAAATCTTGAGTTTTTACTTAATTGTCGAATTGCGCTTAAGAAAAGTTGCATTCTCTTACGAGCAGCTAGTGGGCTCGCGTTTCCCGGATCTTTGAATTTTTCATATTTCTTTTCATCGAGCTTGAAGCCTTTTCGAATTCCAGTCGCAACAATTTCTAACTTAACCGGCAAATCCGAAAAGCGGGGCATACCATTCCCGTACCCGGACGCGAAAATTTCTGTCGCAGTACGCAATAAATTTAGATGAAAAGCGCCAGGGAATCCGTAACGAGAGTAACCCGTGAAGGGTTTGAAGATGGTTGTATAGTCGAATTGTTTTGGGAGACTTAACGCCGTGGCTACTGGATCGTATTCTCTGCGCATGACACGAATCATTCCAAGTAATGCACCCATCGAACTTCCGACCACAAGTTCGGGTACGATTCCTAGATCTGTTAATAACGAGAAAAGACCGAGATGCAGGAGACCACTTCCACCACCGCCGCCAAGTACGATGACGAGCTTCTTATTAGATAGGTCTTCGTCGAAATAGGTCTGGCTGAATCGATTCACATTTTTTTTACAGATTTCGTCGCGCATTTGCGCGGTACGAATTTGTAGTATGGGCGCTATGTCTCGAAGTTCACTGAGGGCAACTTTCCCCGATTCAGGGATGAGGTGTAACAATGTTTCGTGCATCCATCGTCGAAAGGGATCAATTTGAGGACTTAAATTAACGTCTTCTCCCTCAGCGGTCTGGAAAAAATTAATTTGCGCCAGACGCAACGCGTAGCGAAAAACATTGACGTGCACGTCACTTAATTGCCCCGGATTATCCACAACGTAAGTGTTAAAGCGTTGCTCAAACGCTTTAATTTCCTTAACCCTCACGAAATGCCGACCAAACCGTAACAATACTACCTCAGAAGTAAGGACTAAAAAATGTAGCACAAAGTGGATCGAAGTCACGAAACAATCGTATTGAGGTTTTGAACCTACACTACTGATTTTTGAATGTTGACCAATCCTAAAAAAACGATGATATATACGCCGATAGGGTTTGATCCAAAATAGTCTTTGCACTATGGAGGGAGCTCTAAACTTTGTGTGTTTTTCTATTTTGAAGCGCAACTTTTTATTTCGAGGTTGATATGCCGACTTTTCGTACTCATGTTTTACTCGCCCTTTTAGGTCTCTTTGTTTTTGGTATTGGCTGTGGTGACTCTGGCCCGAACACCGCAGATGGGAAAAAATGTGTGCGAACGTCGGAGTGCGAAAGCGGAGAGCATTGCGGTTCTGGTGTGTGTAGCCCAGGAGCGGGAACATGTGCCGAAACAACCGATTGTGCTCTAGATGAGTATTGTCTGGGAGATGCGTGTTTGCCATCAACTTGCGCCGACACGAATGATTGTGGCAATGGGTTTGTATGTATCGGTTTTGAATGCCAATCGGGTTGCCGTAATGACGACGAGTGCGGAGAAGGGGAGACATGTAGTTCTGCTGCGGTCTGCGAAAAAACGGGATGTACAACAGGTTCTTGTCCACGCTTTCAGTCCTGCGATCGTTCGGTCACCCCATCGATTTGCGAATACAACGGAGATTGTGAAAGCGATGCAGAATGTGTTGCCTTTGGCGCGTCAGTAGGTGACGGTGAGGAATACATTTGCAGCACGGGGCAGCAAAAATGCGTAATCAAACCTCCATGTGGTGGAGATTCAGATTGTAAAACCCGCGAAATTTGCGAACCAAGAATGGACGGACGACAGGTTTGCCGTTCAGGTTGTAGAGATAACGACGGTTGCCGTGCGGGTCAAATTTGTGACGTGAACAACCTTGTTTGCGTTAACGGCTGCAACGACGAAACGGATTGTCCCGATGTTGGAGAAACCTCCTTCGCCTGTGTCAATCGATTTTGTATCCCTACGTGTGAGACCCGTAACGATTGTTCCGTGGGGGGACAAGTCTGTAATGGCGTTCCTTCTACCTGCAAAGGATGTTCGGCTGACGGCCAATGCCCGGCGACCGACTTTTGTGACTTTACCAAAGGAGCCACGCCGGAAGAGGAAATAAATCCAGCTTCGGGTCTTTGCTCGCCGCTACCTCCATCTTGTCCCGATGATGGATTTGGAAGTAATGATGACGAAAATACACCTTTTGCCATTGCTGCCTTCCCCTATGAAACGACCACCGATATGGCACCACTTTTGTGCCGTTCGAAACAAGCCGGAGAATGGTTTGGATTTGCGGTTTCTTCTAATCAAGTTGTAGAAGTGGAACTCAACTACGATACGGCGTTTGGAAATATGGACGTCGCACTTTTCCGCGTTGGTGGTGGGGAACTCGTTGCATCAGCACGACCGCCAACGGGCGAGAATGCAGATGGTGGAACCGAAACGATTCGTTATGGTGTTGAGTTAAGCGGTAACTTCGTGGTGCAGGTGCGCGGTAATCTTATCGTTCAAAACGCTCCATATGATTTAAAAATTAACGTTACCGCTCCCGCAGCCTGTGTTGATGACGCGCTCGAGCCCAATGATGATTTGGCACCGGCGGCAATTGTCGCGGAAACAGATTATAGTGGGCTTCAAGTTTGTGGCGACGATTCAGATTTTTACGATCTTGACGTTGCACAAAACCAAGTCTTAAAGATTACGACGGTCGCTCCAACGAATCTAGGAAATATAGATCTCTTCTTGCGAGATAGTGATGGATTGATTGTTAAAACTGCCGCCACATCGTTGGATAAAGAAGTTCTTGAAGTTCAAATCGATGATGCTGGAATTTATACCCTTGAAGTTCGGGTTGCTGGAAGTGTTGGGATCGTTGATTACGATCTAGAATGGTCTCAACGAGACAACAATTGCGCAGATACATTTGAGCCTAATGATGTATGTCCGTCCGGGAAACCACTTGCTGCCGGAGTCTATCAAAAACTTAATGTATGTGATGATGGTGATTGGTATGAAATTCAACTTTTACCTCTCCAGGAGGTCACGGTAAAAGCGACGTACGATCGTGCGGTTTCGGCGGGTGATTTAGATATATCTTTATTCGGACCCAACGATTGTTCAACATTGGTTGCAGCTGGACAGGAAACGCAAATCGCTAACACAACTTCAGTGGAGGAAGTGTTTACCTATCAGGCAACAACGGGCGGGCTATATAATCTGCAGACTTTCCTCTTCGCAGGGGTTCAGGGAGAATACGATGTCGAAGTTACCATCACGGATGGACCTGCTTGCGTTGATGATAATCAGGAGCCAAATACTGGAACTGGAAACGCGTTGGAAATTAATCGTACCAACGCCAACGCCGGAACGGAAAACATCGAAACAGGGGTCCGAATCTGCGACGCAGACGAAGACTGGTACAAAATAGACCTTATTGACGGTGATGTTCTTGAATGGCAGGTGTCTTTTTTGACGGCCGGAGGCGATTTAGATATCGAACTGATCGGTCCAAACAACGTCACGATTGCGACTTCTGATTCTACCACCGACAACGAAATCGTATCCCATACTGTGGGAGTTGGAGAGGCAGGAACCTATTACTTGAAAATCTTCGGAAAATTTCCAACGCGAAATGACTATTGGGTAATCACAACCCTAAATGGAAAGGGGCCAGCTGATCCTTTATGTCCTGACGCATACGAAAATAACGATACTTTTATGGACGCGAAAGCAGTCGGTCCAGGTACGATCGGACTTCTCGTTTGTGGAGCAACACCGGACGATGACTTTTTCAAAACAACGCTTCAGCCCGGAGAGCGTTTGGAAGTAACCCTTAATTTTACGCATTCCGCTGGGAATATCGGCTTGGCCCTATTTGACGATGCGATGACGACTTTAGCAACGTCGCGTACTTTGGAGGACTCTGAAACGGTCTCCTACACCGCGTCTCGGACGCAGGTCGTCACCTGGCAGATCGATACGAGTCTTCAAGCAATTACTCAGCCTTATGATATGAGCGTCGCTATTACTCCCGCACCTTCTTGTGATGATGATCCTTTCAATAATCCATCTCAAGGAAGCGCTGCAAGTGTTGCGTCTCCGGGTTTGTACGGCGGGCTAATGATTTGTGAAAATAAAAGCGATTGGTTCAAGGTGAGTCTTGAATCAGGGAAGGCTGCTCAAGTGTTCCTTAATTTCGATAGCGCTAAAGCCGATCTTGATGTCGAAGTGTTTGCATCGAACGGTACATCTTTAGTTGCGAGTGGAACGGCGACGGGGGACGACGAAACGGTCGACTTTACTCCAACCACAACCGGGAACTACTTTATCAAAGTATCCGGAAAGGTTGCGTCGAGAATTGACTACGATCTCCTTTTGTACGCAGATACGAACAATGATGGAACACTTGAAGGGCCTGAGGATAAAGTTTGTCCAGATGCTTTTGAGGATAACGACTTTAGAACAAGTGCGCGTTCTTTGCCTGTAGGAACGTACGAAGACCTTCTTCTTTGTTGGGAGATTGGCCAAACAGACAACGATTGGTACTCGATTTTCGTCCCAGCAGGTGGGACCGTTACGGCGACGATGAATTTTGAACATGATTTTGGGAATCTTTCCATGAGACTTCATCGTGCCAATGTACTAGCTGACCAGTCTCTGAGTGCGACTGACATTGAGACCGTAACGGCAGTTAACTCCGGCGCCGGAGAATTATATTTTGTCCACGTTTTTGGTTCGGGAACAGGATTCACAAATCGCTATGACTTGGATGTGCAATTATCATTTTCTGATGTTTGTATGGACGACAATATCGCAGCAGCAACGCAAGGCGCTGCATCAACACACGGGTCAGGTGACTATGCGTTGACCCTTTGTGAAGGAACTGAGGATTGGATTAAGTTACCTAGCGGAACGAGTTCCATAACGGCCAATGTTGAGTTGAAAAATAGACTGGGTAATATTGACGTCGAACTTTGGGATGCAAATGGTGTTGTCGTAGCCTCATCGTCGGCGGACAATGTGGAAAGCATTGATATGTCCGGCTTATCTGGAACTCATTATCTTCGAATTCTACCTGCTAACGGAGCGTTTATTCGAAATAGTTATAATCTCTGGGTGGAACGAAACAATGCCGCTCCATCAGCTCCATATTGTCCAGATCCTTACGAGTACGATGACGCCTTGACCGCGGCCGAATCCCTTCCGGTAACAGCGGCTCAAATCGCTGATCCTATTTCATGCGGATCCGATACGGATTGGTTTCAGATCACGGGAATCAGTTCGGGATCGACTTACCAGTTTGCAGCTTTCTATTCACATAGTGCTGCAAGAGATTTGACGCTAGAAATCGCAGACGCGAGTGGTGCGATACTCGATACCTCCGATACAGCTTCTGACGATGCATTATTAAGTTTCGTCGCACCAACGACAGGAAATTATTTTGCGCGAATTACAAACGACGGTACCGGTGTTGCGCCTTACGACCTTCTGGTTGGACGCGATACAATCTACGGCTTTAGCTGCCCTGAAGATGATTTTGATTCCAATGGAAACAGTAACGATAACACCGCTGGTGCTGCCCCAATAACGGTTCCCTCCCGTCTATCTTTGGGTGCCTGTTCAACGGATGATGATTATTTTAGGTTCGTTGCACCTACTACCGGGCAGGTTTCTATCGAAGCCGTGTTTGATAGTTCCGAAATGAATCTAGGCCTCCAGGTTACCGGCCCCGGAACCTTTGAGTTCAAAGACGACAATGTTGGTAATCGTGAGTCGGCAACGATTAGCGTGGTAGCCGGAAGTACCTATTTTGTAAGCGTCCAACGCGGAAACACAACGGATAACTCCGGTCCATACTTCCTTCACGTCCAATAAGCCGGTGTCTATTCATGGCCGCAACGCGGCAACTCCACCTAATCTTGAAGCGGTACGTGCTTACGGCGACACGCTTGGAGACGGACAGATTCAACTCTCATTTACGCTTCCGGTTCCTCACGGGCCAGAAGCGATTGAAGCGGCTCGGATTCTTGTTTCTTCGATGGCACTACGCGAGCCCAGGATTTACCATTCTCATGATCTTGGGGACGGTTATTCTTATTTCGTCGTCTACGCTACTTGCGTAACAGAGGTCGATTATACAAAGATTCGCGTCGCAAAAGTGACATCGGATCGTCTCGACTTTTACGAAATTAACACGTTTATAGAAGAAAAAATTAAGCGTAATATCGTTGTTCTTGGTGCTTGTACTGGAACCGATGCTCACTCGGTTGGGATCGATGCCATCATGAATATGAAAGGCTACAACGGTGACTATGGTTTAGAGCGTTATCCGAAGATTGACGCGTATAATTTGGGAATGCAAATTCCCAATGATGTACTCGTTGCCAAGGCGGTTGAACTTAAAGCGGATGCCTTATTGGTTTCCCAAGTTGTGACTCAAAAAGATGTTCACATTAAGAATTTGTCCGAATTAGCTGACATGCTTGAAGCGGAAGGTATCCGTGACCAACTTGTGTTGGTAGCAGGTGGTCCGCGACTAAACCACGAAATCGCTCTTGAGCTCGGTTTTGATGCCGGTTTTGGTCCAGGGACAACCGCACCCGATGTAGCTAGTTATGTCATTCACCAAATTGTTGATCGTAATCTTGTGTAAACGAAATGATTAACCTAATCCTAATCCATCCAAAATATTCAAAGAGGAACTATGGAAACTGAAAACGAACCGGGAACATTTGTCTTCCAAATAATGCAGGGCGACATCGCGCTCCTTGATATTCGCGAGGGAATAATCGTCAATCCCTCCAATACTGGTCTGATCCTAAATCGAAGTGTCAGCGATTCTATCGCGCGCCATGCCGGTCCGGATTTTCAGCAGAAAATGCATACAAAACGAAGCCAGCTCCCGCAAAATCGTTTGGAACTTGGGCGGGTCATTGAAACCGAGCCAGGATTGCTTCACGCTAAATACGTTCTTCATGTTTCGATTATCGGTAAAAATGTAGTCGATAAAAAACTGATTATGAATAGCTTGATTAATTGCTTCGATCGCGCTGAACGCCTCGGGGCTACAGCTATTGCCTTTCCTCCTCTTGGCGTTGGGGTTGGTAAATTTCCTATCGAGGAATTTTTATCGATCTTCTATACGATCGTTCTAGAGGAATTACCTCGAAGCGAATCACTCCTGACCGTTGTTCTATGTCTAGATGAAAACGAGTATGCGCTCGCCGAGAAACACATCGAAGCAAACACGGCGCAAGTTCCTCCAAATGTGAAAATCGAGTTTTCAAAGACGGCTTGGACTGGTGGCGGACTCTAAGAACATAGAAATCGACCTTTCAGATAATTTGGGATTCGCCAAAGCAATTTTATTTGGTGAGCACTCTGTCGTTTACGGATATCCAGCGATCGTTTGTGGGATTGGTGTAGGCGCAACCACTGTAGTTTCTGAGTGTTTAATCCCAGACTCAAATAGATTTTGTTTTGAAGGAATTCGGGAAAATTTTGAGGTTAATGAGCGAGAGGATTCGTCACTGGGGCGTGCTTTTTTGGAGCTCTTTAAGGTCTTAAAACTCGATCCGTGCTTTAATCTTCATACTGTACTTTCAATTCCGACCGGAGCAGGCTTAGGGAGCTCAGCCGCAATTGGCGTCTCGGTAGCTCGAGCCTTGATTTCGCATTTTTCATTAAGCCCCGGTAAGTTGGCTCCGGCCGTCGAAGCCTTCGAAAGAGTTTTTCATTCCTCACCTTCAGGTGTGGATCAAGCCGCCGCGACGAGCGGCGGAATTTTTGCCTATTCTAAAAGTAGGGGAATAGAAAAAATAAAGAATCCAGAAATGCATCTTGTTATCGCTAACGTGGGGTCTCGGGCGCCGACTCACGAAATTGTAAAAGATGTGGCAGTCCAAAGAGATAAGGATAGGGCACGATTCCAAACGTATTTGTCTGAAATGGGGGATATCGCGAACTCGGGAATATCTGCGCTGGCCGCGAACGATATTTTAGAGGTAGGCAGGTTGATGAATCATAATCATGGTCTTTTAAAGTCTCTCACGGTGTCGAGTAAAGCGTTAGATGAAGCCTGCGGTTTGGCCATCTCCAAAGGTGCGCTGGGAGCAAAGTTAACCGGAGCCGGTAGAGGAGGGTGTTTAATAGCGTTGGTGAAAGAAGAGGATGTTGCTGTGCAAGAGGCTCTAACTTCCGCCGGTTATTGGACTAAACGGTGCCTTATTCCTGAAACTATGGAGCAATGAAATGGATATTTCTGCATTCGAAAATCGCTTAAAGAAAAGAGCAAAGCACATCGGTAAAGTAGCAAAGCGTTGGGAGACTAACGCTTATCGTGTTTACGACCGAGATATTCCAGATTTCCCTTTTGTCATAGATGTGCTCAACGACCTCGTACATCTTCAGGAATTCAAAACCTCAAAGGCCGATGAGCTTACCCGTGATGGCGTATTCGAAAGTGTGAAGAAAGTGTTCGGCGTCAACGATCAAGCAATTATTTTCACCGAACGCAAACGCGCTGCCGGCGCTACACGTTATGCGCGCATCGAAAATCAAATTGTTGAAACCGAGATCACGGAAGGTCCTTATCGCTTCCAAATCATCGCCGGTAAGTATGTCGATGTTGGATTTTTCCCAGACCATCGCAAGTTAAGAAAACACGTGGCTAAGATTGTAGACTCGTCGTCTAAAGTACTTAATTTATTTAGCTATACCGGTGCATTCAGCGTCTTTGCGGCGGGTGCGGGCGCGACGGTGACCACCGTCGATATGTCCAATACTTATATTGATTGGGCGATTCGAAATTTTAAACTCAACAACATACCCACAAAAGGTCATCGTTTTGAACGTCTGGATACATTCAAGTTTTTAAAACGAGAGTTCGAGCTGGGAGAACTCTACGACATCATCATTCTTGATCCTCCGACCTATTCGAAATCAAAAAAAATGGACGGCGATTTTGATGTTCTTCGAGATCATATCCCAATGATTGAACAGACGCTTAGGCTTTTGAAAGACGACGGCACCCTTTATTTTTCGACCAATCATAGACGTTTTGAATTCGACCATAAAGCGTTGGAATGTATTGAAATTTCGACGAAAACCAATTCCGAGGACTATCCCCGCAATACTCATCGAACCTGGGAAATAAAAAAATGAAACGGCCCTCCGTCGAAAACCTATTGGTGGCCTATACACAAGGCGTCTTCCCGATGGCTCAAGAGGACGAAGACTGGGAAGTGTATTGGTATCAACCTGACCCTCGTACGATACTGCCTTTAGATGACGCTTTTCATGTTTCCAAAACGCTAGCTGCAACCGTACGCAAGGCACCCTTTGAAATTCGTTATTCAACAGTGTTTGAACAAGTCATGCGTAAATGCGCCGAGCCGCGTCAAGACGAATCAGGTACATGGATTTCGGAGGATTTATTACAGGCCTATGTAGAACTCCACAACGCCGGATTCGCACATTCCGTAGAAGCCTTTTTGGACGGCGAACTTGTCGGTGGATTATATGGCGTGACGGTAGGCGGTCTATTTGCCGGAGAATCGATGTTTCATCGGGCCACCGACGCATCGAAAGTGTGTCTTGTCCATTTAGTCGAAAAGCTTCGTAAACAAGGTTATCTTCTTCACGATACGCAGTTCATGACCGACCATCTCAGAAAATTTGGTGCGGTGGAGATACCCGCAGCTGAATATCTTAAGCGGGTGGAAATCGCTGTGCTTAAAGATTGTAGTTTTCTTTGACAGCTTCGTGATCTAACGAGTCCGTTTCCCCTAGAACTAGAGACGATTCATTGTGATGATTTGTGGGTCCAAAGCGTCGCCTCCACATTGAAATTCAGCGCTGATAGCAATCGAGGCGGAAGACTTCTTGTTGGGAACATTTCGGCAGACAATGGTACCCGAAATACCTATTTCGGTCTTCTCAATTTCAAATCCGCAGCCTTCGTCTGTGACGAAATAGTCTTCATCTGCGCGCTTAGCGCTGTTTTCTGAATAATATCCAATGCCTTGATAGGAGCCGGGGCCCTCAAAGTTACGTATTTCAAGCTGAAGATCTGATCCGATATCTCGAGGGCCTCCGGCCTGAAACGACGCACTCAATACCTCGCGAAACGAGATTACCAGATCGTCTCTTTCTCCAGATGAGTAATCCCAGAGATCACAACCGAAATATAACACATTGTTTAAACTAAAAACGCGCTCGTAAACGAAATCATCTGAGTTCAAACTCTTAGAAGTACCTCCTGATATTTTTGCGCTCACTGAGGGTTTGCCAGATGCCTCAGTTGAACATGCTTTTACACATTGTTGGCCCGAAGTTGAGCAATCGTATCCGCATAATATCGACGAACACGTACCGGTTCCACAGCTTATGACCGCGTCATTTTTGGTATCTTGATTCGCTTTTACCCTCGCAAGGTCTGCATCTAGATCTTGCTTCTGAGTTGATTCTTGCTGTGAACTATTCTCAGCGTCGCCACAACCAAAAGTCAGAAGTAAAAATAATACCAGAATAGTTTTGTTCATTTCGTTTTACCTTTGTATATTTAAGCCGAGTCACGTCGGTCGATCAAGAGGGCGGTATTTTAGCTTACCTATCGAAGCCTTTCAAGATATTGCGCTTTATTGAGTTAGAATCGCATGTTGAGCTGGATTCCAACTTTTCCTTTATTATAAAAGGTTGGTGCTAGCGTAACCGAAGATCCGGAAGGTTGGGTTAGCTGGTAAGCGAGTACAGAGGCCATAACGGGTAAAGCGAAATAAGTCCCAACGGCGATAGTATCGTATTCGGTGAGATAAGCCGCCCCAAACCCGGCCGCGACGCCCAACGCAAAAGTAATTCCGGTTATTGTTAGATCTCCCTTTCCTCCGAGCAACTCACCTACGCCATAGATACCAAAAGGCGCCGACGCGATGAGGAATAGTCCACCCCCGATGCTCGGTTCGTCGAGTACTTCTCCATCGAGACTCAATCCCCTCAATAACACGATCGTTCCAAGAACATAGAGAAGTGTTCCCATTCCTGCTTGGGCGCCGATTCTAAGGAAGGGCGATGTTTGGGTACGGTCCCATGCCTTTTCAATATCTGAAGACGACTGCGTTTGAGTAGTTGCTCTGCTACGTGCTTCAGATTCAGCGAACCCCGGTGTTGCATAAAAAAGTAGAAAACTAAAAAGAATAGCTAATTTCACGTGGTCTCCATGTCTTACTCAAAGTTAGCGCGACTCGATGGAAATGGGAATATCGAGATTGAAACTAGAATCATGCGTTGTTTGCAGATACAAATCTTTCTACGGTGTAGTTGGCGAATCGATCGTTAGAGAGGAGGACCCATTGGCAGAAACTTATAAATTCATTTTTGGTATCGGAATACCTTTCATGCCTCTCATGCTTCGCGGAAGAGAATCCTAAATATATCGACGAT
>CALJNB010000027.1 GCA_937981985.1 uncultured bacterium
CGAGTGCGATGTCGGCTGAGGATGTGTTTTGGGCAAAAGATAACCTTGCCCTTCAAAAAGCAATTCAAGTTAGTGACTTACCGATGTATCAAAAGTTAGAAGAGGCTAGAAATTCCGGTACAGCTATCATTGGAGATAAGAGTTCTATGAAAAGTCGTAGCGAACCTTATCAGACGCTCAACATCCCTAAAGATGTTCCGGTAAAAGTTCCTCGCCTTGGATATTGGTTTGTCTTTTTCGCGGGCATGTTAGCGATTTGTGCGATGATCTTACCGGGTATTAGTGGAAGTGCGATTCTCCTTATTCTGGGGGGATATTTCTTCATGCTCAACGCCCTAAAAGGTTTTGTTTCGACCTTAGCAAGTGGCGCTTTGCCGACCAATCAAGCACCTTTTGTGATTCTTTTCTGTCTTGGCTGCGCTATCGGCCTACTGTCTGCGGCACGTATTCTGAGTCACTTACTCGAACATTACGCGGCACCGACCTTAGCAATTCTTGTTGGACTCATGATTGGGTGCCTTCGTGGTGTATGGCCTTACCGTGAGCTATCTGGAAACGTACCGGTGAATGTGCTACCTACAGGGTCTACCGAAGGTCTTGGCCTGACTATAGCCGCTGGGATAATCGGATTCGCAATTGTTGTTGCATTTTTAGTTTTTGGACCAAAGAAACATGTTGAAGTATAAAAGTATAGTTTTCTTATTCGTATGTAGTTTTACTATATCAGGTAACCTTTGGGCTGACCAAGGAATGGATACAAGTCTGACGCCGGATGTTGGGATGTTAGATCTGGGCGACGATTCGATGGAGGACATGGGGCTCGAGAAATCCACACCACTCGATCCAGATTACCAACCTGAGGTTACTTCAGACCCCGAATGCACGTGTAGAAGTGTCCAGAATAAATCGAACTTCGGCTGGCTTCCGCTTCTTATTATCGGTGTACTTGGTTTTTCCCGGAAAAAATGGGGAAATTCGGAGAAAATAAATCAATGAAATTGCTCCTATCCGTATTGATTCTTCTACTTTTTTCTTGCAGCGGAGCAGATGCGGATAACGACAATATCCCAGATACCGACGATAACTGTCCGACGCGTTCCAATACCAATCAATCAGATCAAGATGGGGATGGCATTGGCGACGTTTGCGATAACTGCGCGAGTATCCCTAACACCGATCAACGTGATTCCGATAACGATCCGGCTGGAGATCTTTGTGATAATTGTCCGGGTTTACCCAACGATCAATCCGATGTGGATTCGGATGGGATTGGAGATCTTTGCGACGAAGACATCGATAATGATGGTTTAACAAACGCAAAAGATAATTGTCCAACGATAGCCAACAAAAGTCAGGACGACGGTGACGCGGACGAGGTTGGCGACGTATGTGATAACTGCGCCGATATCGCGAATACAAATCAGCAAGATGACGATGAAGATCAAGTAGGCAACCTTTGCGACATATGTCCTGATGCTTTCGATCCGGACCAGGGCGATGACGACGAAGACGGGCAGGGAGATGCTTGTGATAATTGCCCGCGGAATTCAAACGCGGATCAAAAAGATGGTGACGTCGATAACGTCGGTGACCTTTGCGATAATTGCCCCGCTAAAGCTAATTCGGATCAATCTGATATCGATGCCGATTTAGAAGGCGATGTGTGTGACCCTGATATTGATGACGATAGCGTACTTAACGATGACGATAACTGCCCTTATTTCGCAAATGTGAGGCAACTCGATGAAGATGAAGATGAAATCGGAAATCTTTGCGATAACTGTCCGTCTGATCAAAACTCCACTCAAGCTGACGATGATGGAGACGGCTTCGGTAATAAGTGCGATCTATGCCCCAACATCGTTTCTGCGGATCAAAAAGATCGGGACAACGATAGCGTTGGAGATGCTTGCGACAATTGTCTGGATCTTCCAAATTCCTCGCAGGCAGATTCGGACGGCGATGGAATCGGTGATCTTTGCGATGTTTGCCCGATGATAGCCAACGACCTGGCTAACGATTCTGATGGCGACGGATTTTCTGATAATTGCGATAACTGTCCGACGGTCAAAAATCCTGATCAATTGGATGTCGACGTTGATGGTGTTGGAACCGCTTGTGACAATTGTCCTGTGGATTCAAACCCAGATCAGAAAGATACAAATGGTGACGGCGAGGGTGATGTGTGTGGATGTGGCGACGCGGATGCTGATCAAGATGGGGTGAATGACCTTTGCGATAATTGTTCGATCATTTTCAATCCCGACCAAAGAGACGCCGACGATAACGGTATCGGTGACGTCTGCGAATAACGCTTTTCTCACTTAGAATACAGTGAACAACTAGTGGCAAATCGCCGCAACAGGGTAGGCTTTCACGACCGATTTCTCTAGCTCGACCCGTGTCATTTCTCCGGATGATGTGTATTTGAAGAGGTGTACATTACCGGGTTGAGTATTGTCTTCGGTATCGTAACTCGTACCCACGAAAACTTTATGTGTACCATCGGCACATGCCGCGCCATCGGTATAATGGAATTTGGTTTGTTCTTGGCCGTTGAAATAGCTGCGGTACCAACACATCAATCCTTTTGAAGAGTCCTCACAATTTTTATCTAAAGCAAGTGTGTCATCGCGCAACGACATCGTCCCATATGAAGCTTTACTGCCGTCCCAAGATGCAGTTACTAACCAGACCATACCGTTAATTCTATCGACGATTGGATTTGCAGCATCAAGAATGAACGGGCGATTATCAAGATCAACCGATGCGTCGAATCCATCGTCTTTCTTTTGTAGTTTGTCCATGGAAGAAATATCGGAGAAGTTTTGGGCGCTATTAGGGATCACGCCATCATATTGAATGGTTATTAGTTCCGAGAACGCTCCTTGTGAACGCGCGCCAAAAATTCGATTTGACCACGGGTCGACTTTTAGGTTGCGAACTTTGAATGAAGTTTGGTTGGTCTCAGGATACCAAACACCAAAATCAATTGGCGCACCTGGAAGGGGTGTAATCGAATCATTGGCAAGGTCATATCCACGAAGAAGATCATTGATGCCGTCGAATAAGAATAAAACGCGGCGCACAGGATCGATATCCCAAGAAATGCTCGCTGGAATTTTCGTAGGGTCTCCGATCTGAGTAGGGGCTTGCGGATTTTCGGTATTGTAGATGTAAAGTTCAGATTGGGTTTGAGGACTACCATCGGCCGGAACCGGTAGAGTTTTGACAGCATATAAACGTTGGTTGAAGGGGTCGAATTTGATTCCCAACACCGGTGAGTCAAAAGATAGAGTGGCTAGAAGCTTCGGTGACTCGATAGGGGTCGTGTCATTTTTCGGAGTGTCGATTCGAAAAAGTTTCACTTCAGCCACCGCAGGAAGGGCTGCGGCTAGGATGTGGTTTTTTCTATCTATCGCGAGCTCTATAATAGCTTCGCCGAGATCTAATTCTCCGCCCATTCGCGGAGAGCCATCGGTGCGAATCCACTGCAAGACGCTTGACTCCAAATGTCCTATATAGGCGACGCCTTCGAAGCCGAATTCATCCGGAAGTGTTTTTTCCACAACAGGTATAACCGGGGCATCCGTTGAGACGGATACGTCGCTCTGCGTTGTGCCGACATCGGATTTATCGTTAATTGACATGTCAGGTTCTGGAAAGACGGGGGTGATTTCGTCTGAGCAATTCCAAGCGAAGAAGCAAAAAAGTAGGACCGAGTATTTCATAAAAACTCCATTATCGTAGCTTGGACGCTAACATCTGCTTCGATCTTTTCCAAATTCGGGCAATAGTCAAATCTACTACCCGTTTGAGGGCTCAACAAAATTGATATTAATTGTAATACACGTGGATTTCGATAAAAGATCTGATTAGGAAGAGAAGAAAGATACTAGTCAATCGAGAATAAAAGTGGATGCTCAGAATCTAAAAACACAAAACGCGACTTCAGAACTGATTCGTATTACGTTGCAAGGCGAATCGGACTCGAAGATACCGAACAAGACTTACGCTGATCTCGAATGGGATGTTTTGCAAGACATACTCGCAGGTTTTGCGAAAAGCGACCGAGGCCACGGTCTGCTACAGAATCTGGAGCCCTTGGAATCCGAGGAGATGATTAAGCTAAGATTAAGTCATGTTGGCGAATGGTTAGGGGTAATCAACGAAGATTCTGAACCTCCGGTTTACGGAATTCGTGACATTGAAAAGGCGGCAATACACGCTTCTAAACATGGAATCTTGGAACCGGAGGATTTGGAATCTGTCGCCGCGCAATGCGACATTGTCGCGCGCGCGAAACGTTATTTCGCCTCACGTTCTGACATACTTCCGCAGTTGAATGAGATTGCTTCGCGCTTAGATGCACTTCAGGATTTGCAGATCGCGATAAGTCGTGCAATCGAACCCGGCGGTAGAATTTCTGATAACGCTAGTCCCGATATACGCAACTTTAGGCGAGGCGTTCAAAATGCGATGGACCGGATTCGGTCTAGCGTTGATAAAGTGCTTAGAGCTGAAAAGTATGAACACGCGTTGCAAGACGATTATTATTCTGTCCGCGAAGATCGTTATGTTATCCCGGTAAGGGTTGGGGCGCTCGGAAACGTAGATGGCATTGTTCATGGCCACTCTTCAAGTGGGCAGACGGCATTCATTGAACCTACTGAATTGATCGAAACCAATAATCAGCTTCGTTTAGCTCAGATAAAGTTGGCTGACGAAGAACGTCGTATCTTAGAGCGTTTGACGCGCATTGTAGGTGAACATAGCGGCTTGTTGAAAACCAATAATGAAGTTTTGGCCTATTTGGATGTTGTTGGAAGCTTGGCGCGTTTTGGTCAGGATGTTGACGCGACGATTCCCAATATTGGTGAAAAAATTGAATTAAAAAGTGCGCGTCATCCTCTTCTCGTTTTGAAGTTAAAGCCAGCAAACGAAGAGGAAGAAAACCCAACGGTTTCTAATGATTTTTCTTTGGACGAAAAACGGCGTGTTCTTGTGGTGTCAGGCCCAAATACCGGAGGAAAGACGGTTCTTTTGAAAACGGTCGGGTTGTGTTCACTTCTGACAAAATGTGGTGCACCTATTCCATGCGCGGAAGGAAGCACGATACCTCTTTTTGTAAACATGTTTACCGATATTGGGGATGGTCAATCGATAGAGGCTGACCTCAGTACATTTTCTTCGCACCTTACAAATATTCAAAGCTTTATAAATAAATGCAGTCCACGAAGTTTGGTTCTTTTAGATGAATTGTTCTCCGGCACTGACCCAACGCAGGGTTCCGCTTTGGCGGTTTCGCTGCTCGAAAATTTAGCGGTTGCCAAATCAATGACCTTGGTTACAACGCATTTAGATGGGCTAAAAACGTTGGCGTTGGAGGATGACCGTTTTGCTAACGCATCGATGGGGTTTGATTTGGAGGGTATGCTTCCTACCTATGAAATGACCCCAGGAGTTCCGGGAAGTTCTTTCGCATTAAGGATCGCGCGTCGGCTTGGATTTTCAGAATCTATTGTAAAAGATGCTGAGACCTACATGGAAAACGAGGGTAGTCGAAATCTTGAGACGGTAATCGTGCGGCTGGAAGCGCAAGTTGAAGATGTTAAGAGTGACCGCAAAGCATTGCGCAAGGAACGCGAGGATGCACAGAAGACGATTAAGAAGTTTCAGAAAAAATATCGAGATCTTTTAGAACAAGAACGATCGAGCATTAACGTTGAAGCCAAACGTATGCGCGATGAGTTAGACTCCATTCGTGCAGCTTTGAAAGCGGAATTGAAGAAAGCAAAAAAGGCGGACGAAAAAACGGCGCAATCTATTCGGCAAACATTAAAAACGGCAGGCGACCGTGTTGAAAAAGTTCGCAAACAGAGCGAACCCGTTCATGAGACGCCGAAAGGAATGGAGCCTGTCACTTTGGATCGACTCAAGATTGGAGGCAGCTATTATTCGCATTCTTTTTCCAGAATCGGCGAGGTAGTCGGCTATCAAATCAATGGTCAGGTATCGTTACTGTTGGGTTCGTTGAAAGTTTCTGTGAAGATTGATGATCTGTTTTTTGCGCCGAATTCTCCGGGGCGTGGGATGAGTTTTAGCCAACCGACGAACGTAATAGCAGATAGCGGGGCAAGCGGTGGGAAAAGCGGGCCTCTTTTTCAAACAGAATCAAACACAGTAGATCTGCGTGGCTTACAGGTGGATGACGCCATTGAAAAGCTTGAACTCTTTTTAGATTCGGCGGCGTTATCTCAAACACAAGGTGTTTTCGTGATTCACGGCCACGGGACCGGTGCTCTCAAACGGGCAGTTCGTGGTTTTTTGCCGAGGGCGAATCACGTTGATAAATTTCGCAGAGGTGAACGCGGCGAAGGTGGTGATGGCGTTACTATCGTAACGATTGCAATCTAGTTTTTGGGGTATGTGAACGACCCTGATTTAATTCCAACGGAATCGAACAGGTGATGCACCGACCGGTCTAAAGGAGGCTCTGACGGGAATAGCGCCACCAAAAACAAGTGATCTTATCGAACTGTTTAGAACTACGACTGCTTGTCCCTGGGCGTTACTTTTCAAATCAAACATGATTCGAAAGTATAAGTCTTTCGCACCGAGTGTGGCTCGGTTCGGGTTTTTCCCCATACCAATGATGCGTAATTGCGGCTTTTTTGCATTGGGGTAAACATTCGGATCAAGCTTTCCGATATCTTTTTTCTTTTCAAAGGCCTGTTGAAGCTCAGTCAAAAATTTATCGTGGTCAACATCATAGGTCTGTTCAAAATCCAAGCGGCTTTGATTTAGCACGCGTTGGGTTTTTACGAGCGGATGGTCGAATGTCATGGGAGCCCGATCGAATTCAGCCAATTTGATCACCTGTGAGGGCGACATTTTCTGCGCGGTATAAGCCTGTGCAAACACGCTCGAAGATACCATGCTTGTGGCAAAAATTAGGCCTACGATTATTAAAACGCGCTTTTTCATCTGATCCTCGATGTGTGCTTTATGGGTACTTACACTCTACAATAGCTTAGGCAGGTTTAGAAACAGAAATTTACATTTAGAGGTGAGAGGGAAGGGTTAGAGCGAAGAATTTTTGATCCGCGGTAGGTATATCGCCCATAAAACGTGATTTCGAAGCCTCATTGAGACCAAACCTATATCTGGTTCATACAAGTCAATAGATTCAATAAGCGCGAATGCCGCGATCGCATCTGAGCCCATACCTTTCCTACGGCGGGCTAGCCTTGGCCGCCGGTATCAGGTATCGACTGAGTACGTCCATTTTTCGTTTCAAATGAACGGAATCGAATTGCCCCGAGTTTGACCCTGTGATGCCCTATTACGATACAATAAAAGCCTTACATATCATCTTTATCGTGACCTGGTTTGCTGGGCTTTTTTACATTGTGCGTCTCTTTATTTATCACGCCGAAGCAAATCTAGAAGCATCTCCGAAAAGAGAAATTCTCGTCGAACAATATCAACTCATGACCAAGCGCTTGTGGTTTATTATCACTTGGCCGTCGGCAATTATTACTCTTGTTCTCGCGGTAATGTTGCTCTCAACTCCAGCTGGCATGGTTTGGCTAAAACAGCCGTGGATGCACGTGAAATTACTTTTTGTAGTTCTACTTTATATTTATCACGGATTATCGCACATCTTGTATCGTCAGGTACAATCTAACCATTTGAAATACACCTCCAATCAACTTAGATTTTGGAACGAAGCCCCAACTTTAATTTTATTCTCCGTGGTGTTCTTGGTCGTTTTGAAGTCTGCGGTGAATTGGATTTTTGGCGTTGTCGGAATAATGGGTTTGATGATTCTACTGATGGTAGGAATCAAAACCTATAAAAAAATGAGAACAAAAAATAGTACTCAAGTTTAGTTTTATTGTAGATCTTCTTTGTAATCTATTCGGTGCATCCCATCCCATCCCTCTGGAGTCGGGATTTTTTTTGCATTTAGATCATCAAGTGTGTTCCAAATTGCGTACCTTTTTTCATCTAAGTTTTTTTCTATGATAGGGATGGCCTCCTTATGAAAAGCAGAAAAAAGTGGAAACCATTTTTCGCCGTGAAAAGCGATAGCTTTTGAATTAAAATTGTTGAACGCATTGAGCCAATCTAACTGAAACTCAAGCGTGTCGCAGGGTACGACTAAAACCCAATCGGTGTTTGAATCCGATAACGCTGCGTGAATTCCAGATAAAGGGCCGTCGCCTCGCGTATCATAAATACACCCCAAGCCCTCAATCTTCTTTCCTTTTTTTACAACCGCCTGAACCTCGCCGAGGGATTGGAAGTTTGCGCGCACATGTTCTATGAGTGGCATTTCATCAACGAGAAAACTTGCCTTGTCTTCACCGAATCGGGAGGAGGCACCGCCGGCGAGAATGTAGGTAGATATCTGGTCTACAGAAAAAGGTGAACGCATGGGGATTTTCCTACGTAGAAGTGATATTGATTCTAAGAAAGCACGCGATTTTTCCAAGAGTGAATTTGTGAAAGAGATAAAGAAAGTTCAAATAATGAAGTATGCGTCTGGGAAAAGATTGGAAACCGAAGACTGTGTCGCCGTTGAAGAACCTTTGGAAATGCGTCTTGTTTTTGATCGGAACGGAGAATCGATAAGACGATCAGTCGCGGTTACCATGCGAACCCCCGGGAATGATAGCGATCTTGTGCGAGGCTTTTTCATTGGTGAAAAAATTATAGAAAAAGATGAAATTGAAAACATCGAAGTTGGAGAAAATATCGTCACTGTTTTTGCGAAGCAGGGCGTTGATATTCATGATGCTAAATTCACACGTAACTTTTTTATGACCTCAAGTTGTGGGGTTTGCGGAAAAGCGGCTTTAGACGACCTAACCTTAAGTGGATTTGAAAAGATCGTTCATACTCGTCAAATTCAAATTTCGATGCTTCTTGAACTTTCCCATCGGAGTCTTGAGAAACAGTGGATTTTTGAAAAAACAGGTGGGCTTCACGCCGCTTCGGCGTTTACGTGCGACGGCGATTTTTTGGCTATTGCCGAGGACGTGGGGCGTCATAATGCATTTGATAAACTCTTGGGGATACTCATTGCCAATGACCATAGGTTTGAAGATACCGTGATTTTTTTGAGCGGTCGCGTGAGCTTTGAACTCGTACAAAAAGCAATTTCATTTCGGGTTCCTTTTTTAGCGGCGGTGGGTGCGCCATCTTCGCTTGCTATTCAAACAGCTGAAGCGTTTAATGTTGGTGTAGCCGGGTTTTTAGGCGAAAATCGGGTGAATATTTATTCTGGTTTCGACAACTTTTTGTAGTCAATCGTTTAAAGAGAGAATTTCGAAGCTGTACATTTAGGAGAGAAAGTGTAGATCTGATGGCATGAGTTATGTTGTCTTAGCAAGAAAATGGAGACCCACCCAATTTGACGAAGTCGTTGGGCAAGGTCATATCGCAAAAACCCTTCAAAACGCGATTACGATGGACCGCGTCGCGCACGCGTTTTTGTTCACTGGCGCGCGTGGTGTAGGTAAAACATCGACCGCCAGAATAATGGCAAAAGCTCTCAATTGTAGAACCAACGGTCCGACGCCTAATCCTTGCGGAACGTGTTCTTCGTGTACCGAAATTACAAATGGACGATCGGTCGATGTCTTTGAGATCGATGGCGCATCCAATCGCGGTATCAACGAAATTCGCGAGTTACGGGAAAGCGTAAGATATGCACCGGGTAGCGAAAGATATAAGATCTATATCATCGATGAAGTTCATATGCTTACAACTGAAGCATTCAATGCACTTTTAAAAACCTTAGAAGAACCACCACCACATGCGAAGTTTATATTCGCAACGACCGAGCCACAAAAGATTCCAGTTACGATTCTGAGTCGTTGTCAACGATACGATTTTAAACGCATCTCTCAGCACGATATCGTTTCGCATCTGACATTCCTATGTGAGCAAGAAAAGATAACCGCTGAAGTGGATGCGTTAAAAATTATCGCACGTCAGGCAACAGGCGGAATGCGTGATGCGTTGAGTCTATTGGATCAGATTATCAGTTTTTCAGGCGACGAAATTAAGGAACAACAAGTTCTTGAGATTCTCGGCGTCGCAAATCGAAAGCATCTTTTTTCACTGAGTGAAGCCATTGTCGATCACGACGTTAGCGCAGCCCTACAAGTTATCGCCGACGTGGATGCGTACGGATATGACTTACAGCAATTCAGTGGCGAGTTCGTACAGCATTGCCGGAATATGGTGGTTGTCGCATCGACCGACGATCCGTCTCGCGCTACCGACTTTACAGAATCAGAGATCGCTGTTGCGAAAAACACGGTCAGCAAAGCTACCGTTGATCTTTTTCATCGCATGTTTTCGATTTCTTCCCAAGCTGCCGTTGATATGCACATCAATACCTTTCCGAAAGTCACATTGGAAATGGCGGTGATTCAGATGACCCAATTACGTTCTCTTGTCGGTCTGGATCTCCTTATTGATCGTCTAGCCGATCTCGAACAACGCTTTGATGGAGATTCTCAAAAAAAAATTGACCGGCGCGCTGATTCACCACGAATGAGTCGGGTACAACCCGAAAATCCAGCTCCTGCGAGTCGTCCAGAGGAAGCGATAAATGTTGCGCAGCAACCTATCGCTAAGGCCGGTATCGTTGCCGAAGCGCCAGTCGTTGCCGAAGCGCCAGTCGTTGTGGAAGCACCAGTCGTTGCCGCCCCTGTGGTTCAAGAGTCCGCGAATATCGCATCGTCTCCGGAGGTCGTTGAGAGTAACGCTAACATCGTGTCTGGGGACGAGTCAGGCCTTGAAGACATCCAGACGCGGCCCTTGCCTGCACCCCTTGATGTACTCGCCGTTGCTCGCCTATTACCAGAGGACCGATGGAAGAGGGTTGTCGAAGAATTGCGTTATAACAGACCGCTTGCAATGCAATGCGAACACGGTTTCGTTAACGTATTCGACGAAACGCGCTGTGTGGTAACTTTTGAAAAAGAATATGCCGACTTTATCGGGCATCCTCATAAGCTCGCGATAATAACCGACGTTGTTCGCGCGCTTTTCGGCGATATAGAATTCAGCGCTACTGTGGTGACCGACGAAGATTTAGTTGAAAAGAATATGGCGATTGAACGCGATGAAGAACGTCAGGCTCGTTTTAATCAGCTCACCACCAACGTTAAAGAAAATCCGGCCGTCGTCCAAGCTTTGACGCTTTTCGACGTCAACGAAACCGATCTTCAACTACAAGTGAAATTATTCGACGATTAGAAATCGTTGAACTCGAAATTTTCGGACTGATAGGTAAAAGGTAAGTATGTATACATTTTCTAAAGAAGTATTTTCAGAACGTCGACAGAAACTCATCGACTTAATCGGTCCTGATAGTGTTGCTGTTTTCGTTTCTCCAGGCGAGCGTAAACGATCCCACGACACTTCTTTTCCATACAGACAATCAAGCGACATCGTTTATCTTTCCGGATTCGAAGAACCGAATACGATTTTAGTAATTGCTCCGGGTTCTGATGATGGTGATTTTGTCATGTTCGTCAACGATCGTGATCCACTCAAGGAGACATGGGATGGGCGGCGATTTGGTCCCGAAGGCGCTAAAGAGGTTTTCGGCGCAGATTCGGCTTTTGTTATCGGTGATTTTGAGAAAAAATTAGCGGGCTATTTTTACAAAAGAGAAGCGCTCTATTTCACTAAAGACGGTAGTTCTCGCGATGACTTTATTCTCAATAAGCTTACTCAACTACGCTTTGGTAGAGATGGAAAATCGGGTCCCCGTATACTGGTTGATGCTCGAGAAATCGTACATGAAATGCGATTGACCAAATCCGACTCCGAAATCGAAGTGATGAAGCATTCTTGCAAAATCGCGAGTGAAGCTCATGAACTTGCCATGCGACACACCAAGCCTGGGATGATGGAATTTCAAATTCAATCTGTGATTGAAAGTCATTTCGTAAAAAATGGCGCTTACGGTCCAGCTTATACCAGTATTGTGGGTGGTGGCGATAACGCGACGATTCTCCACTATATTGAAAATCGCGATAGGCTTAATGATGGAGACATTCTCCTGATTGATGCAGGTTGCGAATACAAATATTATGCCTCAGATATCACACGAAGTTTTCCGATCTCAGGAAAATTTAGTGCCGTGCACAGGGACGTGTACCAGGGAATTTTGGATGTAGAGATCAATACCATCGCCGCTGCGACCGTTGGAACGCCTTACGGCGAGCTTCACGATACCGCGCGAGATGGCCTCATTGATGTTTTACGTCAGCTGAAAATCTTCAAAGAGAGTAGGGAAGAGATTCTTGAGAAAGAACTCTACAAAAAATATTATCCCCATCGTTCGGGACATTATCTCGGAATGGATGTTCACGATGTTGGCCCTTATTCAGAACGAGATGGATCTTGGAAAACACTCCAGGAAGGCACCGTTATAACGATTGAGCCCGGACTTTATTTTCCAGCTTATGACGAATCCTTACCAGCGGCTTTTCGAGGACTTGGCATTCGCATCGAGGACGATATTTGGATTCGTGAGCGTGGCCCCGAGAATTTAACGGCCGCCTGTCCCAAAACGGTATCTGAGCTCGAAGCCATTATAGGAACTGCGGGATGAACCGCGGGACACCTCTATTCAACTTTGTCTTTTAGCCATTTCAATACTTCCTCTGTTCTTAACTGTTCGACGGCTAAAAATGAGAAAGCGATGTCTGTGTGATGTCCCTGCGCCACGGTAAAATATTCGATTTTTGGATTTAGAGTTTTAAGTTCAGCCACAAGTTCATTTGTATGTTCTCTAAGAACGACCGCGTCCAAATCGCCTTGATAAATACGAATAGGTACTTCGGTCTTAAAGGCGCGTACCCGATTTTCATGAAATCCCTTTTCTAAAAAATAATAGTTCGAAAATTCACCATTTTTAAAGGCGTCGATATAATCTTGATTGAAGATCTTAGCGTTGTCTTCTCCCAACCGTTCACTAAGGCTTGTTGTCTCTGTTGGATAATTACAATGTTCGTCCATTATCTTATCAATCTGCGTTTCGATCTCACCCGACCACGGATTGTTACCGCCATATTTCTGCTTCCAAGCATAGGTTAGGAGTGCGTGATAGGCGAGATGGGGGCCGTTGATGTTTATTCCAGGTTGCCAATGCTCTTTGAAGACGGACGCCGGGCCGGCAGTGGCGAATGCACGAATATCGAGTTCGGGCGCGTAGTCTGTTTGAAGGGAGGCCGCGGCAAGCGTTGCATGTCCACCTTGAGAAAGTCCCGAAATAATTGCCGCGCCGCTAAACCTAATCTCCAAACTTTTTAATAAGTTCTTTGCCGCTCGCACCGCATCTAAACTCGCTTTTCCTTCCTCTTCTAATCCTAGATAGACGTGTTTTCCTGATGTTGCCAATCCGGGGTAGTCGATGGTGACGCCGACCCAACCCCGGGCGCCAAAGTATCCGGAAAGTCCAGAACCACTTATTGAGAAGGCAACCGCGCACTTATCTGCTACCCCGACGGTACCTGGGTTGTTTATGGCGATTGGCCAACCTGATTTTGGAATCTCCACGCCTTGCGGAATAGTGATTGAAGCTCGCGCCCGGCGTCCGTTCGTTTTATAAGTAATCCAGTAAACTGAATAACCATTTTCGACAATCACTTCTGGTGGGACAAGCGGACTAATATCGGTACGCAGAAATGTCCCTATGAATTGAGAGTCGACAATGCAGCCCGAGTCACATTTCGAAACAGAATCAGATTTCGAGTTTGCATCAGGGTCACCGACGGCGATGTCTTCTTTTCCAGACTGAAGAGCATCTGCAAGGTCTGGGTTGGGTCCGCTGGCTTGGTCTATGCTTTTAACATCAAGTTCGTCGCTCATATCGGGGGGCGTTGAGACCGCTGATTGACAACTGAGAATGAGAGAAAATAAAATCAGGAGAAAAAAGTTTGGCGTGTTCATTTAGTTCTCGATTTTTTGTGAGCCAAAAGCCGCGGGATGGGTCCAATATATATAAGTGCGCTAAGAATTGAAAGCGAATAAATATTTTAGACGGCGCAACATTTTTCGAACTCAACGACCAGCAAAACCGTGCGATCAAATTGCGACGATCACCATCTTGAAGAGTTCAACAGTGTTATGTTGATTTTTACGCTTAATATTCGGCTACTTCTGCCATCCAAAGTCCTTGTTGATGCTGAGTACGTCATTCTGTTGACTCAGCCTCGCCCTTTGATTAGGTTGCGACCCGTTTGATATTTATTTTTTATCAGAATAGGCGCGCGAAATATGACTGTATCGAAGAAAGAGTTAGGGAACGATCCAAACGCAAACAACGGATCTGTGAACGCAATGCCTACGACAAATACAAAGGGTAAAAATAGGACTCAAAAAGTATTTATTGAAACCTATGGCTGTCAAATGAATCTTGCCGATTCAGAGACCATGGGTGGAATTTTGGCCGAAGATGGCTATAGTTCGGCTGAAACAATGGAGGATGCAGATATTATTCTTATTAATACCTGCGCTGTTCGTGAAAAAGCCGAAGAACGGGTTTTTGGTCGCCTCACCCACTTACAACCTTTAAAACAGAAAAATCCGAATTTAGTCTTGGGCGTAACAGGTTGCATGGCAGAACACCTTCGCGAAACCATCGCCGAACGCGCACCAAATGTGGATCTGATTGTAGGTCCCGATGCGTACCGACGGTTACCGGACTTAGTCGGGGATAAAACCGGCGGCCAAAACATGGATGCGCTCGTTGACGTGAAACTTGATAAAGCAGAAACCTACGAGGGTATCCCTGTTAAGCGTAAACCGGGCGTCACCTCACATATTAGTGTTCAGCGTGGATGCGATAAATTTTGTACCTTCTGTATTGTCCCCTTCACGCGTGGCCGTGAACGTGGTGTTTCACCTGAAGAGATCATAAAACAAGCGCATCAAAGCGTAGCCTTGGGGTTCAAAGAAGTGATGCTTTTGGGGCAAACGGTAAATTCCTACAAGCATACAGCCGAAGACGGCACATTCACTGATTTTTCGGACTTGCTTCTTCAATTATGTGAAATCGATGGCATTGAACGTATTCGTTTTACCTCGCCTTATCCGACTGACTTTAACGCGAAGTTGATTTCGACGATGGCGTCCCAAAAGAAGATTTGTAAGTATTTACACCTCCCTGCCCAATCGGGTTCAAATCGTATGTTGGGAGAGATGCGTCGCCAATATACGCGCGATGAATTTGATACGCTTGTGAAGGATATCCGAACGGCAATGCCCGATATCGCGATGTCGACCGATATTATTGTGGGTTATCCCGGCGAAACGGAAGAAGATTTCCAAATGACCGTAGAACTATTGAAAACAACGCGTTTTGATTTTGGATTTCTCTTTAAATATTCAGAACGCAGCCAAACCTTTGCGGCGCGTAATGTAGAAGATGATATTCCAGAGTCGGTTAAGAAAGACAGACTTAAACGAATCATTGAAGTACAAGAAGAGATTTGCGGTGAGATTTTTCCGGGTCGTATTGGATCTACCGTTGAAGTATTGGTTGATCGCGATGCCAAGAGAAATAAAAACCAATGGGTCGGGAAAACCGACGATTTCAAGGGTTGTGTCTTTGATAAGAAGGATAACGGCGTTGGACCAGGAAGCATTGTTAAGGTTTTAGTAACTGGCGCGACCAGTCACACATTAATCGGAGAGCAGGTGACATAGTCGCCATTGGCTTTGTGAGCCGTACGAGATAGAGGCAGGTAGGCTACACAATCATGTCGATTCGTTTATTTTTCTGGGTTGATCCAACATCTTTCAATAAGAAATGAATTTTTCTTTTTTGGAGATGCCTCACAAGCATAATATTTTGTTCTGAGTAAGTTAATATCCTGGAGTTTTAAATGAAATTAGTGTTGATGCTCTTCCTACTGGCAACCTCGTCTTGTCGTAGTCTTGATTACGAAAAGCGTGCGCAGTCCGACGGATTAGCCTGCCCTTACAAGCTTATCGTACTAGAACACTACGATCGTGGCTTCACCGCTGACGGATGCGGAAAGACTGCCACTTAGGAGAGAACCTGAGAAGATGCGTATGTTCTCCGGTCTGTAACAGATTGGAAAAACAAAAATCCGAAAAAAAGCGAACAAAATGGACCTTCCAGATAGTTCTAGCTTCCCTCGGTTACTTGCAATTATGAACAAAGAGCTTGAGTCAGTTCAAGACTCTGTTGTTCGGCCTGGAAATTTTGTTCAAAGTTTAGTACAGAGGGCGGCCGGCCAAAAGCTATTGGCGCGCAAGATGAAGCTTTTTATAAGAATAAATAAAAGAAGACGAGAATTATTATGAAAGAATACCTATTTACCTCTGAATCTGTCTCTGAGGGACATCCAGATAAAGTCGCCGATCAAATCTCAGATTCGGTACTTGATGCCATTCTAGAACAAGATCCAACAGCAAAAGTTGCCTGTGAAACAGCGGTAAATACCGGGTTCGCAATGATTTTCGGTGAAGTTACCACTTCAGCCGTTGTTGACTTCCCTGAAGTGATGAGAAACGCTGTTCGTGAGATTGGTTACGTCGGACCAGACTTCGGTTATGATGCCGATTCGATTTCAGCAATGGTATGTCTTGATAAGCAAAGCGTTGATATCGCGCAGGGCGTTCGCACGGATATGGGGGTCGTCGCAGAACAAGGCGCCGGCGATCAAGGAATGATGTTTGGTTATGCATGCGACGAAACCGACGTTTTGATGCCAATGCCAATCATGTTCTCTCATCGTCTTGTTGAGAAGTTGGCTCAAGTTAGAAAGTCTGGCGTTGTTGATTTCTTTGGTCCTGATAGCAAGTCTCAAGTAACGGTTCGTTACGAAGACGACAAGCCTGCATATATTGACGCGATTGTCGTTTCGACCCAGCATCTTGAACGTGCTTCCTTAAAAGATGTGCAAGAAGCCATCATGGAAACGGTCATTAAGCCGATCATTCCTGAAAACCTCATCCACAAGGATACTAAATTTCACATCAATCCTACCGGTCGATTTGTAATCGGAGGACCTGTTGGAGATTCTGGCCTTACCGGACGTAAAATTATTGTAGATACCTACGGTGGAATGGGACGTCACGGTGGTGGTGCATTCTCGGGTAAAGATCCTTCAAAAGTGGATCGTTCTGCAGCTTACATGACACGCTACATCGCAAAAAATATCGTTGCGGCCGGCCTTGCTTCACGTTGTGAAGTTCAACTAGCGTACGCAATCGGTGTTGCTGAGCCTGTCAGTGTTTTGGTTGAAACGTTTGGAACTGCAACAATGCCAGAGAAAAAGATAGCTGAACTTGTTCGCGAATTCTTCGAGCTTAAACCTGCAGGGATTGTTTCTTCACTTGATCTTCTTAAGCCCAAGTACAAGCAAACTGCTGCATACGGACACTTCGGTCGTGAAGGCTTTACTTGGGAAGCTACTGATAAGGCCGACGCGCTTCGTAACGCTTAAGTTTTTCAAATTTGTTTTTAGAGAGTGACTTCGGTCGCTCTTTTTTTTTGTAAATTTGAACCGCAAAGAGGGATTGTGAATAGGTAGTCGTGCAAAAAGAGATTCGGATGGACTATTATGAAGGTGAAAAGAATCGGTCGTGGCTAGTTTATCGTCTCGTTGGCCTCGATCGCTTCGTCTATGGGCACGAAAAATAACATAATTCCCCCCACGACGAAGAACGCGATAACTAAAAGAAGGGCGTAACGTCGAGAACCTATCGCGTCCGAAACGATACCGAACGACATCCCAAGGATAATCGCAAGGCGCATAAACATTCCCCAGAATCCAAACATTTGCGCAGACCGATCCACCGGAGAAAGAAGCCCTACCACTGCCCGGCTTGAGCTCTGAATTGAACCGATGCCGGCGCCAGCCATTCCACTGATAATAAGGAAAGTTGTGTTGCGATCCATCCCCAAGATATTCGAAAGTCCGTCTAAAAAGAATAGAGAAAGAATACCCACGATCCACCAAAGTATGGTCATGAGAACCGTCTTTTTAGCGCCCAAGGCTTTTTCGAGAAAGCCAAATGCAACCGCACCAAGAGCGGCCGTGACTTGAATGATAATAAACATCACCGTGAGTTGTTTGAATGTGAAACCCAATTCTGCGGTGGTGTATATACCGATAAACTTTATGATGACTTCAAGTCCCGCCATGTAGATCGTAAACGCGAAGAAAAATTTGAAAAGGACTGGGAATTCTTTGGCGAGCGAGAATATTTTTCCGGTTTCGGAAGCCCCAACTTTGAAAAGTTTGGAGAAGGATGCATTTTCATATCCTGTTACCGGAGCACCTCTGTTTTTGAGAAGTAGAAATGTGGGGATAGCAGCCAAGAAATAAAACGCACCAACGGCAATCATGGCGATACGGTTTTCAAAAACATAGGTCGCCGAATCAGCATCGCCAATGATTGTTTGAGTGATAAGAACTGTCGCCAACAGGCCACCCACGTACCCGAAGCTCCAACCTAAACCAGAGATGAGGCCCATATTTTTTTTCGTCGCAATTTCGGGAAGAAAGCTCGCACAAAAGGCCTCACCCATCATGAAAGCAGCGTTAGAAATGGTTATCAAGAAAATACCAAACCATACTTGGCCAGGTTTTACGAGGAAGAGTAAACCTGTTGAAATGCCGCATACTAAGGTCGTATAAAAAAGATAACGTTTTTTACCGCCGGTGTAATCACAAATAGCACCGACCAAGGGTGACATAATAATTGCGATTATCGTCGATGCGATAATTGCAATGGACCAATAAGTATCTCTAAAAGGAGCATCCGCTGGCACAATATATTGAACGAAGAAAGTGGAGTACAGGAGTGATATTACAAGAGTCGTATAACTGGAGTTAGCGAAATCATACATCGCCCAACCAAATATTTCCCGCTTTTTAACTGTGGACGTTTCGGTTGGTCTTTGCTGATGTTGTTCTTGATTCATGAGGTTATCCGAAATGAAGCGCTGTCACTAAGACCATCAAGTTACAACACGCGTGATAGATGACTGGTGCTAAGATAGAATCGGTTTTATCCCGAAGCCAACCAAATATCAAAGAAGGAAAGAAAACGGTAATCCTTGTTACAATTAACGCACCGCCCACTGGAACAAAGAGATGACCCAATCCGAACAGAAGACTTGTTAGCACTATTGAGGGTGAAAAAATCCACCACTTTGATCGTTCGTCTTTAGGTTTGAATGCTTTCGTAAATCGTGATTGTAGGTAGCCGCGATAAAAATATTCTTCTGGGAAGGCTACCAACAGAAATTGAGTTGCCGCCCAAAGGAGAAGCCATAGATATCCTCGTTTCTCGGAGAAGGATTCAGTGTTGGAGGCTGTCGGACCAGTGTGCATCGGCCAGATCTCTTTTCCGGCCGTCACCGGTCTGACGTCGACCTTAACGTTATCCGCATCGGAAATAACAACTGAACCCCGGCTATCGTGGTGACTCAGTCCAATGGTCCATTTTTTCCCGTCATCGGATTTTTGAGGGGTTATCGCCCCGAACTTTTTTATTGAAAAAGGTTTAGAACTTGTGACTGTCACGAGATTGTTCGCGGACTTCTTATTTCTCAATCCAACTGTTAGTTTTTCGTTATCTGACCAAATCCAAACACCACTTTTTTGGCCCCAATTTTTTGGCGTTCCTTCAAGATTAGCGTCCCACTGCCGATACTTGTCTGTATCGAATGCAAATGTTTTTTTCCGGACTTTGACTTCCCAAATCCAAAGCCCAGCTACGAAAAGTGGAAAAGTGATGAGTGTTGCGCCAAGTCCCCAGAGGACCCCCTTTTTCCAATCGCCGAGCACAAGGGCGTATTCTTCATAGGTTTCGTCGGCGCGATCAATGAGTTTGTTAGGAACGAAGTAAAACAGCGCCGCAACAATGGCGTAAAGGGCTTGGCCAATGAAGCCTACGAATTGTGAAAGAATGGCAAAGCCGATAATGAGAACAAGGACGAAAGCGAAGGTCTTTAAGGTGGATTTGGTGAGCGCTTTCCCGACGAGTTTCATTGGAGTTTTCGTACAGCCCGTACACCCTTAATGAAAATATCATTATTGATGTTGACCACTTTTAGGCTTCCAGGGTCGAGTTCAAGCTTACCTAAGCGTTTCCCGCTCCGGGCATCCATTTTTATCAGGATATTCGGTTTGGATTTTTGTCGATATAAAACCCATACAAAATCGCCATCTCCAGTAACGCTAGGGCGACCCTCCCCGAGTTCGTACTGCCAAAGCGCTTTACCTTCACGCGATACGCCCATCAGTGAATTATCTACGTGTAGAATAATAACTTGGTTTGCAATCTCTCCAAAATTGGGGTCGACTTTTCCAGGGAGCTCTAGCTGCCATTTCAGGGATAGCGGTTCTAAGTCATAACGAAATAGTTGTGGCTTGTCGGTTGAACGACTCGGAGAAAAAAACAAACTCTTATTATCGGTGCGGTAGTAGGCTGCGCGTCCACCAAGTCCAGAAAGTTTTATGTACTCCATTTCTGCGCCATTAAAAGGATAGCGTTTGGTAATGGAATTCAGACCGGCGATATAAAGGCCGTTGTGGGTTCCGACAGGTTTGATTGCTGACCAAGAAGGTATTCGCCCAGACCAAACCTCAGTTTTGGTTGTTTCATTTATGCAAAGCGTTTGCGTACCACCTGACCATAAGGTCCCAGCACATAATTTATCGGGTGCAACGAAGGTGAGATAGGTGCCTCGATAATTTGCTATGTAGTTTCTAGCATTTTCGGAACGATCAACCTCAAAACTCCAAATCAGATTCTTGCTTTTAAGATCGTATTTGAGAATGCGTAAGTCTTGGGCATTTGGGATATCTGTGGGAAACCCATACGCCAGGTAAAGAGTCGTATCACGAATATGAAAGGCTTCGGGTCCACATGTTGCTAGGAATGATGAGACCGAAATAGTGTCGGTTGTGTCTGAATAAAGGGGTAACTCGGGGAAGCGGTTTGCGACTTCGCCTCCTGGTTCGAAATATCGATGACAATCTTCGGTGCGAACGCTTGCACCCAAAGTTGCTTTCAATTCCGGAATCGTACCGTTGAGAATATTATCGGCACTGTTTAATTCCGTTTTGAATTTCGGAACTTCATTCGTAGGTACTTCGTTGATCTTTGCGGTCTGACCCGCTTGCTGGCACCCTAAGAGACAACCTATAAAAAAAATGACGGTAGGATAGGAAAAGTTCATAAGGTATTCCAATCGACTCGAGTCGTCTGAGGCTGTTGTATAAGGTCGCGGTACATTGGGTTGAGTATTAAGCACGAATAGTTCCCGAAGAGAATGAGTTTCTTTCGAGCTCGGGTCAATGTTACATTTAGACGACGTTCGTCAGCCAGGAATTCTCCCGGCGAGCGACTCTTTACCCACGAAACGATAACGATATCGCGTTCACTACCTTGGAATCTCTCGACGGTATCTACATCGATGTCGTGATTGACTAGTATGCTATCGTTTGAAATCTCGGTACGGATAAGGTGGCATTGAGCTCTAAAGGGGCTAATGACTCCAATAGTGGTCTTTTCGTTTTCAAGACTTTGGACCAATGATTTAATCGTTTCGATGATCGCCGAAGCTTCAGCATCGTTTTTCCTTCCCTCGTCCTCTCCCTCGACGTTAACAAAAACGACCGCTCTTGATGGATCGATTATCGAAGATATTTTGGGGTCTTGTTCGGCTTTATCCATCGATAATATGGAATCAGCGACAGAACCGTGTGCGATAAGTTTCTCATCGTAAAAACGCCGACTTGAAAAAGCCATCACATCTTCATGCATACGGTATTGTTCTTCCAGCATGACATAATGAAGACCTTGGTCTACTAAGCGTTCGAAAAGAGATTTATCAAGACCACTCAATCCTAATCTTTCCGTCGCGCTTTCTTCTATAATCGAGGTTTCGAAAAGTCCCAATTGAGGAAGGTCATCTGTTGCGTTTGCATCGATGAACGAGATAACAGAACGAGAGACAGCAGCACTTGTAGCTTGTTCGTTCTGGACGATGGGTGGCAATTGGCGATGATCACCCACCAGCACGAAACGATTTCCCAACGCTATCGTTCCTAAGGTCATCGGTTCAGATATTTGCGTTGCCTCATCAATGATGACGACATCGAAGGGAATTTCCTGAACATGATTTTGTAAATATTGAATCAGACTATCCGAGCCGGAACTATGCGTCGTGCTAGCGATTATCTGTGCGTATTTAAAACGTGACGCGAGCGCATCTAGTGATTTCGTATTCCGCGCGATATTGCGAGAAAAAAACAACTCCGGGTTAAGTCCTTTTTCTTCAAAATGCCTGCACAGCGTCGATGATTTTTTCATGTCACCCAGACGAATAAAGTCGGTAATATCTATGGATAATAAAGATTCGAGGATCTTATCGACAGCAGTATTGGTTTGCGCACTTAGCAGAACCTTTTTCCCTTCTGCGATTAATTCGGCGACAATATGAGCGATTACGGTCGTTTTCCCGGTGCCTGGAGGACCTTGAATTATTGCAGCTCCCTTGGATTGCAAGGCCAGATTTACGGCCTCTTTTTGCTTTTCGTTTAGGGTAAACCCACGGTTTTGTATTTCCGTGAGATTATCTTTCTCTGGTTTACTATATTCTTTTGCGCGGTCAGACGTCGGGGCGTAAATTAATTGAAAAAGTGTCCCATCTCTTCGATTCAAAAAACGGTAGAGCGAACGCTGTGCCGCTCGATAACCAATTCGAGTGGGCAACTTGTCTAGTATCCAACCCTGGTTCGGAAGAGATGCCGCGTTCGGCGCTCCCATTGTCGACATCGTGATTCTATTTCGTTCTGTCGCGACTACACGTCCTCGAAGGATATGGTCGCGTTCCAGGTCCCCTGAATGAGCTAATAAGGTGGTTCCCACTTGGAAGGGTTTACCGAACGCTCCCTCAAAGACGACATTACCTTGATCAAAGGAGGCTAAAGATACATCTGCAAACGCTTCAGAAGCCTGAATGCGATTCCATAATTGGCTTGTTTGAATCACTCTCCCCAGCTGCTCGCCTTGTTCCCAAAACTCCATTTCCAACATTTTTGAAAAATGTTTCCAATGTGCCCACGAGGCAGAGATAATATCCGGAGAGATGCCTTTAAGGGGGCCCTCTTTTTGAGAGGCCGTTTGCGGGCTCATATTAGGATCAAGGCCGCATAATGTTGTTTGCTTTGCGCACCGATCTTTTCGCCAGCGACACGCAGGTGCGCGACAATTCGCGGGTTCACCCATAAAATGCGGTAGTGGCCGGTCGACACGTTCATCGAACTGTGCGCGATGAGCGGCAACGAGTTCGTTGCGCGCGCGTAGGATTCGACGTTCTCGTTCTGGATCATCAAAGGGGGCTGAACGAAGAATTCCTGATTTAGAATATAATAAATACCCAATGATAGGTAAATCTCGTCGTTCTGCGACGCCATCCCATAGCAGGCGATAGCATCGAAGTTGGGAAACGTGTTCATCGCGTTCGCTGCCCGACTTTAACTCCACAATCTGCAGCCCAACTTTGGCATCTTCGGTCACCAGATCGATGCGTCCTTCCAATCCGTAAGTCGTCGAGTAGCGCGTCACCTCGACGTGTTCTCCCGTCCAACCGGCACGTGAGTTATCGCTAATACTTCGGCCTCGGGCAAAACCTGCAATTTGAGAGAAGTGGCGTCTCGCATCCGATTCGAACCTTGGAAGGTCGTCATCACTAAGTCCTGCGGATAGGAGACTAATTCGCATATTTTCGAGTCTGGGAAAGTAAGACTCCTCGAAGGAAAAATCTGAATGCGAGAGGTCGTCTAGTATTCCGTGAAGCATGGACCCGAAAACGAGCGGTCGGCTCGGTGGTCCCATATCTCGAAGGTCTACAAAATATCTGCTCACACAACCTTCGGCCTTAAGAATATCAGTCACCGAAACCAACCAATGAGGCTCTAAGACGGGTAGTGTATTATTGGATGCGCTAAGAAAACGCTCGCCTTCTTTGTTAAATATTTCTTTAGCGTTAATGAGATTCACTTCCGCACCGTCCCAAATAGACTTGATCGATTGGAAGATTTGTTCTCCTCCTTTCTCGTAAAAGAAAGTGCCCGTACGCTGATTGCCTTCGAAGGTCCCGTCTTCATCACATTTGGGATAATGTAAGAAAAACTTCACGCCAGCGCCTAGTTTCTCGCTTTTTAAATGTTCGAAATTTCCGATTCGTCCAAAGAAAACATCTGTCGAAGTCGTTTCTTTTTCCATTGAGGCTCGTAGTTTCGGCGGCGTTGTAACAGCAAGAAGTTCGGATACACTCTGTGTTCGCGAATCTAAACGAAGAGCATTTTTTAATCCGTCTATTGCATAGGCGGGAATACCATCAAATGAACTGGCCTCTGATTTTGTAACGAGATTTACTAAAATATTTGCCAGCGACCAAACATCGGTAGCGATCGTCGGTTTTCTTTTCGTTGGTGCTTTTATCTCATCGGCTATGAATTCGGGCGGAAGGGAGGGGCGACATGCTTCATTATACGCGTCTCCTATCCAACATCCGGGATCCATAGCGACCAATCGAGTCAGATGGGCGTCGTACCACAATGACATTGGAGATAGGTTCCCGATCACGATTCCACGCTTATGCGCCCTCAGGACGGCTTCTGCCAACGGCCGCCAAGCGTCGATCGCCTCGGCCCATGACAGGCGTTCGATATCTTCTAGATATAGATTTTTCCCGGGGGCTGCCTCGGATGCGATCCAAAGCTCGTTTTCAACGAAGGTCCAAAAACAAGCGGTATTAAAATGTTTTCCTTCGACACCGTTTGTATGTTTTAGGAGGGCTCCGCATAGAAGCATATTCGGCGCACTCGCGAGTTTGCGAATCCACATTGTATGGTTTAGATCTGGGTGAACCTCTTTTCCATCAACCTCCCAAACTGGACCGGTAGGCAGTGAGAAGGTAGTGGCCTGATTGATGATGTTATCGAGACTGAACACGTTAGATTTGCTTAAAAATTAGGAGCAAGCGAAGTCTTAGGAATCGTTGCGGAATGAAGTCGAATGAAGGCTTTGCAATTTATAAGTACTTTTCCTCTAGCAGACGCAAACCTTCGATAAAAATTTCGCTGGATATGGACTTGAAATGGGTCGGAGTGCTCTCCGAAAGCTTCGCTACAAGAGCGTCAACCCGTTCCAAAACCGCGGGTTCGACCGAAACGGTAATTTCTAATCCGGAACCTTCGGTTTCACTTTGCAATTTTTCAATATCCTCAATAGATATCTTCATCGTTTGAAATTTATCGTCACTCATTGTGTCTCACTTTTTCTTTTTAGTAGTTGTCTTTTTCGCTGTGTTCTTTTTTGTCACAGGCTTTGAGTTCGTTTTACCCGGTAGCTTTATTGGGTCGGCGTCGGGTCCCTTTGCTGCTTTGGGAGAACCTTTAAACTTGGTTTTGGGGATTCTCCCAGAAATAGTGAATCCATACCAGTCTTTGTTTTTTCCTCTTCGAAATTGAGCAATATTAAGAACGGCGCTCAATTTGTTCTTTTTCACGAAGGTGTCATCGAGCTGAATACGCATCTTCACGTTCGCTGTATTTGACCCTTTCCCGTCAGTCGTAATATAGCCCCACACATCTCCGCGTATATCGCGGCCGCTAATGCCAACGTTGGTAAATTCGATTGCTGATTTTTTGGGTGTCAGGTTTTTTACGTTGAAGATGAGTTTGACCGCGCCGAAGTTTGACGATGGTACTTCTATAAAAGCCATAGGTAATTTCTCAACTTTCATGTCTGCGGGGCCGACCGTTATCTTCGTGCCAGATAATTTTATTTCGCCATCAATCGGCAAACCTTTGTCGTTGAGGAGTATTTCTCCGCCACCGTCAAGTGTGCCAAAGAAAGGCAGGCCTAAATAGGCTTTGATTGGGTCAGCTTTGGCTAAATCAACATCATCAAGATCGATTTCGACCAAACTTCCAGTCATCTTTTTGGTCGCAAAAATATCGATGTCACCGCCGCCAATATCGACTTGTGCTTTAACAGCAATTCCCAAATTAAGAAGAGATTTCAATGGGGCTAAACGAACTCCTACTGTCGGGAAAAAAGCTTTCATCGGAAGCGGGTCACCGGGTTGGGGCTCTTTTGTATCGTCTACTCGTTCTTTTATCGTCAGGCCTATCAGTTCCATCCCAGAAAATCGCCAAGGGTCAACATCGTCGATCGTAACTTTATATTTGGTACCTAATGCTTTCTGAATCTGAACCGTCGCGATTTCCTTGATTTGTGTGTCCGGAAAACTCAACGCCGTCGCGATGGCGAATACGAAAAGGAAAAAGACAATATATATGGGGTAACGTACGAGTCGCTTTTCGAAAATCGCCATTAGCTTTCCTCTTTTGATTTACTGAAGGTCGACACGATAATCGTAGCTTTTACTTCGTTATCGCTTTTTCCGCGTTTTCTAATATCTATTCTTTGAATGAAAACAGGGTCTTTTGATTTTTCGATGGCATCTAAAAAGTTGATGAGATTATCCATATTCGTTTTTGATATTTTGGCGGTCAGACGATGTTCGGTTACGATAGGCCCGGCTGTATCATTAGAAAATGGTATTTCTTTCTCATCATAACTTCCAATCTTAACGTCTTCCTTATCGGCAAACTTGGCGACGTATGACGTGAGCTTGATTCGGTCCTCAGCCAACATCTCCTCAGAAAATGTTTTATGGCTATCGGCTGTGACGGTCGATAATTTGTCGGCTCGCCATTTTGGACCTTCAGTTGAAATCAGTTCTAAAGCTGACTTATAGCGTTCTGTTTCTTCGTCGATACTATCAAGACTTTGCATCAAGAAAAATCCCACAAAAACCGTAAGAATACAGAAGACAAACATCGCCAAATATGACAGCTGATTTTTGTCTTTTGCGGACATGTTTTTCAAAAATCCATTTTTTTCTTCCATCAGGAACACCCGCTTGTAATTTGGATATCAAAGTTCGCTTTGTCGTTTTTAACGCGAGTCGCGCCAGGTGTAACTTTCTTCAAACACTCAATTTCTCGGAGATCGGAAACGATCCTATCGACGGCTTGCGCATCGGTGGTCGAACCGTTGAATTGCATAATTTTTCGCGGCAAATCAACTTCAACTCGGCTTAAGGTGAGATCCACTTCGCTTGAAATCGTACGGGTTAGATCGTGAAGTAATTCGAAGGCGCTGGCTTTCGGAATAAAAGATTGCGAATCGCCTTCACCTGAGGCCAGTGCCTCACGTACTTTTTTAACCGACATCGTCTTTTTCCCAAATAGTTTTTTCGATTCAACAGCGAGTACATTTTTCATAGCGTCTCGACGCGCTTCCTGAGCCATCTTTTGTAAGAAGAAGATGCCGACTAAGAAGAGAACCAAAATACCGGCCACAATGCCAAAACGAATCATTCGTTTTCGAATCGCCGAGCCTCCTCCGGTATAAGCAAGGTCACCTTTTCGGAGGTTGGGATTTCTTCGTAGGATTTTCTCGCTTCTACCACACTCAACGAGAGCCGCACCCATTACTAATTCGCCCGCTTGGTCTCCCTGAGTCTCAGATTTAAACCGACGTGTCTTAACACCCAGCTCGTTTGAAAAATAAGGTTCTATATTTTTAATTTGACTGGTACCGCCACAGATCTGCAGTCCCGATACTTCCGTGCCGTTTGAAGCGTAAAGCCCCTGAAGAGAACGACGTACGTCACGAAGTACCGGTGCAAGTCCTTCCACGATTATCGCCGAAACGAGACGTGTTTGATCATTGAGTGATAAATCATCTTTGTTCACAATTGCAGCAAATTTGTGTTTGATGTTTTCTGATTCGACGTAGGTCTGACCGAAACGTTCGGCGATCAGTCTCGTGATTTTGTCGCCACCGCCTCGTATCGACCGAGCTACTATTGGATTGCCATTTTGTAGTACCGTAAACGAGGATGTTTCGTGTCCGATATCCAGATAAGCGACCACCTGGTCCGCCTGATATTTCGCGGCTGCATATGCTGCCAATGAGAGAGAAGGAACCGCGACCAGCGCAGGATCGATGCCCAAATCTTTCAGCGAATTGAGAAAGTTCTCAATATCCTTTTTACGCGAAAAACCAATGATGGCTTCTGCTGGAGATTCGCTTCCTTCGATTGTGTCGTAGGCCAAAAAGTCGAAAATGGTGTGCTTTGCATCCAAGGGTAACTTGTCCGAAATTAAATGCGGGATGACGCTCGCTACTTTTACGGAGTCTGAAAAAGGAACGTCTATGCGCAAGGTTGCTGCAATCGAGTCCGGAGCATTCACGAAGATTTCGCTCTGATTCGAATCGGCAAGGTAATCGACTAAGGTTTGATGCCAGGCTGGGGTAGCGTCAAATGTGCTTTGCCCTTCGTTCGTTTCGGGATTGGCTTCGGTTGGCGTTTCCCTCACTCCAGTTTTGTCATTATCAAAATCTTGCGTCTGATTAGATTCTCTGCGAATCCTGTGAACAGAGGTGATTGAACCCTCCTTGATATTATAACGCAAAATTTTGATTTCGTAGGTCCCGAAATCGATACCAATTACATCTTTACTAGCCATATTATAATTCCTGCCAAAACATGATTCGGCCTGTGGGCATTTCTTCTAAAGTTTCTTGACGTGCTGCTTTTAGTTCTTCAATTCGTTCGTCGTCACTTTCATCGTTCAATAAAAGCGCTTCGCTTGGAATTCTTCTGACCGGTCGTCCAAAATCTAAGACCGCCTCGATTGTGGTTTCTGTTGAACCGTACTTTCCTGTTGAGAAAATTCGATAGACCTTAGGTGTTTTAACTGTGACGGCTTTCATGAGTCCAGACTTTTTAAACGCCACAGTGAAGGGTATGAATTTTGGCTCGATCGGGTCTATGGCCATTTCGGGATTAGCTAAAGACAGACGTTGATACAAAGGTGAGTGTTGTATGAACTGCGCCATTAGCAGCGGATCTTTGCGCAGATCTTCGATATATTTTGGGAATTGACTTACGTTGAGAAAAGCGCCTGGTTGTCCCTTTTTCGCCGAAGGTAACAATTTCCCATTAGAGGTGCCGACATAGGCCATGAGAACGGTAAGAGGGTTCTCAAAAAAGCTCTTAATACCTTCCAACGACATCGCTAACCACAGAACCTGATTTGCGATATTGGGATCCAGTCGGCAAGCATCAATAGAAGCGGCGCCTTTTACTCCTTTAATTTCAACGTTTCGGCATAGAATCGAATAAAACATGATTGCATCGGTGACATTTATGTTGGGTTTTCCGATTGGATAAACCGTAAATTGATGCTTAAAGGCGTTCATAAACGCGTCGTTCATCCCAGCTACTTGATGCAGCTCATCAATATGGGTGAATTTGCGATTCCTCGGTTGAATGAGACGTGAATCGTATGGACGAGTCTCATCGCCAGAACGTCCTTCGATGGTACAGGTATCTGAAATCGCCGTACCTTCTTGGTCGAAGTCAAGAAAATCAACAATGCGTCCCACAAGAGCAGCGCGATCCATAAGTTCGCCGTTTTCATCTTTGAGTTCAAAGATAGGGTCGTATTGAGAATCCAAGATCAGCGCACATAACTGTTGTAGCGCGTTTTCTTTTACACTCTCTGTCGCAAAATCATTGATGTTAATTTTGCCTTCTTCCGGGCGGACGTCTGATACCATTTCTCCGACAAATCCACCGAAACCTTGGACACCCGATTCGTTGAGATTGATTCCACCGATCGGACTCTCGATTTGTCCGCTATTAAATGGACCTAATAGTAAGTCGATGTATTGATACATTTGGAAATTAGAACGGCTCATTGCGCGTCCTATAAGTTTTCCTAGTTGATCGTCGGTTTGTTTGGATTCGTTTTGCAACGCGAAATGAAATGAAATCAAAAGCTTGGACAAATTGAATGACGACTTGGCAAGATAGTGGCTTTTCAGTTTTTCGCGTTGGTTGGATGCCAACGCCATATTCACGCGGCTTTCGTATAAAAACTCGACAACGACCACTGAAAGAATCGCGATCGTGACCAATACCATTAACAGAGCAACACCCCGTGGCTTTTTCTTGTCCAAAGGCTTGGTAAAAAGCGGGGCAGGCCTTTCTAACGAATGGATGAGACGCGAGGTGATATCGGCGAGTGGACGGATCAAAATTCTAAAATCTCCGTCGTCGCAAGTTGCACTTGAGTTACAAAGACTTCGTTTGAGGTGTTGGGCGGTTGAGGTGGTAGTTCGAGTCGGATCTTGATTCGTGTGGGTAGGCGCCCTGATGTTTCTCTTCGCGTGGTATCCCAAGAGTCTACCCAACGACCTTCGGCTACTTCTTCTAAGGTTCCTAAACGAGTAGGGCCCGCGTCCCAATATTTCAGTTCAAATTTTTCAATATCTTCCAGAAGTGTGAAGATCGAACCGCCGCTCTCAATTGTGGCATCGGGGGTGGTATCTTCTCTTCGCATTAAACGTTTTACGAGATCGCCGGTTTCTTCATCGCGCACGTCGCGAATAAAATATCCGATCTCGGCATGACGACTTGCTTTTTCGTTGGGTTGAGTGCGTAAGTGGCTAAAAGTAGTGAAGTTTACTTCTGAACCTCTTGCCATAAATCCATATTCAAGGGGCTCTTCTAGTAAATTTTGTGTGGGGTCCTTGTCCACCTCTGCGTCCGCACTTTGTACCAAAGTCTCGCCGGGAATTTCGTCACCCCCAAAAGCAGGACCCGCTAGGTAAGCGGAAGAAAGATCATCGCCGATGCGATCTAAGGAGACGCGGACCTCTTGGTAACGCTCGGCGCGGGCACTTAACATATCTTTAGATGCAAACATACTCGAGATAGCTGCCCAGGTCATGACAGTGATTGACGTGAGGATAGCCATCGAGACCATAACCTCTACCATCGTAAATCCACGTCCGTATTTTGGGTACGTTGTATTCACTAAAAATCGTCCTGGTTGAGATCGCCGAAGATATTGAAGTCTTTGGTATTCGGATCAACGATATATTGGGTGACCGTGATGGGCCTCATACCGCTGCCGAACGGGAACTCGACTTTTAGATCAATTTTACGAACTTTTTTGCCTATTTGATTTATCCAAGTCGGGATCTGGCCGATTAAGGTTGGAAGCATTGAACTAATACCCGGGTTGCCTTTGAGGCCACCTGACTCTTGTCCAAAGAGTTGCGAATTCGTTTTTGCGAGAAGCGCCTCTTTAGCTTCTTCCGGGATTTCGACTGTGACCACCGTCGCCGTCCAAATCATGTCCGCGCGTCCGTCTTCTCGAAAGTCGCCGCTGTATTTTTGTTCTGTGGTCGGAAATCCCTCGGCGGCTACTTCGTATTCGATGTCTATCATTTTACTTTTGGCTAGATAGGTGGCGGTAGTTAGATCGGCGGCATAGACAGATTGCTGGCCCGAGTTAGCCATCGTTCCCATAAGGACTGCTAAGGCTGAGGCAAGGATCGATAAAGCGATAAGCATTTCCATTAGCGTGAATCCGCCCCTATTTTTGGCGGTTTTGAGATCGTAGACGCGTGAAAGATTAATCATCGTTTTCCACCTCGAAAAAATCATCGGGTAATTCTTTCTCGTCGGTATAGCTTTTTACACGACCCGACATAGGTTTGGTCATCAAGGTAATCGCCGTATCTGCTTCGTCTTTTAAAACGATATAAGCTTGTTCCTGGAATCCGTTCGGATAAAACGAAATCGTGACAATTCCTGAATCCACGGGTTCAGAGGTCCCTGTAGTCGCAACGCTTGCGAATCGAATTCCTGATTTCAGTGCTTCGTCTTTCACAACGACATCGGCAACGCGTTCGTAACTGACTTTACGACTGATACCGAAGGGGTTGTCTTCTTCTTCATCAAAAAGGTCTGATTTTTCCTCAACTTTTTTAGCTAAGATTTTGGCTTCGTCAGTCAATAGATCTTCACTATCTTCTGCAGCTGGCGTTGAACCGCCAACATGATTGGTCAAAGCCGCCTTGACGATTTCGGTATGGTATTGACCCGTGTCTAGATTGAGGACCAAACGGTAATGCGTGTTATTGATCGCAGCGTTTGCGTAGGTGTATTTTATTACTGAGGTCAGACGACCCGAACTATTTTTGAGGGCATCACCACCGATGGCGTTCATACTTAACATGGCGACTCCCATCATGGATGCGATGATGGTAAGGACAACCATGATTTCCACGATCGTCATCCCGCGATTTGTAAGTGTATTCGCCATCTCAGTCCGTGCTAGTCGTCGCTCTTAATGTCGTCGTCAGTTCCATCTTGTCCGTCTTTGCCGACACAGGTTATTGAAAATTCGCGTTTTCCTACTTTGGTGTAAACGTAATCTGCGCCCCATGGATCTTTGGGAATCTTTTTGGTCAACGGCGATGAACCCTGAGTCAATTCCTCTAAAGAATCGGGAAACTTTCTCGGTGACGATGCAAGGTAGAAGGAGTTTACAATACCTTCCAAATTACGGATTTCGGTAAGGGCTTGTTTTTCGTTCGCCTTATCTAAGGCGCCGATAACAAAGAAACCCACCATTCCTGAAATTGAGGCGATGATCGTTAACACGATCATAATCTCTACGATTGTCATACCT
>CALJNB010000028.1 GCA_937981985.1 uncultured bacterium
AGTGCTTTAGAAAATGTGAATTATGAAAAGGCGAAAGCTTTATTGTTGGAACATGGGACCCGCGACAAGATTGGTTTCCCCCGACATTACCGTTCCAACATACAGAAAAGCGGCAGCTGACAATGGGACTGCCACAAGTGAACTGGTAATAATGGTGACGATCGCTGCGATGGCAACGATTGGATTTTCGGCAAAAAGGGGCACGAAAAAAGCGCTAGTGATAAACGCGAAAATAGCACCTTCCATAAGACTATGGCGAAAACGATTCAAAAAGACGGCTTGAGGAAGTAAGGGAAAGTCACGAACGAAGCGGCCAAATCCCTGACGGAAGAAGATCTCCATAGTTCGAAAGGACAACAGGTTGCCTCCCCAAATTGCAAGCCAAAAGGAAAGTTCGATGGCGTTTTGTCCTGGCATGGATTTGTCTTCGTTTGCACGCAGGTCAACGGTTGCAACCGATTCAGGGGACGCCATCAAGCTGTCTATGAAAAACCAGCCTGCAAAAGCGGCAAGGAGGGCTAATGCAAGAATCCCGATCTTCTGCACCGGTCTAAGCAAACTTACCTGACCGCGATTCAATAACTTATATTGGTCTAGGATTTTCACGCGTACACAATCTCGCAGGTTGGATCCGAATCGCGGAGTTGGCCGATTTGGAATGCAGGAAAACCGAGTTTAGATGAAATTGAGATAACCTTATCTACCAACGATTTATCAAAGGCGCCGACGAGTCCCAGACCCATATTGAATGTTCGATAACGTTCTTGAGGGGTGACCTTGCCTGCATCACATATAAATTTGCAAATCGGCGGAACAGGCCACGTCGTTGTATCGACGATAGCACCGATGTGTTCTGGAAGAATTCGAGGGATGTTTTCTTCGAAGCCACCGCCTGTAATATGAGCAAGTCCGTTGATCTCAACTTCTTTCATAAGGGTCTGAATGAGTTCAACATAGATATATGTCGGTTCAAGAAGCGCCTCACCAATGGTCTTTTTTATTTCGCCTTCCCCATCTTCAAAAGGCGCGTCTAAAGCGATATTTTTTGCGTCTATAATCTTTCGGACTAAACTATAGCCGTTGGAGTGGAATCCCGAACTCGCGAATCCAACGAGGATTTCGTCGCCTTTGATTTTCTTAGGCGAGATAAGATCTGCGGGTTCAACGGCGCCAACACAAAAGCCGGCGAGATCGTAACGACTGTCCGCATAAAACCCGGGCATTTCGGCGGTCTCTCCGCCCATTAACGCGCAATTGGCAATCTTACAAGCATCGGCAATTCCGCCGACAATATCGGCTGCTTGATTTACGTTGAGTTTTCCTGTCGCCAAGTAATCCAGAAAAAATAAGGGTTGAGCACCCATTACCGCGATATCATTTACGCACATGGCGACCAAGTCTTGTCCGATGGTGTCGTGGGTATCTAGCGCGGCAGCGAGTTCTAATTTTGTACCGACACCATCGGTCCCGGAGACCAAATACGCGTCGGATGAAAAGCCAGCTTTAGACATTGAAAAAAGCGCGCCAAATCCGCCAATTTGAGAAACAACTCCTGGCGTATTCGTTTTTTCCGTCGATGATTTATATGCCGTCACGACTTCTTGAGCCGCATCTAAACTTACACCCGAGTCCTTATAGGAAATGCTTTTATCTTTGGTCATGAAATATCCGCGTTCACTTGATTCGGTACTATGCCCAGTGTCTTTGGTTTTGCAAAGTGTGACTTAGGTTAACAGGACTTGGATCATTTACCGGGCCTAAGAGTCCATGTTAGATCAGCGTCAGACCCTAGGAATGATATGTTTGATGAACATTTTGTGCGATTGAAAATCGGGATCTGTCCTGGCTTGACGAGCAACCTTTTTGTCAAAAACATCTTGTCCAAGCACTTTGATATCGTGGCTTGTTCATCGGTTGGGGAAATGGACTTTTCGAGCAAGACTCTTGAGACCATGGATCTCGATGGTTTTGTTTATGAGCAAAGCATTCCGGCGTACTTAGAATACGGTGATCTTTTGCCGACGGTCGACTTCGCAAGCCTGGATGCAGAAGACCACGTGCGCGAAAGCTTTTTCACAAGGATGTTTCGGTTTAACGATTGGAAAGCTTTGGAAAGCCGAGGTCTCACTGCAGGAGAGCTCGTTAATTTCCAAGCTGAACAAAAATACCTAATGATGGCCTACGACCCAAATCGAGCGAAAATCTTAGGACGTTTGGTCGCAAAATCTGGTGATTCAGGAGATATACGCTCGCTTGCCGATGATTATATTAAATTAACCCTGGACGTTTTAAAGACGGCGCCGGATCGGAAACGACACACAAATGCGTTGCAGCACGTGATGGGTTATCTAAGCAAAGATCTTGATAGGCACCAAAAGCGAGAGCTATTGGATTGTATTTTTTTATTTCAGTCGGGCGATCGTTCTATAACGGCGCCTCTAGATCTTCTTAAACGTCACTTCGCGACTTATCCCAATTCCTACATGAGCAAGCAGAGGTATTTGCGGCCTTTTCCGGCCGACCTACGTCTTCATCGATAAAGGAAATATTCTGTTCCAAAAATGGTATTTGTAATGTGGGGCGGTCTGGCTACTATGCCGCGGTTATGAGTTATTGTGATGAATTAGAACCATAAAGTAGTCAATGACGATGAAGAAGACTGATACAAAGCAAAGACGCGGCGGCGTTTGGTGGCCAGAAAAGCACGAGATGAAACGCGATCCCAAGTTGATGATCGATGTCATCATTCCGGCACTCAATGAGGAAGAAAGTTTACCGCTCGTCCTAAATGAAATCCCGGAGGGATGGGTGAGAAGGGTCGTTGTTGTCGATAACGGTAGTACTGATCGAACGGCTGAAGTTGCCGAGGACCTTGGCGCGATTGTGATCCGAGAAAACGAAAGAGGATATGGCGCCGCATGTCTAGCCGGGTTGACTTTTTTAGCCGAAAAACCTCCACAAATCGTCGTTTTTTTGGATGGAGATCATAGCGATTATCCTTCTGAATTGCCTCGTTTAATAGAACCGATTTTACTCGATGACGTAGAAATGGTTATTGGGTCGAGAACTATCGGAAAAAGAGAGAAGGGGGCTTTGCTTCCTCAGGCCATTTTCGGAAATAAACTGGCTTGTACTTTGGTTGAGGTCTTATATGGATATCAGTTTTCAGATTTAGGACCTTTTCGCGCAATTACGTGGAATGCATTAGAAAAAATGTCGATGAAGGACCGTGATTTTGGTTGGACGGTGGAGATGCAGATTAAAGCTGCACGCTTAGGTATTTCGTCGACCGAGGTGCCCGTTAGTTACCGCAAGCGTATCGGGAAGTCCAAAATCACAGGAACGGTCAAAGGGACATTCAAAGCCGGTTATAAGATACTATATACGATTTTTGCACAATATTCTGAGAGGTCGCCGATCGACGTTCCGAAGGACGAACGTTGAAGACCGTTATTGTAATGTTTGCGAAAGCCCCGGTGCCGGGGGCGGTGAAAACGCGTTTGGGCGCCAGTATCGGTGATGATTGGTCTGCCCGCTTTCATAGGGCTTTTCTAGCGGATTTAACCGATACGATTTCTCAAACAGGATTCGATTGCGTTCTCTGTTATGCCGGAGATCGAGAACACCCCGGCTTTGCCCCTTGCAGCAGTGCAGGATTCAGCTTTTTGGAACAACCGGCCGGCGATTTGGGGACGCGATTGACGACGATTACGCAAAATATGTTTAAAACCTACGATCGGGTTATCATCATCGGTAGCGATTCCCCGACGCTTGGTTTGCAACATTTTCTGCAAACCGACGAACTTCTCTCCACCCACGATGTGGTCATCGGACCCTCATTTGACGGGGGCTATTACCTTATCGGCTTGAATCAAGACGGTTTTTCAAAGGAACAAGGGTTTCAGATTTTCGAAGATATCAATTGGAGCTCCGAGGAGGTCTTAAAGCAGACCTTAGATAGTTGTCTTCGTGAACATCAACGTTGCGAACTTCTCGGCTTTTGGTACGATGTTGATACAGTAATTGATTTAAATTTTTTAAGGACGCATTTAAGACACCTCTTTAGTGAGAATCTTAGCGTTTGTAGAGCAACAAGAATGCTTTTTGAAGAGTTTGATCACACTGCCAAATAAAATGCGGAGATTTCGTTGGCTACTAAAAAATCAAATGACAAAGGTGTTAATCAGTGCCCGGTTGGTACAGTTCTTTTTCGCGAGGGTGAGGTGGGCGACAAAATGTATGTGATTAAGGCGGGACGCGTTTTAATTACAAAGAAAGTTTTTGGCACCGATATCACACTCGAAGAACTCAAGGCTGGCGATTTTTGCGGGGAGATTTCATTGCTCAATGACGATAAACGACCATCGACGGCGGTAGTAACCCGCGATGCGTCAGTAATCCCCATCACCGGTGAACAATTCGAAAATATGGTGAAGTCTAATTCTGATATCGCCTTGCGGATGTTGAAGCGTCTGGCTGAACGATTGACTGAATCTCAATTTCGTATGACTAACTTTGCCCTTCGTAAAACAAAAGCTCGTCTATTGCATCAGCTTCGCGCTCAAGCTGAAGATACCGATGCGTCGCTTGTCAAACCCAATCCGATTCCAAGTGACCTTGCGATGGTCGTAAGTATATCAATCGGAGAGATGAAAGGTATTCTCGGCGAATTGGTCCGCGATGGACTTATCGACATCGACGCGAAAGGACACTTCACGATTAAAGACCTCAAGGCTTTCGACCAAACGCTTTCCTACCTCGAATTGAAAGACCGTTTCGAATACCGCGACTAGTTTCGATCGGCGGTAGGGACTACTATCATGCGTAGGTCTCCAATATCTTCAAATGACTGGGACGTATTCACCGAACGGCTTTTTGATCAAAGCCGTTTTGCGATAAAGCTCGGTCTGGAAAATATCAGTCGAGCATTAGAAGCCGAGGGCAACCCCGAAAGAGGATGGGAAAACATCATTGTCGGCGGTACTAATGGTAAGGGGCAGACTGCATCCATTATATCTAATATTCTCCAGGCCCATGGCAAAAAAGTGGGTCTATTCACAAGTCCCCACCTTATTGAATTCCGAGAACGATTTCGTATCAATGGTGTTCCGGTTTCAAGGTCGGCCGTTTTAGAGGTAGGGCGCTATGTCTTGAAGACCTACTCTGAGGGAGATATTGTTCTTACCTTCTTTGAGATGTGCGTACTGATCGGTGTGCTTCTTTTTAAACAAATGGAAGTCAATGTTGCAGTCATGGAAGTGGGATTAGGTGGGCGATTAGACGCGGTCAACGCAATCGAACGCGCTTTAGTGGTGATCACCAATATCGGCTTAGATCATCAGGCGTACTTGGGCGATTCCATAGCCGAAATTGCCGCCGAAAAATTCGCACTTCTTCGACCGCGAATTCCAGCGGTTATAGGGCCTCAAACCTATCCAGGATTGCTGAGTCAAAGCGAAGAACACCACGATTTTGTTGAGGAAGCAGGCGATTTTCAGGAGAATAATCGACGTACTGCACTTCAAGCCACGAAAGCTTTTTTGAATGAAAAATTTAAGAAGGATGCAGCAGAAGTGGCCGTTTCGAAGAGTCGTTGGCCGGGGCGAGGAGATGAGGTCTATTTGAAGAAAACCAAAGGTAGCACGCCATTTCGAGTTTTAGTCGATGCTGCCCATAATCCTCTCGGGCTTGAAAGTTTTTTGAACAGCTGCCCGGAAGATGCGTTCGATGTCGTTATTTTTGGTGCGATGAAAGATAAGGATCTTCAACGCATGGGGCGCGTACTCTCCGCATTAAACAAGCCAGTTTGGGGCGTTAGTATTAACTCTGAACGGGCTGCCGACGAAAACGAACTCAGCAAGTGGATTCCAATCTCTCGATTTGGAAGTGTAGACGAGTTGCTGCGCGAAGAACCCCGTGCACTTATTTGCGGGTCAATCTATTTACTCGGGGAAGTCTTTTCTTGGGGCGGTTTAAGTGTGGAGGACCTCAGTATAAGTTACTGATCAAGTCTGAAAGAAATCGTAAACTTACTTCCTATTTCGGTGGGTTGTAAATTGAGTTTGAATCCCATTTCTTTGCAAAGTTTTTTGGCGACCGAAAGGCCCAATCCAACGCCGCAATCGTTGAGGAGTAACATCCCTTTTTGGAAAGGAGCAAAGATGCTGTCCACGTTTTCGTTGCAAACACCAACCCCCTGATCGACAATATGTAAGGCCACTGGTGTGTACTTGTCCGATTCTACGACGAGTTCGATGTTTCCGTTTTCGGAAAATTTGATCGCGTTATCAAGGAGGTTTCGTACAACGTGGTAGAGTCGATCGTAATCAGCATCGATGGCATCTTGGTGACGTATATCCTTGAGTTCGATTAAACGGTCGTGGTTATCCAGAGTAAGCTCGAATTCGTCGATGACGACTCTTAAGAGCTGAAAAAGGTCTACTTTTTCGATGTTAACTACCGGTTCAGTGTCTGAGAAGGACAGGACGTTATCTATCTGATGGAGCAGTTTTTTTCCATTTTGACGAATTCGTTGTGCGTAGTCTTTCCCGTCTTCGGGAAGTTGAGAACGTAACAGGATTTGACTGTATCCGATAATTGCGTTCAGGGGGGTCCGAAGTTCATGGTTCATTTTTGCAACGAATAAATCCTCTGTCTTCTTTTGGGTTTCGACTTGTTTTCGATGCGTGTTTAGGGCTTTGACGGTACGTTGGTATTTCGTCGCATCCGATCCTATTAGAACACAATATTGGCCATCTGTTTTAGCGGTCCATTCCACCCATGTTTGCACCTTTTTTTTATTCAGAAAAGACGACGAGAATCGGAATGGTGTTTCGGGTTGAGAAAAACACTTTACAATCTTTTTTTCGATTTGTGTCGTTTCGGAATTTATTCGCGTTATAAATGCTTCTAATGACGTGGGAGCGATGTCAAACAAGCGATTGAAGTTCGTATTCGCATCAATGATTTTTAGATTTTGATCCAGGAGCACGACGTGTTCCATGCTTGTTTGTAAGACAAGATTCAAACAATCTTTGATAGTGCTAGAACTCATATCGGTTTCGTTGAAGAGAGTCGATATTATGACGATTTGCCCGGGATGCGCAAACACGAATCTCGATTCGGGGGGGGCGTTTAGGGCATTTTTTGATTGCCGATGGCGACGAAATCGTGGAAATCATCTTCCTAAACAAAGACTTCGGTTTAAGACATATTCGTGATACTTATTTGAACCAATATTGCATTTTTATGAAGGACTTTAGATCATGTTCGAATCTATTTTCGTACAACTCGTAACGGCCCAAAGCACGCCTAAGGCCGACCCCAAGGGGATTGTTGAAATCATGATGGAAGCCAGCGGCGTCGTGTTGGGCGTCTTGGTTTTACTTGCGCTGCTTTCGATAGCGTCGTGGTTTGTTATCGGATTAAAGGGTTTTTACTTGATGCGGGCGAAGAACGAATCCCAGAAGTTTCTCGATATCTTTTGGCAGTCAAAACGCCTTGATTCCATTTACCAGTCTGCCGAGGAATTTCCGCGTTCACCGGTCTCTCAAGTATTTAAGGCGGGTTATATCGAGCTTTCAAAACTGAAAAACGCGGAGACTGATGTTCAAGCTTCGCAAACCCAATTAGGTGGTATAGAAAATATCGAACGGTCATTACGACGTGCGATGTCCTCCGAAATTACCCAGTTAGAATCGATGCTGCCCTTTCTTGCGACCGTCGGTTCAAACGCCGTGTTTATCGGACTTTTTGGTACGGTTTGGGGAATCATGAATGCCTTTGTCAATATTCAAGCTGCGGGCGCGTCTGGTATAGATGTCGTAGCAGGGCCTATCGCCGAAGCCTTGATCGTGACTGGCGTCGGTCTTGTGGCAGCTATTCCAGCAGGGATCGCTTACAACTGGTTCTTGAGCAAAATCCGTGTTTTGGGGGCGGAGATGGATAATTTTTCAAACGACTTTCTCAATATCGTTAAAAGGCATTTCTTCAAATGAGTTCCCAGGGATACGCCAGTAGCGGAGGCAAATCATGAGTATGAGTCAAAACCAAAATGGACAGATGATATCTGAGGTCAATGTCACACCGATGGTCGATATCATGCTCGTTTTGATGATCGTGTTTATGGTTTCAGCACCGATGATCGAAAAAGAAGAACAAGAAAAACGGGCCGTCGAAATGGACCTCCCCGTGACCAAAGAAAACGCGAATAGAATCGATCCTGAGACGACCGATAAATTTATCCTCACGATCGATCGCAACCTTAAAGTAAGCGCTGGCGATACAGAGCTTGTGGACTGTTCTTCTAAGAAGGATCTCGCGGAGAAGGACCGTTTTGAACCCTGCTTTGCAACCTTAGGAGAAAAGCTTGGGAAAAATGAAAAGTTAAAAGAACAAGGCGAACTCTTTCTTCTTGCTGACACTGAAATCCCCTATGGTTTTGTGGTGGGAGCGATGGCTCGTATTAAACGAGCCGGAATCGGAAAGATCGGAATGATTACCAACCCTGAATATTTGGAAGAAAAGTCTAAAAAGGGGAACAAGTGAGTCCGCCGTACGTCGCCAACAGATCCAACACAACCGGTTTTATCGTCGGAGCTCTGGTAACCTTAGCATTGCACTCAGGGCTTGTTGTGGCGATTATCATAGGCACCCTCGGCGCCGAAAAAGCGATGGACGAGCAAATCGCGCCCAAAATGTTAAAGTTTGAAGAGGTGGAACTTCTGGCGCTGGGTGTCGAAAAGCCAGAAAAGGAACTTCCAACCATCGCCAATCCGAAGAAAGCCGAAACCCCCCCCGAAAAGGTCGTTATCAATCAGCCTAATAAACCCGTCATCAGTCTTAAGAAAAAGAAGGATGAAACAAAAGTAGATCCAAATGCGCGTAAAAAGAAGATGGCTGAATTATTGAGCGAGCTCCATAATCCCAATCGACCCACAAACGACGAAATTCCTGAAGGTAAAGAGGATGGATTCCTTGGCGGGACTGCCAAAAAGTCCATGTTGAGAACCTATGCGACAGAATTATTAAAAGAATTCAATAAACACTGGTCTCCGCCGTCTACTCTTTCAGTGGACGAAGCTCAAGCCCTTGCTGGGACAGTTAATGTATATGTCCGCTTGTCTAATACCGGGAGTATTGTGAGCTATCGATTTAAGAAAAAGAGTTCCAATGACCAATTCAATGCCAGTATTGAGCGAGTATTGAAGCGGTATCAAGCAACCGGAGGACGCCATACGTTGCCACTCCCTAAAAATCCAGAAATCCTGGCTGCGGTTGTTAAAGAAGGTTTAAATTTAAAAAAATGGAAATACACAGGCCGTTAAGCTGAGAGTTGTTATGAAATATCCTATTATCTTTTTATTACCCCTATTTCTCTTCTGTGAGTCCTTATTATCGGAACCGATTTACGCTCAAGAGAAATCTGACTCGGGAATCGATATCGATATTCAAGGCGGGGCAAAACGAACACTCATACCTATGGCTATTCCGGATACAAAGTTTAGTACGGATAAAAAAACGGCGAAATTAGTTCAGGATATTCTTCGACGTGACCTCGATTTGAGTGGTCTCTTTAAGATTCTTCCAAATGATAGTTTTTTCTTTGATCCGAAAACCGAAGGGATAGAAAAAGGAACAATCAGTTTTCAAAACTGGTTTAATGTCGGGGCCCAAGGTCTAATCAAAAGTTCTGTCCTAACCAAAGGCGAAACAACGGTCCTAGACTTGCGGCTTTATATCGTTGATAAAAAGGCGAGAGCTCGGCTGGAATGGAAAGCGGGCACAAGTGAGAAAGAGATCCGTCAGAATATTCATGACTTTGCTAACGCTGTCATCAAATACTATACGGGAGAGATGGGAGTTTTTGGTACTCGCATCGCTTTTGTTCGAAAAGTCAAAGGTCGTAAGCAGGTTTACGTAATGGACATGGATGGTTCTAATGTGAGTCGAATAACCAAAAATCGTTCCATCAACCTGTTTCCCACGCTCGGCGGTGGTGGCGTATTTTATACCAGCTACGCCCACGATAATCCTGATCTCTGGGTAAATCGCGGTGGAAAAGCGAAAAAGATTTCGTCTCGCCGTGGCCAGAATACAGGCGCATCTTATTGCGGCGGGAAGATCGCTTTAACCCTATCTATGGGCGGGCAGAATGCCGATATCTATGTCATCAACGCGACAAATGGGAAGCTCATAAAACGTCTGACAAATCAGGCATCAATCGATACCAGCCCTAGCTGGAATGCATCGTGTTCAAAGATAGCATTTGTATCCGGGAGGGCAGGGACGCCTCAAATCTATACGATGAATTCGGATGGCTCCAACCAAAAACGGCTAACCTATAAAGGAAAGTACAATACGTCTCCTGAATGGTCACCGAAGGGAGATGCGATCGTTTTTAGTGCTCGGGAAAAACGAGGCAAGTTTGATATATTTGTCTCCGATCTGGAAGGGCGTATCGAACGGCTCACCCAAGGTCAGGGGACCAACGAAGACCCAAGTTTTAGCCCAGATGGTCGTTACGTTGTGTTCACCAGTACGCGAGGTGGGAAAGGTCGGCGTTTATGGATGATGACCGCCGATGGAGAAGTTCAAAAACTACTTACAAAAGGCGGCGGTTACTCTTCGCCATCATGGGCCAAATAATAAAAGCGTTTACGCTTCTTGCTTGTTTTTATAAATAAAAGCGATTGTGTGTGACCCCGTATCATCCCAAAAGGACGTAGGCCCCTCCTAAGATCATCATAACTAAAACTATCGCACCAGCTAATATTGGCAGCGACACATTACTGCTTTTCGTGCGATCATCGTGGAGGGGGACTTGGTCGCCACCAGTCGTGAAGACGAATTGGAGGTTCCCGAAGTCTATCTTATCGCCGCGGCGCAGTTCGACCGGTTTCTTTATCTTTCTTCCGTTGACCTGTGTGCCATTGGAACTCTGTAAATCAGACAGCGTGTACACCAATCCAGTCCTGTGAATTTCTGCGTGATGTCGACTTATCGAATGATCACTCAAAAGGATGAAGTTTTCATCGGTTCTTCCGATGGTGTTGTTCATTTCCGAAAGGTTATACACCTCTCCGGCGAAGGAATCGTTAACCCGGACAATTTTGCAATGTTGGTCATCATCAGAAATAAATAGGGTCCCGCTGATATCGAATTTTGCGTTGCTCTGGTGGAAAAACAGCAGGTGCTCGCCGATTTGAATTTGACTTGCGGTCCCTAAGTTTCGTTGGCCGTGGACCTTCTGCCCATCAACCAAAGTACCATTTGAACTACCTAAGTCTTCAATGAAACAGCATTGATCTTGAGTGAAAATCCTTGCGTGTTTTCGACTTATTCCACTCGATGAGATAGAGACATCGCAATCGGGGTCTCGCCCGATTACAAATGAAGCCGACTCAAATTCCTTTTTTACAGCGATTTCCCCAGCCTCGTTTTTGACCGTTAATACGAACATCTATTCTCTGAAAATATTGAAATCAACTTCGAAGCCAGAATGTTTCAAGTCTTCGTAGAAAGAAGGTACGTAACACGTTGGGTGGAGACGTCCTGTCTGGCCGGCAGAACGATAATAAAAAACGTCTTGCGTTCTAAACGAGTCGAAATCTACTCCAGATACTTCACTAATTTGTTGGGTCCTAAATCCCTTCTCAGTTCGGTTCAGGACTACAACAACATCCACTGCTCTGGATATTTGTTCTCTCACACCGCGCGCACTAAGTCGGTCCTCTCCCAGCAGTACCATCGATTCTAATCGTCCCAAAGCGTCGGAGGTGGTTGTTCCGAAAATAGACGCGATACTGCCCGCAGTCCCGCTTGAAATTGCGTTTACCCACGCGTAACTGTTTTTTGTGTTGCAAGGGTCCAGGATGATTCGGTCGGGATGCATTTGAAGCGCGGCTTCGATGGGATTGACGTTGGTGCTTGAATTATTCTTAAATCGGATGGTGAACTCGGGCAGAGATAGGTCGGACGCATCCTCGATGGCGATCGTACGAAATCCGTTGCGAAGTTCAGACGCCAAAGCCGATATTAGTGTTGTTCTGCCAGAATTTTTAGGTCCGGTAACGAGAATCGATTTTCCGGCCGCGACGGCATTTTGAAGAAAGTTTGCAGCCGACGCTGAAATCGTTTTATCGGCGACGAGTTCATCAAATGAAGATTTAATCTTGCGTGGTTTTGATATTGCGACCACTGGCCCCTCGCTGAGAGGTGGTAGCGTGACGCAAATTTGAGTTCCGTTCTCCAGTGTTAGATGTTGGGTCGCCTCTCCTTGAGCACCGAATAAACGGGATATGGACAGATTTAGGAATTCAGGGGTAGCGAAACATGAACGATGACGAATGAGATTCCCGGATTTTCGCACAAAGATTTGGTCGTATTTATGAACGAAAATCTCAAGAACTTCAGGGTCATTTAGCAAGGCGTCGATGGGGCCCAGGCCAATACACTCTGCGAGTACAAGCGTCTCAAGTTCAGCTTTATGGGTACCGCAGTTCACTGCGACGAATGCTTTATTCACCGAGGCCGTAAATTTTGTCACATCACCTTTTGGGACAGGATAGCTTTTAGGGAGTGACGTGAGTTTGATATCTTTTAGTAACGCTTGGATAACCTTCGCATGAAGTTTTTGAAGTTCTTCATTGAAGTTGTCCTCGAGAGGATCGACGAAAATAGGAATATTACGCGGACCAGTCGGTTTTTCGAGTCCGACATCAAAATTTAACGACGCACTGGATATGTTTCCGAGGCCTTCGAATTCCGCGCTTTCGGAGGGAATGGCAATGTCCGGAGTCGTGAGATCAGGAGCCGGCGGAATCACGAGAGCCGCTGGTGTGTTGAATGTCGGCGCTGGAGGAACGTTGACTGGAGGAACGTTGACTGGAGGAACATTGACTGGCGGTCGCGGTGCGCCGGTAGGCGGCAGATTGATGGCAGAAGGATCCATAGAAACGAACCCAGACTCGCGAATCTGCGGATTAACAGGGGGATTTAATCCCGAACTTGCTTCGACCGGATTCGGGTGATAACCGCTGCTGATTTCGGGGTTAAAACCACTTCCGGGATTCACAGCTTTTGTGTTGTTTTCTAATTGGAGGATGAAATCTCCAATATAGATTTTATCACTATGTGTGATGATTTGTTCACCTTGTATTCGGCGTCCGTTGACGAAAGTACCGTTAGTACTTCCAGCGTCAGCAATAGAAAACGCATTGGCTTGGAAGACAATTTTTGAATGTCGCTTCGAAACGTTTCCTTTTGGCAGGACGATATCATTGCCCTTCATACGTCCGATGGTTACTTCGTTTTTTTCAAACTCGAACGTGGAACGTTGGCCGCCTTTTTCACTGACCGTTAAAATAAACATATGATGCCCTAAATAAGGGAGAATTGTGGATTAGTATTCTTGTCTAAGAGCATCCCAAAGACGTTTTTTATTGTCAATGAAGACAGTATAATGTTGGTAAATTCTTAGACGTGTAAAGGGAATGGGGAACCTTTATTCTTCTGAACTCAGGTCGAGTTTAGCAAGGTCTCCGTCCATTGTGATCGCCTTCGGCGGGTTCGGAAGTCGATCCCAAACGGAAGGATCTTTGGGCGTGTGTTCGTCACTATAGAGGTGACATTTGACAAAGTGCCCCTCGGTTACCTCAATCGTTTTGGGTTCAATAGTTTTACACGGCTCGTAACAGGTTGGACAGCGTGTGTGAAAACCGCATCCAGGCGGTGGATTAATCGGAGAGGGGACATCGCCGTCAAGAATAACCCGTTTATGTTTACGTTTCGGATCGGCGCGAGGAATCGCAGATAAAAGTGATTGTGTATAGGGATGAAGGGCGCCTTCAAAAAGTTCTTCCGAGGTTGTCATCTCCATAATCTTGCCCAGATACATCACCGCGATTCGATCAGAGATATGTCTAACGACCGATAAATCGTGAGCGATAAATAAATAACTAAGTTTGAACTCATCCTGGAGGTCTTGCAATAAGTTGATTACCTGCGCTTGTACGGATACATCGAGCGCACTAACGGCCTCATCACACACGATAAATTGGGGTTTGAGCGCAAGCGCCCGTGCAATTCCGATTCGTTGACGTTGACCACCTGAAAATTCGTGCGGATAACGGGTCATATAACTGGGTTGCAAACCTACTTTAACGAGAAGTTCTTCCACCATTTTACGCCGGGCATCGCCGGTGGCGATATTGTGAAAAGCGATGGCCTCTCCAATAATAGACTCGATTGTCATCCGCGGATTGAGACTAGAGAAGGGGTCTTGGAAGATGATTTGCATTTCTCGCCTCATCTGTCGCATATCTTCCCTGTCTAACGAAAAGACTTCTTTCCCGCCGAATTCAACTGTACCGCCAGTCGGTTCAAGTAGTCTAAGAAGGGTTCTGCCTGCAGTGGTTTTCCCGCAACCTGACTCTCCCACCAAACCCAAGGTTTCGTTCTCGTAAACATCAAAACTAATGTCATCGACGGCTTTAACGTGTCCGACAACTCGTCCAAGTATCCCCTTTTTGATCGGGAAGTGTTTCTTGAGGTTTCTTACCTCAAGTATGGGTGTTTTAACGTTATTTTTAGCATTTGCCATGATGTTCTTCCTGATAAACTAAGCAGTTTTTGGTTTGAAAAAGGACTTGTTTTTCGACACTTCTTCGGTGTGCCAGCATGCCACTGTATGGCTATCTGA
>CALJNB010000029.1 GCA_937981985.1 uncultured bacterium
TATTGCCGTCTTTGGCGTCGGAACCGGGGGAACCCTATCGGGCGCTGGAAAGTTCCTAAGAGAACGGAACCCCAATTTAAGAATCGTCGCGGTAGAGCCTGAGGGTTCCCAAGTTATCGCTGGCAAAGCGCCTGGCCCTCATAAAATACAAGGAATCGGTGCTGGCTTTATCCCGAAAAACCTAGATGTGGAACTGATCGATATTATTCAATCTGTTAGCGATGAAGACGCATACAATTCATCAAGATTACTCGCCCAGAAAGAAGGGATAGTGGCGGGAATATCTTCAGGGGCGGCCCTTTACGCCGCACTCCAATTGGCGAAGAACCTTCCTCAAAAACGCATCGTGGTTATCCTCCCCGATACCGCCGAACGCTATATTTCAACGCCTCTTTTTAAACCTTGAGAAACCCTCGGTCAGCAATCACATCAATAACAAAGAAAAATAGAACTCGATGATTCATCCCGCTATCATCATCTACAAAGATCGCAGAGTCAGAAGCGATATTCTGGGCTAATCTGTTTCGTTCAAATCTCAGTCCCACCATTTATAAGACTTTCGCTCACAGACTCGAGACGAAAGTGTTTCGGGTTTCCCGCTCATCGGACAACGCCAAGGCGTTTCGCGAAGAACCTTCTCCATGCATGACTTTATCGTATCGGCTTGTTTTTCCGGGGCGCTAATCCAATTAAGTTCGACGCCGTCACTTTGGCCCGAAGGCGAAATCTGCCAGTCTAAATCGTAACTTATCGGCGAAGGCGCACTATTACATTCCAGAAAGGCGATGTTATCATTAAGTGTCTTTGTCTTTTCGAACCAATCGTTTTGATACCATTTATCATAGAAGCGTTTTGAAATGTTGGAATGACCACCTCCGGACAATCCTCCAAAGCCAGAGCCGATTCGATCTGCCGTAATCTCTCCGATTTCCCGTGCCGCGTTGATCCAGGTTTTGGGCAACCCTTGCGCGCCAGATTTCACTTCGACCTGATTTGTAATCGGCTCGAAATTATTGAGAGTTCCATAGGCGGATACATCAACGTTTAACGTGAACCTCGTTTCTTCCTCACAATCAGGCTTTCTTTTTCGTGTCCCCCAATCCGTGCATGAAAACATAATATCACTCCGTCCCACCCTGGCTATCACCAAATTTTCATATTCATTCTGAAGAACAGCCTCCAAAGGAGGTGCCGCAGCGCAGGTACGACTCTGTTTAGAAAGTCTTTTTTCTGCTACCAGGGTTTTGGCTAATTTCATTTCTTTCATAGAAATCAATGTCGCATGTTTGGCGAGTTTCGCGACTGATTTGTAAACTCTCTTACTAAAGGTTGAAAATCCGCGCGGGTCGTCTTTAAAAACTCCCTCCAAACTATCTTCGTCGATAAATATTGCCACCCGTTGACGCTTTGAGGAATGATTAGGTTCGCCTTCATACTCCGAAAATTTACTCACGCCTTGTGTCTGACATTCAACAGGCCATGCATCACTCAATGACTGCATCCATCTTGTTTTCTCAGCCAGCGCCACCCGATCATATCTTTTGTTTTGCTTTGAAAAGCGTAACAGTTCTGCTTCGCAAATTTCCTTCCAAGCTTCCAAAGAAACATGCGCGTTTTCGAGTCCAATTTGAGCCCCCTTGAGTTCACTTACTAAGGCATCGGTTAACATCGAAATCCTCAGGTCGATCGCGTTCTGAAGATACATCGCTGATGCTTTAGACAGCGTCTCGGGAAGCTTAATCGCTTGTAAATTATTGATAAAACGCGAATCGATGTTGGCGAACAGCAGACTACTAAACAGCCGCCCATGAAATCCCTCACTCAAGGGAACCATTTTTTTTAGGAGTCGTTGTCGTTGCGCAAAAAATAAGCGCGTCCAGTCCCCGAAAGTTCTAAACCAGGCCGCGCTTTGTTCCGCATTTGAGTTGCGGGCCAGCGGCTGTGGTTTTAACTCAAGCAAGGCCTGTCCCTCAAGCCATACCTCCTTTAATTGAGGGGCAGCGATCGGTAATTCAGAAATCGGTCTACCGTCAATCATCGGTAAAGCTTCTTCAACGTCATCGACAACACGAACCGTTGGTGATTCTAATCGAGAATGACTTGGACGCGAACTACATGAAAAAAGAAGAATAAAAAGGAATAAGGTAAACCTATATACTTTCACTGAACTCATCCTGATTTTATTTTAAGAACGCAAGATTGGATTACTTGCCGAGTTTCCAACCAATACGGTTTACAACAACTTCGCCGGCATCAGTGAGGAAATACAAACGATTCGCAGCCCAGGTCGGCGGAGCGCTCGAACCATTGGTGCCCATCCATTTTTCGAACGGGTAGCCCGTCTTTCCATCAAAGACAAAAACAGGACCGTTTGCTGTGGTTGCAAAAAGATAATCTCCGACATGGAGAACATCGATTGGCGCACTCTTTTTAAACTTGAAACTCCAATCCGCTTCGCCGCTATCACGCGCAATCCGGGCGACTAACTTATTAGAGGTAGCAATAAATATAGAATCAAAAGATAGCGCGAAGTCGGCAACCCCTCTAACCTTATTATGCCAAATGGTCGTGCCATCTTCACGATTTAAAGCGTAAACTCCGCCACTATAGGAAGCAGCAAAGACGGTATCGTCGGTTACAAAAACTTCGTCGTTAATATCAGTAAACTCTGTCTGTCCATCCGACAAATTCACGGACCATAACACGTCCCCGGTATCGATTTGAAACGCTCCGAGATACCCATCGCTAAAACCACAATAGAGTACACCGTCATTTACTTCGGGTTTACATGTTCCACGAATCGTAAAAAAAGTCGGGGGATCTCGTCGATGCGACCACAAAACCTCGCCGGTCGATGCATCCAGAGCGTGTAAACCGTTTGCGGTATCGGAAATAAAGATTCTTCCGTCATGGTGAGCTGGCACCGACTCCAAAGACGCGCCTAGACTCTTCTTCCAGATTTCTTCCCCGGATAACAAAGAAAGCGCGCGAACAAAACCATCTAAAGAGCCGATAAAAACCTGATCAGAAACAGCTAATGCTCCTGCGTAGAAAGAATCATCGAATTTCTTACGCCAAATCTCTTCGCCATTTGCCGCTTTATAGACGGTCATAAATCCAGATGATGACGCAACTACCAATTGGTCACTCGACCTAGCGTGTGAAGGTTGTGCGTGCTCAATCGGAAATTGACCAAGGTAAACGGGGTCAACCGTCCGAGCGTGCCAAACCTGCTTCACAATAGGAGTGGCTGCCGAGGGTGCGAGCGCTCTAGATTGATTTGCGCAAGAGGTGGTAACAAACGCAAAAAAAAGAAAAAACAAGGCCGCATTTTTAGAGGTCAAAGCGTTGCCAAAAAGCGAACTTGCTTTTTTGTGCTCTAATGCTTTGATCATTTCTCAGTTACTCGAAGTGAAATACGTCGATTTTGACGACGACACGCGGGCGTATCGTTTGCCGGACAAATCGGGTGTGCGTCACCGAAGCCTTCGGCTTCCAGACGTGTGCTATCGATACCCATCTTCACGAGCTCTGCTACAACGGTATCTGCGCGTTTCTGCGAAAGCGTAAGGTTGCTCTTTGCATTACCGGTATTATCGGTATAACCGCCCAACTTCGCCTTAACCTTAGGAAAAGCTTTGAAGACTTCGAAAATATTTTGAAGTTGAGATTTAGATTTTGCCATATTCAAAGCCGAACTTCCGGTATTGAAATTCAGGCGGTCAAAATCAAACCACGTCGTCTTATCTACGACGACGGCTTCGTCGGAAACGAAAGTAAGGAGTTTAGATTCAATGCCTCCGGCTGCTGCTTTTAGTTCATAACCCGTGGTAAGTTTTGAAGTATAGGCTTCATCAGGATTTGTCTTAACTACTGTAGGAGGAGCTACGGTCATTCCCCATGTTCCCAAACGACGTTCAACGTCAGACTTCTTCGAAAACTTGGGGTTATTATCAAGGATGTCTTGATAGAGTTTTTTGGCGTCGTCTTTCTTCCCTTGCCATTCCAAAATACGAGCACGTTGGTATTTGGCAGCACCCGCGAAACCCTCATCAAGCTTTTCCAATTTGCCTAGAGTTGAAATTGCCTCGTCAAATTTCTTCGCGCCGATCTGAGCTGAGGCTAAACCTTGGAGTACAGGACCTTCGGAGCTCACGTCGTGCTTTTCCGCGAGGAAGCCATTATATAGAGTAATTGCTTCGTCGTATTTTCCGAGCTTAGTAGCCGCGGCTGCTTTCGTTATTCTGGCACTTTGAGCTGTTGCGGGCGCCTCGAGACCTTTTGACGCCGTCTCATAGATAGCCGTCCATTTTTTGGTCATATCATCAAAAGTCTTCTTCGGTTTGGGTCCATCCGGTACCTTCTCCAACGCTTCCAATTCAGCAGACCCTTTTATCGGTGCAACGAAACTATCAAAAACCGAATTCATCTCTGAGGAAGTTGCAATCGCTTTGGTTTTTTCTCCTTCTTGGAAGAAATAATATCCAATAAACGCAGCTAAAATAAGTGCAAAGCCACCGAAAACGACGACCGGATTCTTTTCAACCCAGCTTGCCGTAGACATCGCTCGTCGTTCGAAGGGATCCACATTTCCAGCGTAAACATCGACTTCGACAGCTTCGTCCTCCGATTCGAGGACTTCAACCTCGACTTCTGGAGTTTTCGAATTGTCTTTCTTTTTAATTTTGATGGCCATAAAGTGCTCGTCAGGGGTATAAGCCCTAGTTAAATTTAAAGTGTTTTATTAATTTGAAATAAACACAAAATCGGCCGGAATATAGATATGACCTTTAGCTGTGTCAACCAATGGTATTAAGTAGGAACATTATTTTCGCTTTTTTTCTCCTATTCGGGCTTTCCAACTCCGCGTTCGCAGACGAATTGGGAGTCTGGGCAGGAGTCGGCGCTGCTAATCTCAATACCGTAGGGGCAGGTGGCCTCTGGGGCCCAGGCGGTCAGGCTGGTATTCATTATCAAATTTCGGAATTCTGGATGCTTTCATCAAGCTTTGGTGCAAGTCATCATTTTCAGAGTAGCGAACTACAGAAAGACGAAACTACTATCCTTTTTCCGGCAGATACCGTGATGAATGCTTCATTAAGGCTGCGATACCTGATCGATATCGTGAAATATATCCCCTATTTTGGTTTGGGACCCACTTTTTACGTCGATATTCCGCGTGTTGACGACGCCGAACCGCTTGTCAACTTCGGTGCCTCTCTCGTAATAGGAATGGATTGGCGATACAGTCGCCATTCTTCGGTGGGTATTTTCGGCGAGCTCCACGCAGTCGCATCTGATCTAGGTCGTTATCCCGTTTATTCTATAACGGGACTCCGATACATCAAACACTTTAGGTTCTAATCATGAATGCAAAATATAGAATCCTCATAATAGAGGACGAAGACGATCTGAGAAAAGTTTTAGAGTTCAATTTACAAAATGAAAACTATGAAACCCTCGGCTTTGAAACCGGAGAGGAAGGTTTAAACGCAGTAGCAGGTTTCGGACCCGACCTAATACTTTTAGACCTTATGCTACCCGGGATCCAGGGTATTGATGTTTGTAAATCGCTTAAGGCAAACGTAGACACAGCCTCTATCCCAATCGTTTTCTTAACTGCACGGGGAGAGGAAATCGACAGAATCGTAGGATTTGAGGTTGGAGCCGAAGATTATGTCGTCAAACCCTTCAGCGTCCGGGAGTTATTATTACGCGTGAAGACGATCTTAAAACGCTACAAGACTGCGCCAACCGAAAATGACAATATCGTAAACTTTGCTACTATAAAATTGGATACTGTTCGTCATCGCGTTTATATCGACGAAAGCGAGACCGACCTAACAGCTACGGAGTTTCGTCTTTTGAAAACCTTCCTTAACGCTCCAGGCGAGGCAAGAACCCGAGAAGAATTACTCGAACAAGTCTGGGGAAACGATATCTCTTTAACGATTCGAACGGTAGATACCCATGTCAAACGCTTACGTGAAAAACTCGGAAGTTCCGGCAAATACATAGAAACTGTACGCGGGTTTGGATATCGCTTTTCGGAAAAGCCGTGAACCAAACGCTTCAGAGCACCCTCACATTTATGCTGGTCTTTACAGTCGTTGCCCTACCCGTATGGTTCTACAGCTCAACTACCCTGGGCGAAGATCCCCGCCTTGTCTTCAGGGCGCTTGGGTACACCGCAATCGGAGCATTGTTTGCCGCCTTCGTGTCGTCGCGCGTATTAATATCCCAAAACAATAAGCGAACCCTCCAGCTGCTCAGCCAAGTTGAAACTAATCTTGCAAAAAATCCTCAGGATATCGATTCGACAGCGATACGAATCGCAGCGAAGATGACCTTCCTTGAAGACGAAAGCCAACGTTTAGATACCTTGTTGGACAGCATGGGCGAGGCTGTAATCGCCGTTGATGATTTAGAGAAGGTTGTTCTCGCCAATCAGGTTGCGGTCCAACGTTTTGGCATCAAACTTGGCGAAGCAATTGGCGAGGAATTAGATAACGATGTTCGTGCCGTCTTGTGGTCAGGAGAAGAACGTACTGCAGAACTAAAAAGAAAGGGGATCGATTACTCAGTTACGATCTCACCGACTTTCTCCAAGGAGAACGAACCGACGATCACCGGCGTGATTGTCCTCCTTCATGACGTGTCGAAAATCAGAAAACTTGAACGCATTCGACAAGATTTCGTGGCCAACCTCTCACACGAACTAAGAACTCCAATCGCCGTTATTCAATCCAGCGCCGAAACTTTAACTTTGCCGTCTATGAACCTCAACGACGTTGCGGCCGATTTCGCCGAAACCATCTTCCGCCACAGCGAGCGTATGGGGACGTTAATTGAATCACTACTTCGACTTTCACAAATCGAGGCTGCTGGTGACTTGATGACGAATAAAGAAATTTCCACGCGAGCCATTTGTCTTGAGGTCCTGGAAAACATCAGACCGCTCGCCGAAGAAAAGTCGATTCTCATTCATTCCGATTGTGACGACCTCATAGTACTAGGAGACCCTGGAGGGCTTTCGGTCGTTCTACAAAATCTAATGGAGAACGCGATCAAGTATTCCGAAGCCGAAAGTGAGATACAAATATCATGCAAACGTGCCGACCAATCCGTTAGATTTACAATATCTGATAACGGAATCGGAATTGATGAAAAACATTTGGACCGAATCTTTGAACGATTCTATCGCGTCGACGAGGGACGAAGCCGAGAGATTGGTGGGACCGGGCTTGGACTCGCGATCGTAAAGCACCTCGTACGCGCCCTCGGAGGAACGATTCACGTTGAAAGTGCAAGCGGCGATGGTTCTGTCTTTATTGTCGAATTTCCGACATAGAATATCTTCATTTCATTAAGAACCGATGCCTAGTTCAAAAGTAGGGTTTATCAAAATCACTCTAGCCGAAACGGATTATAAAACTGTAGTGTAGTCTGTAGCGAGTAGGAGTATCTCATCACAATCGTTTCAAAAATGCTAAACGACGCGCGGTTAATATTATGCGCAGGTCCCGGTGGAGTTGGAAAAACAACAACCGCAGCGGCACTCGGGTTACGTGCAGCAAATAGCGGAAAGCGCGTTATCGTCCTCACTATCGATCCCGCGAAACGATTGGCTGATAGTTTAGGTTTAGAGGCGCTTTCGAACAAACCTCAACAAGTGGAGCTTGAGACCGAGAATGAGACCGGCGAGCTTTGGGCGATGATGTTGGACCAAAAACAAACCCTAGACGATCTCGTCGAACAAAACGCCCCTGATGAAGCGACCGTGCAGCGAAGTCGTGACAATAATATCTATAAGCTACTTTCGAGCACCCTCCACGGGATGCAAGAATACATGGCGCTCGATAAACTCCACGATCTTTACACAAGTGGTAACTACGACTTGGTCGTCCTAGATACACCCCCAACGAAAAATGCGTTGGAGTTTTTAGATACCCCTAACCGCGCTCGACAATTTTTTGATGACCGCATTATGAAATGGTTCTTGCCACAAAAAGAGTCAAATTTTTTACAACGTCTAGCCAAGCCGAGTACAATCGTTTTAACGTTGATGGGGAAAACTTTCGGGAAAAGCTTCGTTGATGATCTCGTTGAATTTTTCGATACGATGCAATTTCTACAAGAAACCATGAGAACGCGTGGCGAACTCATTGACTTTATTTTGCGTGAACCAACAACCCATTTTGTAATCGTAACCGGTGCTGATAAACGACGTATTGATGAGGCGATATTCTTTCACGAAAAACTAGAGACTTTAAACCAAAAGGCCTCGCTGTTTATCCTAAATCGCGTCGTTCCCAAATTTGGTTCAATTGACCTAAAAGCGATTAAGGTTCCTGAAAATATAAGTCAAAAATCGTGGTCTAGGATGGAACAAAAATACGTTAATCTTCAAAAAGTATCCGAACGCAGCTACGCACTTATCGATAAGCTCAAACAAAAGGTCGGAGAGAATATTGTCCAAGTCGTACCGCTTCTTCGAGAAGATATTCACACGCTTAGACAACTCGGTGAGCTGGGGAAACGACTAGATTAGAACGCCAGCGCATCGATCTAATGAATACACCCTTTGAACAACCCAAATAAGATCAGGTAGGTCGGCCCACACCTATCATGCCTAAAGATTGAACTTCGACGAGGGGTTCGATCTCTTGGAAAGAAAGGACTGGAATCTTAGGAAAACGTAGAACGATAAGTTTTTTAACATGTCGACGAACGCGTTGGTCCGTGAGAATAACAGGCACTCGACCCTCTTCGACATCGTCGTTAAGCAAATGATTCTCGAACGCGCTAAGAATCTCTTTCGTTACGTCAGGTGCTAAGGAAAGATAGGTTCCTGTTTCAGTATGGCGCAACGATGTTGCAATCATTTCCTCTACGCCGCGGTCAACGGTGTATGCCGCGAGGTTATTTTCGTTCCCCGTATATTTATCAGTAATGTAGCGCGATAATCCCTCGCGAACGATTTCAGTTAGTGCGCTTGGATCTTTTTCGCTTGAGCCTCGTACTGCAATAATCTCAAGAATTTGTTTCAATTGACGAATTGAAATGCCCTCGGCAACTAAACGTTTTAATACTTCGCTTAGTTCAGATACAGAAAGTAATTTAGGAACAACTTCTTCAACCGTTGCGGGGTAGCGTTCAGTGAGTTGTTCTACCAAGGACCGTGTTTCTTGAATTCCTACAAAGTTTGAAATTTGTTCTTTCAACGCTTCTTCAAATCGCATCGTAATGTACTGCGGACCGTTCCAAGTGAGATAGCCTGCGTCCTCAACTGCAACTTTTGAAGATTCTTCAATCCAAGTAACCTGACGATTAGATTCAGGATGGGCCCCCTGAATGGAGACGAGATCAAGCTCTTCGATTTGCGCTTCGGTAGCCGATGATAAAATATGACCGTTGGGAATCGTCTCCGAGGCAACCTTGATTTCGTCGACCTTGATTGAGAATTCCAGGTCAGCAAGTTCGTTGATGTTTTTCGTTACACTACAACCCGGTATCTTAACGCCAAATTCATGAAAAATCCGTTCCCGAAGTTCCGGCAAATAGTCAGAAATTGTTCGAATTCCCGTCTCTCCAAGTGTTGCTGATAAACCCTCCCCGATCGAAATATTAAGGGGCGCAACGGCAGGAAACATATCACGCCCCTTTTGGGCAGCCCTTTGGAATTCTTGTTCTAACTTTTCAGCTGCAAGTTCTTCTTCGTCTTTCTTAGGTTTTGTCGCAGAATATAAACTGAACGCCACCAGCGCGATACCGCCTCCCAAAACTAGAAAGGGAAGCGTGGGTAGTCCAGGAATGAGCGCCAAAACGATGAGCAAAAATGAAGATATTCCAAGCGCTTTAGGATGCGCAAATATTTGGGAAAATATATCAGAACCAAGATGTGCATCTGCCTCTTCGCTTGCGACTCGGGTCACTATAAGTCCTGACGTCGTTGCAATGAGGAGTGCTGGAATCTGACTCACGAGACCATCTCCAATGGTTAGAAGCGTGTACACTTCGGCGGCATCTACGGGGGCCATTTTTAGCTGAACAATTCCGACCACCATACCAGCGATAATATTTATCGCGGTGATAACGATGCTAGCAATCGAATCACCTTTGACGAATTTCATCGCGCCATCCATCGCGCCGTACAGTTGGCTTTCTCTCTGGAGTTCACTTCTCTGTTTTCGAGCCTCGTTTTGGGTTAACGCCCCTGCCCTTAAATCGGCATCAATCGACATTTGTTTGCCCGGCATTGCGTCCAAGGTAAAACGGGCCGCAACTTCAGAAACCCGTTCACTACCTTTTGCGATCACTAAGAATTGAATCAACGTTAAGATGAGAAAAATAACGGCGCCCACAACATAATTTCCCTGGACCACAAAGTTTCCAAATGCCGAAATGACCTCGCCGGCATCGGCATTAAGTAAAATTAAGCGCGTTGAGGAGACGTTAAGTGCAAGTCGAAATAATGTCGTGATGAGTAGAATCGACGGAAAGGCTGAAATACGTACCACTGATGGAACATAAAGACTGATAAGCAATAAGGTGATTGCGATGGTGATATTAAACGAAAGTAATAAATCAAGGAGGAAGGTCGGTAGCGGCACGATCATCATCGCGACGATGGCAATGACGATGCCTGCTAATGCGAGATCGCTATACTTATCGAGGAAGGTATTGATCTTAGTGGTACTCATTTCTTATCCCTCGTCCCCATGCAGCACTTGGGAATGAATTTATTTTGGTTGAGTCGAGTTGACGCTAGTTTTAGCGCGTTTACTGTGCGATCGAAAGGACTTTTTAAGGAAGCACGCAATATGATTTACCGTTTGTCCCAACCTCACACTTCCCGTTTGAAGCAAGGCAAATAGGCGTGTACACAGTAGTACATTCACCGGCGCAAACGGAGAACTCCTCTCCCGCCGGCCCGATTTCAGTAACACATGAACGTCCTTCAGATGCCTTGCAGACCGTTGGATCGCATTCGGTAGTGGGAAATACGCAAGATCTGTGCACCTTTTCATGTTCAAACTCCAAGAAGCATCCGTATCCAGGCCGACATTCGTCATGCCGAGAGCAGCCCTTGATACATGTACCGAATCGGGTTTGAACGTTTTCGACCCTAACTCGGCAGATATTCCCTGTTCCGCATTGCAAGTTATTTTCGTACGAATAATTGAGCGTTATCTGAGTGAGAGGATCACTACAGGCGCCGACGCAATATCCTCCTGGCACGTCATCAACATCAACTTCTCCAGTTGCACAAAGTGCTGCGAAGTCGCCCGTTTCGCATACTGCCGAATCGACACATGGATCCCCTACCGTTGTCGGCGGTTCACAGATCTCGCATCCTGTATTTAACTCAATCCAACAATAAAAATCTTTCCAAAAAGAATCGCTACACCCTACCCGAATCGCGGTATTGATGGCTTCCTGGCTTTCCGGGTCTGTTTTGTAATCCTGTTTGCATTCTTCAAGTTCCGCGGCGTTTAAGCTCGTTAATGCGGAGGTATCGTAGGTAGGGCATTGAGATTCGAAGCACCCACCGACTTTTTCATGAAAATCAACACACGCTTTCTCTGCGGCTTCATCAGTGATGATTATCGGGAGGCTAGTATCGTCTTTCATTCCAGCATCCACTTTATCGGGTGGTATTACAATTATGATCTCTGAACCAGGCGGTCCACAGACTAAACTTTCCGTACAAATCTCATCGCCGGTGCAGTCGCTTTTCTTCGAACATATCGGCACACATTTTTCGCGGCCTTCAACGCGAGCGAGTTTTTCCGTTTCGCGATTACAGGTATCGAACTCACTGGTTTGGAAACAAGATGAGAGCCAGATCAGGAAAATAAAAGGAAATAGAGTTTTCATTGGGCTAGATTGACCCAATTCAAGATTTGTTGCAACGAAATTTTTGATCGAGTTTGAATACAAAAAAAACACCCGAAGGTGTTTTTCACTCAGTCGCTTGACTTCAAAACTTAAGGAAGAACACAGAAGCTCGCACCATTGATCATGGTGCAGGTTCCGCCGTTCTCCGCACAAGCTGCGGTGAGTGTTGATGAATTTCCGCCGTTGAAAGGTTGGTCGATGCAACCGAAAGGAACTTTAGGATTACAAATTCCGTTTTCACAAGACCCGTTTCCACCGTTACAGTCTGCATTTGAACCACATGTGGCCGGTGCACCTGGAGGTAAACATACTCGGTTGATGTCAAGTTTGTCCGGGTTAGTGGTAACGTCGAAACCTAAGATGACACAAGAGTATCCATCGCGACCACATTCGGTGTCGTTCGCACATCCGTCCAGACAAAGTCCGTTTCTATTATTTGCGTCGTTGGGATCAACTTGAATGAAACATGTATTGTTTGCTCCACACTCGTCGGAGTTACGGTATACACCGCCCATTGGGAATTGATTCGGATCATCAGCACAAAAAGCGATACACATTCCGCCAGTTAACCCATTTTGGTCAGATTCAGCGATACACGCTGTCTGGACATCGCCACCCTCACATTGAGCGTCCATAGCACATGCCTCACCCACTTTTTCTGCCGGCGCGCAGCCACATTCTGCAGCTATTCCAAGTCCAGTACAGTATTGCGGCTTCAACGGAGCACACTCGCCAGCGAGGATAGCTTCAAAGTTTGCTTTTTGAGTTGCGTCATTTGCCAAATCCAATGCGCATTGTTCTGGCTGCTGACCAGCTGATATCATCGCAAGACGCGTTTTTGAATCGTCTCCGAGTGTACAAAGTTCTGCCGTGCACGTTACGAAAAATTTCTCGAATGTGTCTTCGCAAAGTTTTACGAGAACCGGATCAGCAACGGGGTCCGGTGGAGTAGTGTTACCGGTCGTAGGTGTCGTATTGCCGGTTGTCGGTGTAGTATTGCCAGTTGTGGGTGTGGTTTGTGAGTTGTTTGGATCTGGCTTATTGTTCGGATTCGTCGGATCGGTGGTCGTGTCACCAATGCAGATGCCTTTCGTACAGGTTCCGGTTGCACATTCTCCGTTGTCACATTTAGTGTAACAACCTGTAACCATGTTTACGGTTGCTTTAAGTTCATTTGACTTACATGCAGCTGGGTCGGTGTTATTTGTGTTGTTGTCAGATTTTTCTGTCTCTGAACCACATGCGCTAAGGATCAATCCCGCGGCCGCGATCATACAAACTTGTGAAACCATTCTTCTAATCGTCTTAATTGTCATCGTTTAAACCTACTTGTTTGAATATTCTTTCATTTCCCTACATCAAGTAGGGACTCAAAGTGAGGGTTAAACCAACTTAACCCAGATTAGTGTGCGTCGCGGAAAATAGCGATGCATGGAACGAAAGTCAAGGAAGCGGAAAAACATGTCTGTGTTGGGGATCCCAATCGCCCGATCAGCTAATATTTAAGAGGGATTTTCTCCGCCCTCTCCTTTTCAAGAAGAATATAGAGAGAGCTAAGGATTCATTCCAGAAATATGAACTTTAAAGCGAAAGGTCATCTAGCTTCTCGATCATTGGAGAAGAAGTTCGCCGTCCGAAGAAAAGAGAAGAGGCAGTCGCCAAAGCTTGTCGAAAGAATCCAGATGCACCGTCAGTGGGTTCTAAACCGCGACCGGTATCCCAAATGGCAGTGCGTGATTTGAAAACTTCTGCCCGGGTCGCACATTCGATTGCGTCTATGAGTTCGGTGACGTTTTGAAAACGCTGGTCAGGTGTCTTCTCTAAAGTCTTGAGAATAACACCTTCCAGGCGAGCATTGAGTTCTGGATTAACCTCCGAAGGTCGAAGGGGCTCGCTGTTCACGTGGGCCTTCATAAGCTCACGGACTCCAAGCCCCTCAAAGGGACGCACGCCACATATCGCTTCGTATAACATGACACCGATCGAATAGATATCACTTGCCGCGCAGACCGTTTCTGGATCGCGAACTTCTTCGGGGGAGATATAGGCTGCTGTCCCGACGATTTTCTTTCGATCTTCGGCCGGGATCGGTAGGTCCGCAAATCGAGCAACTCCAAAATCAATGATAGTTGCACACGAACGATTTTCATCGTCGAGTTTGGAAATGAGTATATTGGCCGGTTTCAGATCTCGATGGATGATTCCGCAGCGATGGGCATGATTTAAGCCGCGTAACAAATCGACAAAGATCGACAAGACCTCCTCTTGTTCTGCCTTTCCTTTATTCTGCTTGAGCCATTCTTCTAGCGTTACGCCTTCAATGTATTGCATTACAAACGCCAGGTTATCGGCTTCGTCCAAAATACGATGAAAACTGACGACGTTAGGATGGTCAAAATCCATCATCATCTGGGCTTCACGAATAAAACGTGTACGCTTTATTTTATCGGATAATAAATGAGGGTGAAGCACCTTAATCGCAACGTGTTCAAAAGATGTTTCATGTCGAGCACGATAAACGTAACTGGTTGCCCCAACTCCAGCGAAACCGTTGATGAGATACTCACCTATCTTGTCGCCGAACTTAAAAGTCGGTTTCGGATTGGCCGTTGAGTTCGCAGGGATTCCCTTACCGGTGGTTTTCGGTTGACGCCGAATACTTGGTTTTGACATTTGACCCTCCGTGGTCAATTTCCGCACCGCGGTCTAAATACCCAAAGTTGCATCCTTGCAGGTCGGGCTAGTAAGTAATCATGATCGCCTGATCTGAGCTGTCAAATAAATTCGACAATTTGACGTCTTTCGTTACAAAAACTTATTCTATAAGCTTTCGTCATGAACATTGAATTTTTGGGTCATGCGGCGGTGGGGTTAAAATCAGAGACGGGCGAGTCGCTTATCATCGACCCTTATCGCAGTGGAGGGTTTGGCGGAAAGATGAACTACACCCCCATCGGTGGTGAATGGGATTGGGTTATCGTCACGCACGATCATGACGACCACAACGCAAAAGACACCTTATTGGGAACACTCAACGACAACGAAAAAGAATTAGAAGCGAGATTTCAACTCCGCCGTATTCAGCTAGCCCACGACGAATACGAAGGTGGGCGTTTCGGCGGATATGTCGACGCGATTTGTTTTCAATTTGATAGCCTGACGGTGTGCCATCTTTCTGATGTAGGATGTGCTCCGACGAAAAGTGCTATCGAGGCTATCGGGCCAGTCGATCTTTGTTTCATCCCAACCGGTGGACTTTACACAATCGGTCCTCTACAGGCGAAAGCTTGGTGGCGCGCTTTAAGTCCAACTGTTGCGATCCCAATTCATTATAAAACTCCGTCCGTAGATCTTGAACTCGACGAGGTTGAGAGTTTTTTAAATTATTTTCAGCCCGAAATGATCCAAAAATCGTCTCGACTCACAATTCAGGATCGTTCAGCGCTGTCTAAATGCGCGAATATTATAGTTTTAGAGGCCTTGAATGCAAAATAAGCG
>CALJNB010000030.1 GCA_937981985.1 uncultured bacterium
GTAAGCTGCTGGGGCGGGAGTCTCTCCGCGGATTGGGATTCGCCACCTGGGGATTTTATTCAAGTTAGTTTGGGGTTTCAATATACGTGTGGAATTAGGAGGAATGATGGCCAGATCTTCTGCTGGGGATATGATGGTGCACCGGGGACGAACGCCCCGTCTGGGTCTTTTATTCAACTCAGTGTCGGATATGCTGAGCACGCCTGCGGAATTAAAACCAATCGTGAGATCGAATGCTGGGGAAGCAATTCTGATGGACAGTCCACCCCACCCCCGGGGCTTTTCATTCAAGTGGGGGCAGGTATTCAACACTCATGTGGACTGAAAATGAATGGAGAGATCGAATGTTGGGGAAGTGATGCGGACGGGCAGGCGACGCCCCCGACGGGATCTTTTACTCAGCTAAGCGTTGGGTATGGATACTCCTGCGCGGTTAAGGCGAACGGGGATATCAGTTGTTGGGGACGCAATACTATGGGGCAGGCCACCCCACCTGCTGGGTCTTTCCTTCAAGTTAGTGTATCTTGGGGGAGCTTTTCCTGCGGGCTGAAGTCAAATGGAGAGATCGAATGTTGGGGAAACGAACAGTATGCAAATGTGACGCCTCCCACGGGGCCTTTTACCCAAATTAGTGTCGGGGGAGGACATGGGTGCGGGCTAAGGGCAAATGGAGAAATCGCATGTTGGGGATCCAATATGTATGGACAGGCGACGCCCCCCTAAAGCAGTATTCTTAACACGTACAAAGTGGGGGTTTGTTGATTTCATTCTAAAAACAACGATTCGTTTTCGTCGTGCACCGGCGGCGATGCGCTAATCGACCCGAGGTAAAAGATACCTTGCCACCGCTCTGTTTGAGAGGTGTTGCGTTCAACAAATTGATCTGTACCGCGATCTATGCCCGCCATCGTTGTCGGTCCACAACCTTTGTCCGTACACACCCACGCTGTACCACCCGAATAGGCGTTGTTAAGTGAAACCATTTTTGGGAATTGATTCCGGACATGCCAGGCCATCCATCTTTGATTATCGATTCGGGCGTGCATATTTCCGGCGATGATAAAGGTTATTGTTTTTTCGATTTCAATGGTGGTCAATTTTTTAATAATGTTTGAGGCCATGCCTTGGTCACGAGCACGAGGATCCGGATCTGAGGTGTGGTCGAATGCGAAAACATCTATAATTCTTCCTTCGCTTCTCAGTTTTCGCAGGTCGACAAGAAGCTGAAGCATAGCCTTACTTGCGCGACCATCGCGATATTCCCAAAAGCGGTGCGTGAGAAGTTTGGCAACATCATCGGGCGTCCCATCTGAATTCATAAAAGTAGTAAGAGTTGCTGTCATGATGTCAGGAATTTCGAGCCCAACGACGACAGGAGTATTTTTCACCGATGTTACGAGATTTGAAATTAAACGTGGTACTTCACGGGTACCATGAATCTCCCCAAAAATTGTAATTTCGCCGGGTTGGAGAAGTTTATCGAATCCCTTTCCGATGTTCGTTTTGCCCTCATTCTCAACTGCCAAATATCGAACGTCACTTGTTTGGTTTTGAGGCGGGCTGGATGTTGCCGGCTTAAAGTTCAGATAGACCGCCCCCAATCCAATGCAAAGTGCAAGCCCGGCCATTTTAAATTTCAATTTCGTCGGTATCGATATCACAAGTGCTCCAGTTGTCGGCCTTCAGTTGGCTTTTTACTGCACGTTTATAGCGTCGGCTATCTTCTGATGCAAACCACCAAAGGAAGAACCGGATAAACCAACAACAATATCTCCGGCTTTTGCATTCTTTGCTACAAAGGCTGCGATATCGTCAACATGTTCAATAAGTTCGATTGGGGTGTTTGTATTCGAAATATCATCTACAAGTTTACTAATACTCAGTAGTTTTTCTGGCGGAAGGTCATCGTCCTTACTCCAAGGTTTGGATATGACGACTTGGTCAGCAAGCGAAAGTGCCCTTGGGTAATCATCTTGGAAAACGGCCCGTCTGGATGTGTTGCTTTTCGCCTCAAAAATGCCCCATATCTTATTATTCGGAAAACGTTTTCGCATCGCGGCCAGCGTTGCCTCAACCGCGGTTGGGTGATGTGCGAAATCATCAAAAATTTTAATGCCTTTTACATCAGCAATAAGTTCTTGTCGTTTTTTGACCGACTTAAATTTCTTGAGTCCTTCTTTTACGACTTCAAGATCGATACCTTCGTCTAGACAGATTCCAATGGCACCTAACATATTTCGTAGATTAAATTCACCAACCATCGGGAGTTCGAATCGTCCTAAATCTTTTTCCATGAAATTGACGTCACAGCTGATGGTTTCGCCGTACTTAATGTTAGTAGCACGTAGGTGATTGTTCTCCCCAAGCCCAAAAGTATAACGGACACAGTCTCGCTTTTCACTGACCTCCAAAGCATTCGCATCATCCCCATTGACCCATAAGGTTCCGTCCTCTGGAATGAGTTGAACCATTCTCTGGAAGACATGCTTAACGGCATCTAGGTCAGGATAGATATCTGCGTGATCGAATTCGATATTGTTGATCGTGGCACGGTAAGGAGAGTAATGCCAAAATTTGGGGACTTTATCAAAGTAGGCTGTATCGTATTCGTCTCCTTCAACGACAAATAGATCGCTTCCTAAACGAAAGTTTGACTCAAAATTTCCGGTAATTCCTCCCACAAAGAAGCTTGGGTCACAATTTGCGTGAAAAAGGCACCAAGCTATCAAACTTGTAGTTGTCGTTTTTCCGTGGGTGCCGGTGACAACGATATTGTTGCCTTTACGCATAAAGAAATGACAGAGCGCTTCTGGGAAACTTAGATGAGCGATACCACGCTCTCGCATAGTAATAGCGTCCGCATAGCTTGATCGACATACGTTGCCAACCACGACTAAATCGGGATTCCAATCGAGATTTTTTTCATCATAGCCAATCATGATATCAATGCCTTGATCTTCTAACCACGTACTCATAGGCGGATAGGCCATCTTATCAGATCCCTTCACATCAAAGCCTTTAGACTTCAACATCGCCGCAAGACTGCCCATAGCGGTACCGGCAATGCCGATGATGTGAATTTTTTGAATATTGTCGGGTAATTTAGGGAATGCCCTACGGTTTTCAGCAGTCATGATATCCTTTTTATTTTTGGTGATTCATAGTAACCATAATCGTAGATAACGAAACAAAATGACGAAAGTCAAAAGTTAAAAGTCAAAAGTTGAGAGTAGAAACTATGATGCAATATCTTCCATATATTTTAGGCGGCGTTTTCGCCCTCATTTCGGCATTTGTAAGCCGGAAGTTACAATCAAAATTTGCGCACTACTCCCGCGTTCAACTTGAAAACGGGTTGACCGGAGCACAGATTGCACAAAAGATGTTAGACGATAACGAAATTACTGACGTTCAAGTGATTTCCACCCCAGGGCAACTTACAGATCATTACGATCCTAGAAACAAAACGGTCAACCTTAGTGAAGTCGTTTATGGACACGCGAACGCTGCAGCGGCTGCGGTAGCAGCCCATGAATGTGGACACGCGATTCAACACCATACAGCCTATTCTTGGTTGACGCTTCGATCCAAACTTGTTCCCGTAGTCGGAATCGCATCGAAGTATTTGAGCTTCGTCATTATGGCAGGGTTTGCGATACTCGCGATGACAAATAACGCCATCGTTCTGATGCTCGGTATAGCGTTGTTTGCGGCAACGACTTTTTTCTCTGTGGTAACTTTACCGGTTGAGTTTGATGCCAGTAAACGTGCGCTGGATTGGCTCGAAAAAGAGAACATGGTTAACAAAGATGAATATGCTGGCGCAAAGGACGCCTTAAAATGGGCAGCATCGACTTATGTCGTTGCTGCATTGGGCTCGATTGCAAATCTTCTCTATTACGTATCCATGCTCAGCGGTCGCCGTCGTTAACAGCGAATTCAGTCATAAAAAAAAGCACCTTCTCGAAGGTGCTTTTTTTTTATGGTTTTTATCTCAATCATTTCAGGGATTCTTTAGCGGCGTCGGCAGGTCGTCGGGTTCACACAACGGCCGTAACATCCATTGACAACCTTAGCGATGCGTCCTCCACGACATCTAGGTTCGCGGCGATTACATGTTACTTGTGAACCATCTCCACATCTAGGCGTCGTTGGCGCACATGCACCTTGGCTCATGACCGATGCGCCGGCAGCTTTGGCTAAACATGGGTTTGCATAAGTAACACCGTCACAGCCGCAAACCGGATCGGTATGTTGGGTACATATTTGTGGGGCGCTTACACATGTACCACCGAGATCGGTTGCCCCACACGACGCTGAAATATCGAACTCACAAAACTGGCCCGATGGACAGGGCGCGCTTCCTCTGGTTCCACAAGCGGTTACGACAGGCGCACATTCACCCTTACTGACAACTGACGCGCTTGCAGCTTTTGCCTCACATTCGTTGCCGTAGGTCACACCGTCACATCCACAGACCGGAGCGTACTGTTGAGTGCAAACCTGAGGGATTTCAGTACAAGTACCTGGTGCGTCAAAAGAGCCGCAGGCTGCTGGGACATCGTAGTTGCAAAAAGATCCAGCCGCACATGTACCACCACCGAATCCTCCACATGAAACTGGGTTACAGGTGGTAGAGTCTACACAGGATCCGTAACAGCCATTGACGATTTCAGCGACTTGACCAGGAGGACAGACGGGTTCTGCTCTTCGACAGACAAGTTGTGAACCATCGCCGCAAGCGGGGGCGGGACAGGCACCAAGACTTACAACTGAAACGCTTGCTGCTTTTGCTCTACAACTATTTGAATAAGTTACCCCGTCACATCCACAAACTGGATCAACGTGGGCGGTGCAAATTTCTGGCGCGCTAACACAGCTGCCACCAAGATCGGTTGCGCCACATGCCGCCGAAATATCGAATTCACAAAATTGGTCTGAAGGACAGGGAGAACTTCCTCGGGTTCCACATGCGGTCACGATTGGCTCACAAGCACCCGTGCTCACAACAGAGGCGCCGGCCATATTTGCCATACACTCGTTTCCGTAAGTTACGCCGTCACATCCGCAGACGGGATCGAATTGCTGAGTACAGCCACCCGGGATTTCCGTACAGGTACCGGTAGCATCGAAAGACCCACACGCCGCTGCCAAATCGTAGTTACAAAATGAACCTTCGGCACATAATTTACCGATAATGCCTCCACACGTCACGGCGTTACAAGTGTTGGCGTCAACGCATGATCCGTAACAACCGTTTATTACTTCAGCGACTTGTCCCGATGGGCAGTTAGGTTCGGCTCTTCTACAAGTAAGTTGCGAACCGTCACCACATTGAGGTAGATCGGTTTCGCACTCGCCTTTACTAACCACTGATGCACTAGCAGCCTTTGCCATACATTCGTTTCCGTAAGTCACACCGTCACAACCGCAGACTGGAGCGTATTGTTTAGTGCAGATTTCAGGAATTTCTGTGCATGTTCCTGGGGCGTCAAATGAACCACAAGCGGCCGGAATATCGTATTCGCAGAATTGGTCTGCGGGACATGTCGCACTTCCAAGCGTTCCGCACGTAGTAACAACCGGCGCACAATCAGGATCTGGCTTTTGACAAAAAGTGTCGCAGACACCATCGCCGTACCAGTTGAAAATTTTACAATAATCAAATCTGAGGCTTAGTTCGCCGATTTTAGATGCTTCTTCTTTGGTGATTTCTTCACTGGGTTTCGATTCGGTTTCTAAAGCCGCTTCGCACGAGCTCAGAAAGGTTAGTAAACCTATAGCAATCAATATTTTTTTCATTAGGGTATCCAAAATTTTTGGTTAAATTAAAATGCGTCTTACGGGCGGCAACCTAGCTATTTTGAAATTCGTTTCAAGCTTTATTTTATTTATTTTTTAAGCTCTGGATCTTAGGTGAGATTTTTCAAGATTTGCGATAGCGTCGCGTCGTTGTTGACCGCTTTGCTCAAAATTGAGAACTAAAAAAATGAAACAAATAAGCCTATTACCAGACAAAAATCTAAGCGAACTCGGCGATATCGAAAGCTGGTGTATCGAACAAGAATACACCTTTGTTATTGGAGTCGATGAGGCGGGCAGAGGTCCTCTAGCGGGGCCAGTTTACGCAGGGGCTGTGGCCCTGTTCCTCGATAAACTCGATCAACCCTGGGTGGGAAAGCTAAACGATTCAAAGAAACTAAAAGAAGAAGCACGACACGAATCGTACACACAAATCAAGGAAAACGCTCTCGCTTTTGCGGTTGCATCTTCGGATGAAAAGGAAATTGATGAAATCAATATCTTGCAGGCAAGCTTGCTTGCAATGAAGCGTGCGGTTGAAGATGTGGTTCAACAAGTCGGCCGAGAGCCAGATTGTGTATTCGTTGATGGGAATAAAGAGATCGACGTAACCTACAACCAGGAAACGCTCATCAAAGGAGATAGCCGTTCGCGTTCGATCGCCGCGGGTTCTATTTTGGCGAAGACTGACCGAGATCTACTTTTACAAGAGATGGATAAAACGTGGCCCGAATATGGCTTTGCATCACACAAAGGATACGGAACGAAAAAACATCGAGAAGCGATTAAAGAACACGGGCCGTGTCTTCATCATCGACTCAGTTTTGCGGGAGTACGCGAGCATCTTGATAGACTCAGAGAAACGCCCAACCCATAATTTAGGTCGCCGATATTTCCGCGAGACCGTCCTTGATAACAAGCACTCCATCTTGATTCACGACGATGAATTCGAACTCTGTCGAGGATTTTCCCTGCCAGATTCTTGTGGTCAATGTCCAGCCCGGTAAAACAGGTTTGGAGAAACGAACCTTCAATCGCTTCAGACGACTTGTATCTTCCCCACAGACACCATTGATTATGGCACGACCGGCAAAAGCCATTGTACAAAGACCATGTGAAATTACGGACGGGAATCCCGAGGTGTTTGCGCCTTGCTCGTCCACGTGGAGTGGGTTTTTGTCGTCGGAGGCAGCGGCGTACTGTTTGATAAGATCGGTGGAGATTGCTTGGCTTTCTTCAAATAGAAGATCGCCGGTGTTAGGTCCCGGAACGACTTTGTTCTCTGTTGTTTTATTCGACCTAATAAATACTTTCGATGTGATCTCGACGGCGGGTTGTCCTTCAAACATTAACTTTTGATCAATCTGAACGCTTTGTCCTCCCGAGTTCTCCTCAACGTTTCCAATTTCTGATCGTGGCGCTACAAGATCCCATGGGCGAAGCTGCCGATGAAAATACATATCTTGTTCCCCATGAACCAAGCGCGACGCATCTACATTCAATTCCGGATCTAACAATGCTTCTAACATTATTCCTCGAAGTGGTTTGACCGAAAACATTGGCGGAGCAACAGCATCTTTGCCCTCATAATCTGAATTTCCGTCTTCGGTTGCAGCAGCATACGCCTGCATGTGAGAAGGTTCTACGAAAACCGCTTCTCCGCGATACTTTCGACCGATGGCATTGACGTTTAATCCGTTGGTACTTTTTGTTTCAACAACAGATTCTACGTTGGTTGCACCTAGATCAAAACACTGCGCAAATTTCATCAACGCTTCCATATTATCCGTGGACATTTTTCCTTTCATAAATGCCTGTTGCGGATCTAGCCGACCCGCGGCGAGTTCCAGAAGCGTTTTAGCTTCATCTACTTTTATCGTTCCGGTAGTTGGTGTTGCGGTTCCTGGAACGTATTCGGATTTACCATTTTCGACAATTAGCGAATAAGGTGTTCCGCCTACATCGAACACTAATTTCGCGTTCCAGGATCCGGCGCGGTCTGCTTTGAAAGTGGCAGGAAGTTGTTCGAATAAAACACTAAGTTGCGGATTGTTCTCGACCACTGGATTCGCTTTTTCTTCCAACGCCGTTATTTCTCCAAAGCGTCGTCCAACATCGCTTGGTTTCCAGCGTTGTTCTGCTCCCAAGTCTACGCCATTGGTCTGGTCAACAAACCATTCGAAATAGTGGGAACCGTGCGCGCCAAAAATACGACCACTTATCGATTTCGCCTCTTCACTTCCAAGCCAGCAAACAAGAGGGGCGATGTCTTCGGGTTCAAATGTAGAAGGTACGGCGGCCAGCTCATCTGTCATTCGGGTCTTCGCCACCGGTGCGATCGCGTTGACGTTGATTCCTAGTTTTCGCCCCTCGATTCCAAGGGACCGCGTAAGTCCGGCAATTCCAGCTTTTGCGGCAGCATAATTGGACTGACCGAAATTTCCTTTTAGGCCTGAATAAGAACTTGTGTTGATAACGGTTCCGCTGCCCGATTTGGCTAATGCCGGGAAGGCTGCTTTGGTTACCAAATAAGTTCCTCTGAGGTGGACATCGACTACCATATCAAACATTTCGTCTGTCATTTTGACAAAGGTTTTGTCGCGAAGTACCCCGGCGTTATTGATAACAATATCTAATGTTCCAAAGGCGTTTATCGCGTCGTCGACCATCGATTGCGCATCTTCTTTACTGCAGACCGAACCATGGTTGGCGATCGCTTCTCCTCCGTTTTCTTTAATTTCGGCAACAACTTTGTCAGCCATTGAAGGGTCCGAACCATCGCCGCTTCGGTCCCCACCGAGATCGTTGACGACAACTTTTGCGCCTTCCTTCGCGTAAAGAATTGCGTAAGCGCGTCCGAGCCCACCGCCGGCGCCAGTAATGAGTGCAACTTTTCCGTCTAATAATCCCATTCCTAACTCCTAAACCTTACGATCAATAATTGTAGCAACGGCCATTCCGTGACCGATGCAAAGCGTTACGAGCCCGTATCGAACGTCTCTTTTTTCCATCTCCCATAAAAGGGTGGTTAAGAGGCGTGCACCAGAACATCCGAGTGGGTGGCCTAATGCAATCGCTCCGCCATTTACATTCGTTCGTTCTAGGAGCTTCTCGGTACCCAGTGGTCCCGAAATGTCTTTTGCCCACGCAAGTACAACCGAACCGAATGCTTCGTTGACTTCAAAGAGGCCGATGTCTTCCATTTTGAGTCCCGTTTTGGCGAGCACTTTTTGAGTCGCGGGAATGGGGCCGGTGAGCATGATTGTCGGGTCTACACCGGCTACCGACATACCGATGATTTTCGCTTTTGGAGCTATCCCTAATTTTTGTCCAACGATTTCAGACCCAACAAGGACCGCAGACGCCCCGTCAGAAATTTGGCTCGAACTTGCTGCGGTAATTACGCCGTCGTCTTTGAAGCAGGGTTTTAGTCCGGAAAGTTTCTCCCGCGTTGATTTTCTGGGGCCTTCATCGTTTTCGAAACGAGTAAACTTGCCTTCTTTATCCGGAACTTCAATCTTCAGGATTTCGTTTTCAAATTTCCCGGCATCTATCGCACTAAAAGCGCGTTGATGAGATTCGTATGCAAAATCGTCAAGTGCTTCTCTGGAAATATCCCACTTCTTTGCAATCAGTTCGGCCGAGAGTCCCTGACCAATAATATCGTATCGATCGAGGAGTTCGTCGGAAAGCGAACTTCCGTCCGTGCCCATGGGGACACGTGTCATCGATTCTACTCCAGCACCGATGACGAGGTCATGCATGCCACTCATCACGCCCTGTGCCGCGAAGTTAATGGCTTGAAGGGACGACGCGCACATTCTATTTACAGTTGTTCCGGTGGTCGTGACAGGGAAGCCGGCAATGAGTGGGGCAAGTCGACCAATATTATAACCTTGTTCGCCGATTTGGGTCACACATCCCATGATTACATCTTCTACTTCGCCTTTATAGAATCCGTTTCGTTCCACAATTGCCGAAAGACATTTCGCGGCCAGGTCATCGGGTCGAATACGTGCGAGCGTCCCGCGACGTTTTCCAATAGCTGTACGGGCTGCGTCGTAAATATAGGCATCAAACATGGGTACTCCAGATAGGACTATAAATTGTAGCCGATTACATAGCAGTAATGTTAATAGACCAAAATAGGTGAAAGGGTTTTGTGTTAACGTAAGCCGGGTTACTAAACTTTAGTCGCCATGACGAGTCTCAGAGATCGGTGCAACTTGACATCAGGATCTTCAACGCGTACTTCGAAACCATGTCGCCATAGAATTTCTGCGGCCTGCTCTACGGTAAATCGCAAATAGAACATAATAAAAGGGGGATCTAAAACAAGGTTACGAACGTGCATCGCAATATTGAAGCCTCGGGCAACCCAATAGGCTGGATTAGCCTTTGTTGGTTTTGGGTAGGTTAAAAAAAGGAATCTTCCCCCCGGTTTTAACGCTCGAAAAATATTAGCAACCAGTTGTTCGTACTCATGAATTTCAAAATGACCAAAGGCCCCGGAACACGTGACAACGTCGAATTGATTTTCGTAGTCAATGTCTAGTGCGTTCTTGAGGACGTATTCGACCGACGAATCCGCAAACTCGGAACGGGTTAAGTTTCGGGCTTCCTCTAGCATTCCCTTAGAGTAATCAACACCGATAATCTTTGAGTCACTGCGTTCTCGAAGAAATCCTCTTGGTATCGCACCGGTTCCGGTTCCGATATCAAGGATAGATTCATGTGCCCCTCGTAGCGCTGTTTCTACCAAGACGTCGACAAAAAGATCGGGCGTTCTGAAAGGTGTGTGCTCGAATTTGTCCGCTAAAAGATCATAGCCATCAATGGTTGATGAAAGGGCTTGTCTAGCGAGTTGAAAAAGGGAGGGCCCTTTGGGATGAAACATATATCAAGCCCGATTTAGCGTTTGCTAATTACAGCGTGCAGTTGTTGGAGTTACGAACATAAAGTCGAAGCACATTTCATCTGCAGACCGCAACCCGCCCTGAACTGCTTTGTCGGTGTGATTATCGTACAAGCAAGTGGTTTTGATTTTATCGCCGGCTTCAAGGTTTACGTTATAATCGTAGAAGGGTTGATTTTCGAAAGACCAACCAGTCAGATCTATTAGAGATTCTTCATCTCCATTTTTACGAATGATCGTTTCGTGAAACTCAGAACCAATCTCGTGCATGTGAGGGAAGCCTATAAGAATCGTCATGTCTTCGGTTACCGTACACGTGCGTGTAGATTCAACTTGGTCTCCTGGAGCGACGTTAATACTTGGGATGCCGCTTCCTATCGCTAGCATGTGATATTCTTTGTCCGCGGTATCGGAGATAAACATTCGAACACCGCTGCTATCGGTAATGCCCTCGAGACCTGCTCCATTATTGTAATGTATCTGAAGCAAAAATTTCTCTCCTGGACCCACAGTCGCGCCGCCGTTGTCTGGAATCTGCAGCGCGTCTCCGCCCGGTGCCCATCCATAATAGAATTTGCCATTTGAAGTAGCGCAATTAATTCCGCCGAATTGTTGGCCTGCCGCTTCGTTCGTTCGCATCAATACAAGGTGATGAAGAACTCTACTTTCGTCGACAATGGCTTCGATTCGGCTTATAAAACCACCGCTTGCCGGGGCCTCAAAAGTGAAGCATTCGTAGGCATCCAATGTTGTCGGCCCTATTGCAATATCATTAGCGGTGAAATTGTATTCCGTGAGATTTTCTGGTTTAGCTGTTGGAACGTGAACTTCCCTACTAGCCGACAGTCCGATCCCGTGATCCGGGTGAACGTTTCCACACGATGCCCATTCGGTAATCGTGTCTCGGTCTTGATGCGTAACTTGGGCGCCGTTTGGAGGCATAGTATAGTCCGCTGTGCGAGGAAAGATTTTGTCCACTTTTCTCATACCTTCTTGTCCTGCGATGAGGTCGTCGTAGTCGAGCAAACTATAGGGGGCACCAAAACTTGGAACCGCGCCGTGGCAGCTGCCACAGTTTTTGTCCATACGGTCTTTGACCGTTGCGTCCCATTGCGCTTTGGAAGGGATACAGTCGGCGACCGTTCCATTATTGGTATTCGTACCATTATTTGTAGCGGTCCCGTTGTTCGTTGCGGTCCCGTTGTTTGATTTGTTATTTGAAGCGTTATTCGACGGGTTGTTATTCTGGGTCGCGTTGTTGATGACCGTTTGGCCATTGTTTGCCTTGTCGTCGGAACCGCAACTTAACGAAAAAAGGATTAACGAACTTAGTACAATTTTTCTCATTGGAGCTCCTGTGGCTTCAGTGTTATTCTTCAAGGTTTGTTCTTTTAGATCTAGTTTCTTGCGCCTTCAGAGCAGTAACCGATAGGTGGGCAATACATAAAGTCTGGACAATCCGTATCCACGCTACAATTTTTTGAACAATAATATGTGTCAGAGTCGTTCGTCGAAATACAAAGCGCTGATACGCAATCAGTACCTTCTTTAGCGTTATCGCAAATTTCTCCAGCTTCTTTCGTGCCACGCTCGCCGGTGACACAACATGAAAGAGGTATATCGTTTTTGCTCACATTTTCGCAGGCTTGGTCATCATTACAGAACTCATTTGAAAAACAGCCGATCATGTCGCCTGCTTTACATGTTATCGGATCGCTATCTGGCTCTCCTGTTGATGTGTTTGATTGTCCCGTTGTCGTTCCATTATTTGTGGCAGTCGTGGAAGCATTATTACTTTTCTGACTGTTATTCGAAGTACCATTATTGGTATTCGTATCGTTATTTTTGCTATCGTTATCGTCAGATGAACAACCAAAAATTAAAACCGAACAAATTAAAATAGCCAAATTACGCATACAAACTCCGTTAAAAAAAAATAGGTCAATTGAGTGTTATATTTTAATGATATTTTAAGTTTCTGCAACGTTGCCGACGAATTTTAGGGCTTTTCTGGCCCTAGACGGAAACGATCAAGGACATGATTGGAGTAACCTTGAGCATTACTCCGCGATTCAAACAAAATGAGTTCTCTAACTAAGGTCGAACCGAAGTCAGGTGCAAGGTCCTTAACCGCACCTAAATCAACAGGCGTCATAGATTTAAGACGTCCCAATGTAAGGTGTGGCACGAAAGGTTTGGCTTCTTTTTCTATTCCAATTTCAGCCAGTTCTTTTTCGATAGCACGTTTGATCAGCGTCAGAAGTTCCGTGGATTTTTTGTCGAAGCCTGCCCACAAAATCTTTGCTTCCGAAGCTTTGGGGAACGCATCAATACCGCTGGCGCCGACCTCGAAGGGATACAGCGAGGTAGCAAGCTTTTTTAATATTTCGCTTATAACCACCAATAGTTCATTGGGGACATCCCCGATAAAAACCAGTGTTGAATGTATATCAGCCGGGCGAGTGAAGCTTATGGAATAGTTTTCGTCCTCGATCTCTTCACCAAAGCGTTCCTGAAATCGTATTAGACGGTGACTTAGATCGATCGATAATTCGATCGCAATAAAAATACGTCTCAATGTTCTTCCTTGATTAGAATTCCCGTCTCTGAAAATACCTCGTGATCTTCAAAAGGACCGAGGACTATTTTGTGTTGATCCAAATTTTCCTCGAGTGCCCACATTAAAAATCTAATCGCGAACGCTACCGATGCTAAGCGGATTTTAGAACGGCTACTATGTCGAAAATTTTGCAGACAAACGTAGGTTCCTTTCGGTGTTGAAAGTCCGAACCAGACAGTGCCAACGGGTTTCTGTTCAGATCCCCCACTAGGTCCGGCTATACCGCTGACTGAAATTGAGTAATCAGCTTTAGATTGCCGCTGACCACCCAGCGCCATTTGGCAGACGACTTGGGAACTGACGGCTCCGTAACGTTCTAGGATGGAGCTTTGTACGCCGACCAAGGATGACTTAGCATGGTTAGAGTAGGTGACGAAACCCATTTGGAACCAGGCGGAACTTCCGGCAACCGCGGTGATTTCCGCGCTTATACCGCCTGCCGTACAAGATTCTACAGTCGAAAGTGTTAGGCCTTTCTCAAGCAATAATTCTCCAACTTTTTGGGCTGGTGTTTGAGTCGATTCACAAATGTACCACCTGCCAACCACGTCGAAAATATGGTCGATCGCTTTACTAAACTCATTTTCGTCGCTGGCTTTGAGTTTTAATTCTAAATTAGGATAAAATGCGCGATAACCTACCGTGACTTGGAATTCTTCTAGTCTAGTTAGTTTTGAGGCGAGTCTACTTTCTCCGATTCCTTGAAAAAGAAGCGATCGTATGAATCCCCTTTTTATATCTGAGGAAATAACATCTTTAGCGTACTGATTAAAACACCAAGAAAATTCCTTGGGTACGCCTGGAAATACGTAAACTTGCTTACCGTCATGTTCTACTAGAAAAGCGGGTGCCGTGCCCTGAGTATTGGGTAGGATAGTCGCGTCCTTAGGGAAAAGTGCTTGTCGCCGATTATTTTCCGTAAAAGGGACACCGAAGGCCTTAAATTTTTCTTTTATCTTTTCAACGCTTGTAGAGTCCTCGACCAGATTTTTTCCACACCATTGAGCTAGTGCGAATCGGGTGAGATCGTCATCTGTAGGGCCGAGTCCGCCAGACACGATAACGACGCCACGTTCGCAGTTGTTTAGCGTTTGAACGATCGTGCGGACTTCATCGGGTACGACCATGATTCGATCTAAACGTTTCGCGAAATCATTCAGGAATGCGCCGACGATTTGAGAATTAGAGTCTTGGACCCGACCATCCAAAAGTTCCGTACCTATGCTTATCATGGATATAATCATACCCCATGCATAGCACGTTGGGTTAACAATTGCACCGCTTAAAGTTCACCGTTGGACTTTGGGTTTTCGGACGTGGAGTCTACACGATCAACATTCGTTTTTGCGGAAAGTACACGGTAAATATCCACGTGTTGAGATTTGTTCTTCAGTTTTGTGGGGGGGAGCTTTTCGAGGTTAAATTTGGCGCCGACTTTCGAAAAAGTGTTCGCCCCGATCAAGACTTCTCCTGCATTTGCAGCAGAACATAGCCGCGCGGCGGTGTTTACGTTATCCCCCATCACCGTGTAACTCATACTTTTTGTCGAACCGATGTAACCGGCTACGACTTCGCCCGTGTTGAGTCCGATGCCGATATGGAGTTGATGGGCATTTTTTTTAAGTTGCTTCGCATTAAAAACACCCAACAATTCTTGCATTTCCAGAGCGGCCAACACCGCGCGTTCGGTATCGTCTTCTTTAGAAATCGGGGCGCCCCATAGAGCCATGATTTCGTCGCCGACAAATTTATCAAGTGTCCCTTCGTATTTGAATATCACATCGACCATGAGTTCGAAGTATTCATTTAATAAGGCCACCAATTCTTGGGGCGTAATCTGTTCGCTTATAGAGGTGAAACCGCGAATGTCGGCAAACATCGATGTCACGTACCGCGATTCCCCACCTTTTTTAATATCCAATCGACCACTTACCACTTCTTCGACTAAATTGGGGGAAAGTAGGCGTTGCATTTTATCGCGCATCAATATCTCGCCTTCAAACTTAGTCAGAAGTCCTTGGTGTTGAATAAATACAGCTGCTTGAGCTGCGAAACCCTGAAGGATTTGAAGATCTTTCTCTTTGAACGCGCCCCGAGCGATTTTTGAGTCCAGATGAATTACGCCCAAGACGGCGTCTTCATGAAGCAGAGGCACTGTCATTGTACTTCGAATATTTTGGAGGATAATCGAATGTGCGCCTTGAAAACGCGAATCCATCATTGCATCACTTGATAGGATCGCTTTTTTCTCTTCCAATATCTCTCGGATTATCGTTTCTGAAATGCGGACGTTTTCAGTATCTTCCTCTCCGCGCGTTTTCACCGCCATCGGTAAAAGTTTTTCGCCTTCGGTTCGCAGTAGTATCACTCCGCGATCGGCTGGAAATATTTCGAAGGCCTTATCAAGAATCTTGTTAAGTAGCGCGTCTCGATCCATTTCCAAACCGATGGCCTGACTTAACTCGTAAGAAATTCGAAGCTTTTCGTAATCTCTCCTTAATGTGTGTTCGTCTTTAATCTCGTCGGCCGGAATAAATCGATCTTCGTTCTGCGATAGAGCCCGTTGAATCTGAGCCGTCATTTCGTCGGAATGCATCGTCACCATACCCGCCGGGCTGGTTTTTTGAGGTTTAAAAAATATCAGTTCAGTGGAACCGATCATGATCCGATCCCCGTCTTGAAGAGCTTGTCTTCCTTCGACTGCCGTGCCGTTAAGAAATGTCCCATTGCGGCTGTTATTGTCGCTAATCACAAAATCACCATTTTCTAATTGACGAATATGTGAGTGTTCCTTTGAAACGACTCGATCTAGAACTTGAAAATCCTGTTCTGGATGACGTCCAATTCGCGTAAATGCGCCCAATCGATGTTCTCTTCTATTCCCCGTAGGATCTGTATAACTCAAGGTAGCCATTTCTTTATCTTTACTTGTTGCGCTCATCATAACGTGAGATGTGTAAATTAGGCAACGGATAAGAGTGAATGGATAAAAAGCACCATATTTTATTGGTCGACGATGAGGTCGCTCATCTAGAAACCCTCAAGCGCCTTTTTGAAAAAGAGGGGTATCGGGTGTTCTGCGCTGAGGGTGGCAAAAGTGCAATCTCCATTATCCGACAAAATCCGATCAATTTGGTTATTACCGATCTGATGATGCCAGAAGTGGATGGTATTGCGGTTTTAAAATTCGTAAAAAAAACTCGCCCTCAAACAGAAACGATTTTAATGTCAGCGTTTGGAACCGTCGAAAAAGCTGTTGAAGGCATGAAGGAGGGGGCTTACGACTTCGTAACCAAACCGATCAAGCGTGCGACGATACTGAAAGCGGCCAGACAAGCTTTAGATAGACAAGCTTTGGTTGCGGAGAACAGGAAACTTCGTGCGCAGATTGCTGAACTTACAGACGAACGCGCTATTATAGGGCAAAGTTCAACGATTAGAAATGCGCTCGATCTCGTAAAACAAGTTGCCGATACCGATGTCACCGTTTTAATAACGGGAGAATCTGGCACAGGAAAAGAACTGGTTGCTAGAATGTTAGTCGAGCGATCAGAGCGCGCAAATGAGGCGTTCATAATAGTAAACTGCGCCGCGTTGCCGGAATCGATTTTGGAAAGCGAATTATTCGGGTTCGAAAAAGGTGCGTTCACCGGAGCCTCACAAGCGAAAACCGGAAAGTTTGAGGCAGCTGATGGTGGAACGCTCTTTCTTGATGAAATCGGCGAACTATCGCCAAGTATTCAGGTGAAGTTACTAAGAGTTTTACAGGAACAGGAATTTGATCGTTTGGGCTCGACCGTTCCAACAAAAATTAACGTGCGAATTTTGGCGGCGACGAATCGAGATCTCGACGAAGAAATTCGGCTTGGGACCTTCCGTGAAGATCTTTACTACCGATTGAATGTCTTGAAGATACACGTTCCCAATTTACGCGATCGTCGTTCCGATATTCCGCTATTAGCCGATCATTTTCTCAATAAAATGCGCGAGAAAAATCGCCGAAATATATCGGGGATTACAGGTGAGGCGATGAATCACCTTTCAAACTATGCGTGGCCGGGTAATGTCCGAGAACTGGAAAATATTATCGAGCGCGCTGTCGTTGTCGACAAAGATGGTATGATCAGTTCTGATGATTTGCCTTCTCATCTGACCAATACAAGCGAGGGCTCTGTCCGATCGATTGAAATTCAAATTGGGACATCATTAGACGAAATCGAACGCCAGGTTATCCACGAAACCTTGCGTTCAACGAATGGCGATAAAACCGAAGCAGCGAAGATTCTTGGTATTGCGGCTCGAACCATTTATCGAAAAATTTAGAAAAAAGTTAAACTTTCGTTTTTAGGCGTCCACGTTGTTCGTGGCGCGCGATCCCAAGATTGAGAAGTTTGGTGAGCAGATCGGTTTGTGACATTCCCGTTTCGGCCCAAAGCTTAGGGTACATACTTATATCGGTGAATCCTGGAATAGTATTGATTTCGTTGACGATGATTTCACCGGCTTCAGTTAGAAAGCTGTCTACTCGTGAGAGTCCTTCAGCGTTTACGACTTTGTAAACCTCGATAGAGATGGCTTGTAGGCGTGCTTGGGTATCTTCATCCAATGGAGCTGGGATCACCGATTTAGAGCCTTCGGAGTCCAGGTATTTAGCTTCGTACGAATAGACGGTATGGCTGGTTATTACTTCGCCGATAGCTGACGCGAGGACGTGTTCGTTCCCCAAAACAGCGCATTCTAGTTCTCGGCCAGAAATTGCCTCTTCGATGATAACCTTAGGATCATAAGATAAGGCGTCGTCGAGTCCCGCGAAAAATTCCGTTTCATTTTCTACACGATGCACACCCACAGACGATCCTAGGTTTGCGGGTTTAATAAACATCGGCAAGCCCAGTGACGAACGTATCGTATCAAAGTTTACCTCTTCGCGTTCGTGTTGATGGACGAGTACCCATTTTGAATTTCGGATTCCAGCGTCTCGAAGAAGCCGCTTCATAATGTCCTTGTCCATACCGACTGCCGATCCAAGAATACCTGGACCGACGTAGGGGATATCAAGATATTTCAAGACACCCTGAATCGAACCGTCTTCGCCGAATGCACCGTGAAGAACTGGAAATATGACATCTAAATTGGTGAATTCTGCAGTCCCATCAAGAACAAAGATCGGCGATGGCGAGCCCGGTCTTAGGGCCAATTTGTGTTCGGATTCTACGAGCGTAATTTTTAGCGGATCGTCGGGATGTCTGAATAAGTGGTCGGGTTCAGGAAGCGTCCAGACCCCATCCTTACTAATTGCAATTGGAACGACATCAAATAATTTTGGATCAATTGCATCGATGATGTTTCGAGCGGACTGAAGAGAGACTTCATGTTCTGGCGACTTTCCGCCGTAGAGGATTCCGACACGTTTTTTGGTAGCCATTTTTCTTCCTTGAAAGCTATGTATTCGATTTTTATTCGTCGAGATTTCTTTTCTTACGAACTCTGAACCCGTCTCGAACTTGCCATTCATTTTTAGGTTCTTCTATCTCATCGTTATTAGTGATGTCAGAACCATATTCCTGATCGTTTTCATCGAAGCAAGTATCGCAACGATACCGCTTTCCTTCTCTTGGTTTAAAAGGTATTTGCCAATCACATTTACATTTTTCGCATTGAATCGTGAATTTCTTATCGCGTTCTCGGTCTTTGAGGCGGCTAATTTCCGACCATTTTGAGTCAGGTAAGGACGATTGCATGCAGTCTTCACATTTTAGCTCATGCATCGGAACGCCCTTGGGGACATAATCCAAAATCTCTTCTTTCGCGCATTCCATGCATACAATCGGGAAGGCGACATTAGTATGGTGTTTGCGTCTGGGCGAATTGATGACTTTTGAAAAATCATGTCCCAGCCCGTGTTCCGCCAAACAATCGCGACAGATTAATTCCTCTGGGCGCTTAGGTTCGAAATGAACCGTGTCGACTTTTTCACAAATCGGACAATCAAATTCGAAAAAATAATTTTCTTCAGTCATAGTGAGGTACTTCTTTTAAGGCGTAGGGATTGGATTGGTGGTTCCCGGAGTGGGATCGACGATGTGAAAATCCGCTTGATTGTTGTTTGTGTCATTGGCTTTCGAAGAGTCTGCAATTGGCCAACGCGCGAGCGATTTACCGGCGTCCGTATCCGTAAATGCCTTCGCACTTCCCTCTCCCGCGAATGTCATATTCGCGCCAAAGGTTCCAAAGCCTAGCGCATCGATTTCTACTCCATTAAATCGAAGCACGAGATTATCGGGACCGTTTTGCCATTCAACACCGACGTACGGCACAGTACATACCGATTGGATGTTGAGTGCGGCATTGTCGACGTTACAGATTACAACGTAACCATCTTGTTTTTCGTTCAACATGTAGTCGGTGAGGTCGATTCCAGGATTAGCGCCTGTGGAAATATAATCCTGGCCATTAAAGCCGTTGATTGCGTGTAAAACGTATCCGTCTAGTGGGATATCTTCCCATCCTAAAATCGGTGCAACTAACTCAACAAAGGTTTCTTCTCCAGTGTCGGCTCCGGGTTCGTTAAAGTAGGCCTCATTGATAATGAGATCCGCGTTTGCGATGCCTGGTGTGGGGTAGAAGGTTTTAAAATCGGCAGCGTTATCGTCTGTGTCTTTACCTTTAACACGTCCGACCGAACGTCCAGAAAAAGCATCCGGTGCGGCGCGACACGTCGCAGCATCGACACAAGTTCCTTCTCCGGTAAAAAATTGTGGGTCCGGAGCACCGTATGAAACAGCATCAATCTGTACACCTGCAGCGTCTTTCAGAACCACGCCATCGGGACCATTTTGAAGTGCATCAGTGTTAGCTAGAGTTGGCACTAATACGTCGTAGACGTTCGTAAAAAATGGAAGCGCTTGCCCGAGAAATCCATCCGGATTATCGGAGATGAGAACCGCGAATCCATTTCCATCCAGTTTCGAATCCGCCGGCATGGAGTAACTTTCATAGACTGTACCGTTTTTTCCGTTCAGGAGCTCGATGCCGAAGTTTGAAATATCAAGACCGGGCGTCCCTCTGAGTTCAATAAAGGTTGAGGTTTTTCCGTTTCTAACATCATCACCGATGGCATCATAGAAAATTTCGTTGATGACAACCTCTCCAGTGACCGGAGCTGCAGTACATCCGACTACACCGTTGGCGTTTTCACACGTCTCGCTATTTGGGCAAGCGGTTGGGTTCGGAAATTCTAAACACCCTTCCGCGTTCGTTTCGCACGCGGCGAGTTTGTTGCCGACACAAACCTTCTCGCCTGCCAAGCAAAGATCGTCGCAATTTCTCTTAGTTACGCATTCTCCATTCTTACATACCTCATTGGCTGGGCAAGCGACGCCTTCGGTAAGGATGGTGCAGTTATCGGGGCCGTTCTCGCAAACTCGACGTTTTCCGTCTGTTGCACATACGTTTTCATCGATTTTGCACTCGTCCTCACACGTCGACGCATCAGCGCACGCACCGTTCGAGCACGTTTGGCTTTCCGGGCACTCTTTTCCGGGTTGGAATTCCAAACATCCGTTAGCCGATCTTCCACACGTTGTGATCAAGTCCTCTTCACAGGTGGTTTCATTTTCCTGGCACAGATCCGTGCAATCATTGGGTTTGCAGAGTCCGGAGTCACAAATTGTACCGTCGGCGCAAGCTATCGGCGTTCCAAATTCAAAACACCCATTTCCGTCATGATCGGCGCAGGTTTCTACTTTTCCTGAAGGATCGCATTTTGTGGCAGGTAACTCGCATGTATCGTTGCAGTTCTTATCTTTGGGAACGCACTGGTTACCGTCACATATTTCGTTGATCAGACAGAGTTCGGTAAGAATTTGCTTCCCATCAATACAGATTTGAAGCGTATTCATATCGATACAGGTCCGTTGACCTCTTACACATGTTGGGTTGTCCGAATTCGTTTGATTGTTCTCAATCGGATCGTCGGTGGCGCAACCAAATAATGTTAGGAGGAAGAAGAAGGGTAGAATTTTGTTAAACATAAGAAATCCAAAATAGAAAATCATAAACTTAGAAGTTGACTGTGTACATTATCGTAAAGAAATTAAAAATGAAACAATTGACTGAATTGTTCCCTTTTGACGAATATTGTATATTTTGAGACCTACTGGTATGTTTTAATACACAGTACCTAATAACCAAAAAGAAGAGCGGCGAATGCCAGTCTGTCCAAGTTGTAATGATGAAAACCCACAATTAGGCGCCGCATGTAGGCGTTGTGAGGGCTATCACTATATTCCCGAGTCTTCTCTTGAAGACGCCAAGGGTGATCCTCGGATCGGGGCAATTTCTGCAGAAAAATACGTCGTGTTGGGATTGATTAACGAAGGTGGGATGGGAGCCGTCTATCGCGCATTACAAATGCCAGTCGAACGCGAGGTCGCTGTTAAGGTATTGAGGACTGAACTCACAGATAGTGACCAAGCAGGTGATCGTTTCATTCGCGAAGCAAGGGCCGTTTCGAAGCTAAACCATCCAAATATCATTACACTTTATGATTTTGGTTTCGACTCCAATCGCCATCCTTACATGGTGATGGAATACGCGCCTGGAAATAGTTTAGGCCAATGGAGCCAAAGCTTCGATATGACGCTTGAGCGTATTGTGAGTGTGACGCACCAAATTTTATCCGCCCTTAGTCAAGCGCATGGACAGGGTATCGTGCATCGCGATTTAAAACCTGACAACATGATCGTTTCGGCATCCAATAGAAAGGATAGCGTAAAATTGCTCGATTTTGGAATAGCTCGACTTATCAACGAGGGCGCTTCACGAGCCTTGACCCGAGAGGGTGAGGTCTTCGGAACACCTCATTATATGGCACCAGAGCAGGCCCAAGGTAAGAAGAATGTCGGACCGCCGGCTGATATCTACGCTGTCGGAATCATGCTCTACGAAATGTTATCAGGTGAGTGTCCTTTTGACGCGCCCACGCCCTTGGCTGTGCTTTTTATGCACATCAATGAGCCACTTCCACCACTTGTCCCGCGTACGAATATCGTTGTCCCCGATTTATTAAGTCAAATACTCGCCAAGGCAACTGCCAAATCGCCGGATGATCGTTTTCAAGACGCAAACGAAATGCAAATCGCGTTGGAAGACCTCATGACCTCGATGACCACAATGTCGGGGTCTGCAGTTGGGATTCGAGACTGGACCGGAGAGATAGATACGGCAGCTTTCGCCGATGCGAGTGGTAGTTTTAACACCTTCGGTAGTAAAAATTTCGGTACAGCAAAAACGAGCGCGATCCCAATCGGCGCAAAACAAAGTGACGGACTCGAGGAAATCTCTGAAGTCGCTCCTGTAGCTTCGAATAAGTCATTATGGATGATTCTTGGTGCGCTGTTTCTCGTGGGGATTGTCGTGGTCGGTGGTATTTTCATGATACCCAGCGGTGAGGAGATTGTACTGGACGACAATCCCGAAACGGAAACCTCGATAGAACCGTCCGAAAATAAAATGGCTATTGAAAAAGCAGCGAAAGAAGAAAGTGATGCCGCGTTAGCAAAAATCGAACTTGAAAAGAAATTAGCCCTCGAAAAAGAAGCTGAAGAACAAGAAAAGATAAAGAAAGAAGCACTCGAAAACGCGAATATCGAAAATGCCGCGGCGACCAAAGATGTGAAGCGTTCAAAGAATCGCAAGAAGAAGAAAAAGAAAAAAGTTGCAACGAAAAAACCTGCTAAGAAAATTGAACCCGCTGAGAAAAAAGCAACGAAGAAAAAGAAAAAAGACGGAGCGATGAAATTTAAGGCCGTCGGCGGTAAAAATCCGACGAAATTTAAAGCTCAATAACTGCCTATAAAATCACACAAAATTAGGGCCCGAAATTAGAGAATCACTTGACTGATCTCGTATTTCAATGAACAATCACGAAATCAGTCCTTACAAATGTAATATAATGACATATTTTACTAGAAACTTTCTCGCTCTCGCACTCCTATTACTGATGTCTGTCCCAAGCGTAGCGTTTGCTGACGCGGCATCGGCGCAAGTTTTCTACGAAAATGCGGCCAAAGAGTATGGCAAAGGAAATTACGGCGCCGCAGCCGAACTTCTTTACAAGGCCTACGTCAACGATGCCAATCTCATTTACGCGTATAACCGTATCTTAGCTCTACAAGCAGACAAGCAATATGCTGCAGCGCTGAAAGAACTCAACGTTTTTGAAAAGCAGATGCTCAAAGATCCGGAAAAGCGTTTTGAGGACGTGCCGCAGATAAAATCCAAACTTGAAGATCAAGTTAGTGCCAGCGCGGCGGCGAAGGTCACCGACCCGGTCGTCAAAAAAAATCCAGATATAGCCGTCAATCCTATTCCGGATTCTCAGGTTGAAGGTGACCCAGATGTAATTTCGTCCCCGTCCCCGTCTGCTGGTGCGAGTACTGGGGAGGTTCTCGGTCTAACAGTTGCTGGTCTGGGCCTTATTCCCCTAACTGGAGGCATTCTTTTTAGCACAGGTATTTTTACTAGCGAAAAATACCAGTCGCTCGCGCGAGACCATAAAACACCAAACGTCATAGATAAATATAGCCCTGAGGGTAAAATATGCGATGTCGATCCCGGCGTAAGCTGTTCAAAAGTTCTTGATGAATTTGAGCAAGATAAAGCAGAAGCCGACGATCATCTAACTTATGGAATAATCGGAATCGCCACAGGCGCTGCGATGATAATTGGAGGCGGGATATTGTATCTCGTCTCGGGTGATTCTTCTGATGAAGATGCTAACGCGTCCAATTTTTCAATAAGTCCCTACATTACACCTACCAGCGCTGGCGCCGGTTTCACACTCGACTTCTAATGGCCTCCGATCCTCTCGAAGGCCTCATTCAAAGCATCAACGAGGCAAGCATTATTCCGCCTCCCGTTAGCTACAAACCGAGTAATGAGGACCCGTTTTTTCGTCTTATTCAAGCAAGCGAAAGCGCGACTACCAATACGTCTACATCTGAACGAAAAAGTAATCTAAACGAAGCACTTTCTGAACGCACACGACAAGCGATTCTAAAGCGCCCCCTTCAAGGGCCGGCTCGACTGGAAGCCGTCGATCTTGCCTTGAAAGCGATTAACAATCCGAACAAAACCCAAATAGAAAAGATACTCGACATTCTTATCTCGGGATAACGCCCATTCCTATCCATCCTTCGCGTCGGCCGGCCCTTGCGCATCGTCTTTAGACTGGGTATTCGCATCACTAAACTTTGGAGAAACAATGTCTTCTTTTTATGTCACAACCCCCATCTACTACGTCAACGGCGCTCCTCATTTGGGCCACGTTTATACAACTTTGATTGCCGATACGTTGGCTATACATCATCGGGATCGCGGTGATGATGTGTTTTTTCTAACAGGGACCGACGAACATGGCTTGAAGGTTCAGCGAGCCGCTGAAGATTTAGGCATTTCTCCTCAAGCTTTAGCCGACCAGAATGCGGAAAAATTTAAAGTCGTGTTCGATAAATACAAACTCACCTACGATCGTTTTATTAGAACCACCGAGGCCGATCACAAAGCAACGGTTACCGAGGTCGTAAATCGGATGAAAGCAAAAGGCGACATTTATTTGGATACCTATGCCGGCTGGTATTCAGCATCGGATGAAGCATTCTACGACGAATCTGAAATTGAAGATGGTAAAGTTATCGCAAGTGGCTCCGCTGTGGAGTGGGTTGAAGAATCAAGCTACTTTTTTAAGCTCAGTAAATACGAAAATCAATTATTGGATTGGTATAAAGAAAACGACACAAACATAAAGCCCGACTCTCGCAGAAATGAGGTCGCTTCATTCGTATCGGGCGGTTTGAGAGACCTATCCATTTCACGAACCACGTTCGACTGGGGAATCGATTTTCCAGGCGATCCTGAACATGTTCTCTACGTTTGGGTTGACGCCCTCACTAATTATTTGACTGGTGTCGGTGGCTTTACTGATAAAGATAAATTTGCCAAATATTGGCCCGCGGACTGCCAACTTCTTGGTAAGGACATCCTGCGTTTTCATGCCGTGTATTGGCCAGCCTTTTTATTCAGTATTGATATCACTCCGCCAAAACAAGTATTTGCACACGGCTGGTGGGTTGTTGACAACGTAAAGATGTCAAAAAGTCTTGGGAACTTTATTGATGCCGGCGATTTGGCAGACGAATTTTCTTTAGACGTATTAAGATATTTTTTAACGCGCGAGATACCACTGGGTTCCGATGGTAATTTTTCTCGGGTAAGAGTTGTTGAACGAAATAACAGCGAGCTTGCAGACAATCTAGGCAACCTTGTGAACAGAAGCTTCGCGATGACTGAAAAATTCTTAGAGGGGCAAATTCCGAAATTCAATGGGCCAAGTAGCGACCCATTAGATAGTGAACTCGTTGGACATGCTAAACTTGCATATGAAAACATCCTTGCAGCAATGGATAGACGTGAGACACATCGTGCTCTCGAATTCGTGATGTCATTTTCCTCGGAAATAAATCTCTACATTCAGAAAACTCAACCTTGGAAGTTGAATAAAGAGGATAAGGAACGTGTTGCCGTAGTTCTTTACCATATTTTAGAGGCGATACGGTGGGTCTGTCACTTAGCGAATGCGTTTCTGCCTAATACTGCACCAGTCATTCTCGAGGGACTTGGAGTCGATGTTGAGAGCCCGCTAAAAGATCTTAGCTGGGGGGGACTCGCGCCATCTAAGATAAATTCTCCTCCGGTATTATTCGAGAAACTAGACCCGAAAGCGTTCGAAGCGAAGATTGAAGAACCTGTCGAACCCGAAGAGAAAGTCGACTATATCGAGTTTGATGATTTCCTCGCCGTTAATATGCGCGTCGGAAAAATATTGGAAGCCGAAGCGGTCGAAGGTGCCGATAAGTTGCTCAAATTGGAAGTCGATCTCGGTGAACGAAAAAATCGACAGGTTGTCGCAGGAATCGCTAAGTCTTACGGTCCCGGCGATCTCATCGGAAAAAAGGTAGCCGTGGTGAGTAATCTTAAACCACGAAAAATATTCAAAATTCTGAGCGAGGGAATGCTTCTTGCGGCAGATACCGAAGAGGGCGGACTTCAACTGACCTTTTATCCTGAAAATGTCTCCGTCGGGACCCGTTTATCCTAATGGGTAACCTTGAGTATCTAGATCAGTTTCAAAATCCCGAAAGTCGCTTTCGGGCCTTGAGTGAAATTCCCATTGATAATCCGAACCTACCCGCCGTATTATTAAGAGCGTTAAACGATCCTTATCCAGGTGTTCGTTTTCGAGCGGGGGATCGACTCGCAGAACTTGATATGGAACCCCAGGTTCGAGACCTTTTTCAAAGCGCGAACTCAAAAACAAAACAAGCTGCCATGTTAGCTTTTAGAAAAGCGACCGTGGAACCTGAAACACAAAATCTGGTTTTGGAATATGCAATGTCGGCTGCCGAACCGGGTATTCGATATCATGCGTTGTTAGCACTCCATCTTTTCGGAGACGCGGAGACCCTTAAAGCGGTAACCCAACGTATTTTCGAATTTGCGGACGAGGATGCTATGATTATCGGTGCACAATGGACGGCTTTGAATCGTTGGGAGGAATTTCTTCCCAGCATCATTGATGCCTTTCAAACGTCGCAATCAAAAGATTTTCGATTCCAGATCGCGATCTCTATTAGTAAACTGGTAGACCATAAAGACCATATGCCATCAGAGTCTATCGAACTCATTATTAAATCTGTCTTGGACGATAAGGTTTCGATGACAGCTTGCCAGGCGATCGCTGACCTAGACATAAAATCGGCGGTTGGAACGTTGAAGCGTATACCCTTTAAAGTTTTCATGCATGAACTTTTAAAAGTTGAGGCGGCCGCAACATTAGCCAAACTCGGAGAGCCAAGTGGGAAGAAAAGCTTAGCCAAATTCATTAACGATAAAAGAGAGCACGTGCGCGCCTACGCCTGCGAATGCGCGGGCCGTTACAATATAGAGGTGCGAGAAAGTCTTCTTAAAGCACAAAAGAGAAATGACGACAGTGGTCTCGCCGCGACCGCGGCGCTAGATAAACTCTCCTAAACCCATGGGGCTGGGGGAGTACTTTTCTAAAAAAATAAAAATATATTTATAACTCCTTCGGAACATTTCGTTCTGGGCGATGTCATAGCAGTAGTACGAAAAATCGGGTGAAAAAAACTCAACTATTTGAGAGAGGCACTTCTATGCGAACAAGGACGACTGAAATTACACATCATCAAGAAGCGATCGATCAGGTCGATAGCAGCGATAAAGCTTTTTATCAAAATGCATTCTTTGGAGAACGCGGTGGAGATACGCTAGAAGTTGCTTTGCTATGGGGCGACCACGTCTTATCTGTGAATACTTATGCTAAACGAAACCTTACAATCGGAAACGACGCTAACAGTGACATCGTTCTTGATGGCATCGATTTTGAGCTTGTTAGCTACGACGATGTGAGTGGTTATACGGTTCAATTTGATGCGAGAATGTCAGGTGTGTTCCAGACGCGTGGTCAGATGATGCCCCTAAGTGAGGCCGTAGAAAATGGGACCGCAGTTTCTATCGGGAGGCTTTATGGCTTGCCTTTGGATTCCCAAACGAGCGTACGAGTCGATTTAGACGATACAACTTTCCTCATTCACCTGACCGATATCCCATTGCCTGTTGGTAATAAGATCGCGGTTGATAAAACTCCAGTGCCCTATATTGGACTCAGCGGATTGGGGCACTTATTGATGCTTTTTTTGGCGATGATGGTTCCCGATTCAGCAAGGGCGATGAATTTAGATATGTTCGAAGCTGAAGATAGATTCGTGCAAATTGCTCTCGATCCGATCGAAGAAATACCAGAACCCGCGGAGGCTGAGGGAGTTAACCCGTCGGCATCCAGACATGAGGGAGATGAGGGTGTTGCGGGTACAAAAGATTCTATGAAGACGAATAAAAAGCTCGCAGTGAAAGGGGAGGCCGAAGATATTCGATTGAAGCGCGCCCGTGATCAACAAATCGCGACGAGTTCAGGTATAGCAACTCAACTAGCAATCAGTAGTCCCTTTAGTACGAATGAAGAATCGATAGGAAGCGATGTCACACACGCGATTGGAAACTTAGCCGGCGAGGAAAAAGGAGATAGTGCGGGTTTAGGTGGATTAGGAATAAAAGGTACAGGTCGCAGTGGTGGTGGCAAAGAGCGCGGAATCGGCCTGGATGATATGGGAACGAAAAAAGGGACTGGCGTTGGAAAAGGTACTGGCCCCAAAGGTGGGAGCCCACTTCAATCGTGGGATAAAGATACAAAAGTTCCAACGAAAATCGTCCCCGGGAAGGTGTCGTTAAACGGTGGTTTAGATCGCGGAATTATTCAACGGGTTGTTCGTCAACATCGCCGTGAATTAAAATACTGTTATGAATCGGGTTTACAGCAAAATAGAAATCTTAGCGGTGTCGTAAAGATAAAATTTGTTATCTCGGCGGCGGGTTCTGTCATGAGCGCTCGTGTAATCTCGACCACTCTTAAGAATAAGAAAGTAGAGTCGTGTATGACTAGAAAAGTTCGCCGTTGGGTTTTTCCGGAACCTAAAGGCGGACAGATAACCAACGTGAAATATCCTTTTCATCTGAAGCGATAAACCCAACACGTGTTATTCCAAATAACGCAGCCGATACGGCTGATACATCGTTTCTTCTGGCGAGTTTTCTATTTTTGACTTCGAGATTCAAGATGGGCTAACATTACCAAATTACATTCGGCGTGATAGGTGATTCGGGACTGTAATATACTCTGGAGATGTATGAAATATTTATTATTGTTTAGTTTGCTTAGCTTGGTTGGTTTGGTTGGCTGCGAAGATTCAACTCGAATATTCGAGCGGCAAAGTGCGTCAATTATAGGAGGAGAAAAAGCGGTCGTTGGGGATTTCCCGACGACGGTTTCACTCCTCGCAAATGACATTAGCTATTGTACTGGCACGCTCATTTCAAAAAATCTCGTTCTTACAGCGGCCCATTGTGTGGACTTCGATGACTCTAGTACTTTCTTGAAGGTTGGATTTGACCTGGAAAATGTTCGTAACCAAGATAATGGGCGACTTGTTGAAATCGAAAAAATAGTAATTCATGAACGTTGGGGAGAGAACGCTGACCCTGAGACAGGTGCGGGTTCTCATGTAGGGGCATATGATATAGCGCTCATTTGGCTTAAGGAGGAGATTACTGATCGTTTACCGACTCCGATTAATCGATTTGTCGAAGATGTTCCTTTTGGAACCAAGGTTACTCACGCTGGTTATGGGGCCACCCAAGAGCCTGCAACCATAGCCCCTGACACAACCGACGCGGTTGGAATCCTGTATTCGATTGAACAAGAAACCAAGCAATGCACTTTCATAGGCATACAATTTCCGACGGTAAATGCTGATGAAACCTTGTTGTGTTTTACACAGTACGGTGGCGACGGTTTTTGTAGGGGTGATAGTGGTGGACCGGCCCTGATTAAAGTGGGTGCTGTAACGCGAATTGCGGGAATTATGTCTTTTTTGATCGCGAGGGGGGATGGGGGCAACTCCAATTGTAATCATACTTCAGCATCGACACGTATTGACGCCGAACTCGACTTTTTATTTAAACATGCACCTCAACTTCAATGCCAGGCCGACGGAGTTTGTAACGATATATGTGGTCTCAACAGCCTTCCTATTGATGATGATTGTGTGAATGAGTGTGAATTGAAAACCGACGATTGTGATCCCGAAGCGATATGTTCGGATACTCCAGACAGTTATACCTGCGCGTGTCCGGCGCCTTATATCGGGGACGGACTAACCTGTATTGCTCCTGAACGGGATGCCGGAATGATTGACGGTGATATGGACGAAGAAGATACGGCAGACGTCGATATGGGATATGCAGATGTTAGTGCGCCAACCGAAATTGAAGATACGATAACTGTTGGTGGCGGGTGTTCTTCGGTTTCGAAATCTAATAGTTCTTTTTGGTTGCTCGTCTTCGCAATTTTGGGATTTAGAACGCGAAAAACATCTCAAAGAACACAACGGCGTCGTCCTTTCTAAGATTGGGATCTTTTACAAGTTAAAGAAAATCCTTATAAGCAACCTGCTTAAACATCGAGATTGTCTTGGAAAAAAGAATTCTAATCCTAATTTTATTGATCTTTTGTTCTTCCTGCCCGAATACCGCAAAAGAAGATTCGCTCTCAGTCGAAGTTCCCATAGAAACGAGTGAAGAAGCTGCGACGTTACACACAACTTTTCCGTCTTATTGGGGCCGAGGCCTCGCTGAGCTTAATCGCTACGAACTTAAAAAGGGGAGGTACAACGACCAACACGACGGCGAGGTTGTTTTCGTTTTTGTGACAGAGGATTTTAATACTAAAACTCAAGTTAAGTATGACTCGGGAGATCGGCAAGACGTCCAGAAGGTCCTTAAACTGAATGCTTATGAACGATTTTATACGGGGGTTTATCCTTACACGATTTTATCTTCCATTTTTTCTCCAACAAATCCGGACCTTGCATTTCCTGAGCCCTACAAAATGATGTCCAATGTTCAGGAGTGGTGCGGGGCGTCTTGGCTACAAGTCAATCAAAATGATGAGGGTTATAAAGCCCGAGGTTTTTCGTACTTTCAATCTGAAGGGGATGAAGAATTTCAAATTTCGAACACTCATTTTGAAGATAGTATTTGGAATGCCATTCGAATTAATCCAGCTTCGCTTCCGATAGGAAAAACGCAAATGGTACCTCCCCTCACTTACGCCCGCTTGATGCATATCAAATTAAAGGCTTACAATGTTGAAGCGAGTTTAGAGATAAATCAAAGTAGCGAGTTTTCTGGGAAAAAGATTTCGATTTACACGCTAAATTACCCCGAACTCAAACGCCAATTTACCTTTCATTTTGAAACAGAATTTCCGCATCGAATTTTCGGATTTAAGGAAAAGAAGATCACTTATTCAGGATCCGAACTCGAAACGTCTGCAAGACTAACGAAATCGATTATGCTGGATTATTGGAACAAGAATAACAAATCCGACGCACCTTATCGCAAGGCGCTGGGGCTGCAGTTTTAGAGGCCGTTCACCGGATCGCTCCAGAGGCATCAAAAGCGTTGGGATAGTGACGGATCTCTGGTTCTTCAGAACGTTTAAGGGTTATTGCAATGACATCGAATCGGGCTATGCAAGCGCTTATCTTATTTTTAGAAAGGAACATACGAGAAGCTAAGATGATCTTCTTTCTCTTTTTAGTTGTGATCGCGCGCTCGGCCGATCGAGGGTCACGTTCACTGGTTCTCGTTTTCACCTCTACAAAGGCAACCATGTTGGCTCTGCCTAACCCTCGCGGGATGGTCTTTTGAGCGATGATGTCTATCTCACCGATTTTGTAAGTGACGTTCCGTCCAATAATCTCCCAACCCTCATTTTCCAAAAAGTCCGATGCGAGTTCTTCCCCGTCAACGGCAACCTTTGATGATTTCATTTTCCCCTCCGCTTTTAATGGTAACACCCGTCTAACACTTGGGGATTTTTTATATTCCTCTATTTTTGAAATTTGCGGGGAACGCGTTGTTTAAGAAGCGTCTGGCAGAAAGAGAAACATTTCTCGTTTTTGAAGCGTTTTTATCGTATAACGGGGAAGGTCAAAAGCGGAGCAGACATGCGCGGAAATTCTTTTGGAAACTTTTTATCACTCACCACCTTCGGTGAATCTCACGGGGTCGCATTGGGGGCGATTATTGACGGTTGTCCAGCTGGAGTGCCTCTTTCGATTGAAGACTTCCGGATAGATCTTAGTAGGCGCCGCCCCGGACAAAACGAAATAGTTACGTCTCGAAACGAGAAAGATAAACCCGAATTATTGAGCGGTGTCTTCGAAGGAAAAACAATTGGAACTCCAATTTGTGTCATCGTCCGAAACGAAGACGCAAAAAGTTCAGACTATGAACCCAATTACTTTCGCGCCGGTCACGCAGACCGAACATGGGAAGAAAAATTTGGGCATCGTGATTATCGAGGTGGCGGAAGGTCGTCGGGACGCGAAACGATTGGACGCGTCATAGGGGCTACGGTGGCAAAAAAAATGCTTGCTACATCTGGTATTAATATAATTGGCTTTACTAAACAGATTGGTCCCCTGTCTTGCGAGCCCACGAGCATCGATGAAAAAGAGATTTCGTCCTCTAAGGTGAGATGTCCCGATCCTGTACTGAGCAACGAAATGGTCGAACTCTTGGCGAAGTGTAAGCAAGAAGGAGACTCTTACGGAGGTATCGCTCAAATCCGAATTTCAGGCGTGCAGGCCGGTCTCGGAGAACCCGTTTTTTCCAAGGCGAAGTCGCGCTTTGCCGCCGCCTTCATGAGTGTTGGGGGCGTTATCGGTACAACGCTGGGAAACGGAGAAAACGCTGCCAAACAGTCCGGAAAGGATTTTCATACAGGGATTAGCGGTAGCGAAGCTGTAGCCGGAATTTCGTCGAGCGCGTTCGGAATTCAAGGGGGAATCACAAATGGTGAAGAAATCGTATTCGATGTGATATTCAAACCCGCGAGCACGGTTGGAAAAAAAGCTAAGGAAGGTCGTCATGATCCTTGCATTATACCGAGAGCCATTCCTGTTCTGGAAGCGATGGCGTGGCTTGTGATAGCCGATCTCTGGTTGGCTTCTCGTCTTGATCGGGTCGAGATGAAATCTTAGAACACAAAAAAGAATTCAACCTAAAACGGACTAGGTCCGATTGGATCCTGGGATGGTTTATCTCGGTCGATCGGCAGATCAAAATAGGTATCCGTGGCCGGAAACCGTATTGAAAAAGGTGCTTGCTGAGATTCCTTGTCTGGTTGAGTTGAATCCGTTGAACTACTCTTCGAGAAAACATGTAGGTAATTTCCAGAACTTCTATCAAAAGAGGATTCCGCAGCCGACACAGCCGTTGGTGTTCTACTCATGTAATAACTAGAGCCAAAATGATAGCTGCCGTATCCTCCCGTGCCATAACCTCTTTGTCCCGCGATAGCGGTTCCGAATTCCAACTCGCTATCAAAGGTATCGTCGTATTCTTCGTCTTCGAGAAAGACATCGTCATCCAGGAACGCGCACCCAGCCATTAACGTGAATGATATAAATAACGTGAAAAATCGCATCTTGGCTCCAGGGTTCAATATGTAGACATCCTTGTTGGGAAAAGGTTCCATCGATCCGGATATTTTTTAAGCAGAGTGTTACAACCGTTAGGATTGATGACCTACTCGGAACGATCCAACGTTCGATAATGGACGGCTTCCGCTAAGTGTTGGGTCGTAATCCGCTCCGTCTCCGATAAGTCCGCGATGGTGCGAGCTAGTTTTAAAATTCGGTCAAACGCGCGCGCGCTCATTCCAAATTGGGTTATAACGCGTTCCAAAAAAGTATGTCCCTTTTCGTCGAGTTGGCAGTGGATACGTAGATCCCGAGGTTCCATTTGGGCGTTTGCATGAATTGGGCGATCTGAAAAACGGTCGAGTTGAATCCGGCGAGCGATTTGCACGCGTGTTCTTATTTCCTCTGACGAAGTTCCTCGTCGTTCTTTTTGTAAGTCCTTATATTCTACCGCTGGGACTTGGACGTGAATATCAATTCGATCCAAGAGCGGACCTGAGACTCTATTTCGATATCGTTTCACCTGAGCTACTCCGCACGAGCATCGTTGAATTCCGTCAGTTTGGAAGTAGCCACACGGGCAGGGATTCATTGCAGCGACAACCATAACACTTGCTGGATAATCAAGTGTCATGAGTGACCGATTTAGCGTCACGCGGCCGTCCTCGAGTGGCTGTCGCATGACCTCCAAAACGTTGCGTTTGAATTCGGGTAATTCGTCTAAAAAAAGCACGCCGTTATGAGCCAAACTAATTTCGCCCGGGCGAGGCACCCCACTTCCACCTCCAATGATTCCTACGTCGCTTATCGTGTGATGTGGAGTTCTAAATGGGCGTCTACGGATAAGTCCCTCGCCGCGAAGACGCCCTGATATGGAGTAGACAGCGGTTGTTTCCAGCGATTCTTCAAAGGTCATTATCGGCAATATGGAAGGCAAGCGTTTGGCCAACATTGATTTTCCAGAACCCGGAGGTCCGATCATTAGTACGTTATGCCCTCCAGCAGCAGCCACCTCCAATGCTCGTTTTACCGCCTCTTGCCCCGCCACTTCTGAAAAGTCCTTTGGGTGGGGATTTTGGCGTTCGCGAATATCGCATATTTGGGGTTGGATAACTCTAGAGCCACGAAAAAAGGTCGTGACCTCGGTTAGATGTTCCACGCCGTAGACCTCGATATCTTTGACGACGGATGCCTCGTTAGCATTCTCCTTGGGAAGGATAATGCCCTTCATTCCCTTATCGCGAGCTAAAAGAGCGAGGGGTAGGGCGCCGCGAATCGGTCGAACAATTCCGTCTAAGGAAAGTTCTCCCACGAGAATATAGTCTTCCAAATTAGGAGTCGGTGTTGCTTTCGATTCTGGTTCTAACATTCTTTGCGCAGCTAAAATACCGATTGCCATCGGTAAGTCGAAAGCAGTTCCATCCTTTCTTATGTCGGCAGGTGCTAAATTCACTGTTATTTTTCCGTCCGGAAATTTATATCCGGCGTTCTCAATCGCGGCAGGAACTCGCAGGCGACTTTCACGAACAGCCCCATCGGGTAATCCAACAACATGGAAAATATTAAGTCCAAAGGCCATATCGACTTCGACTTCCACGATGAAGCCGTCAACGCCAAATAGAGCCCCTGATTTTATTTTCGCTAACATTATTCTTCTCCTTTTAGATTCATCCCTTTTTCGACCATGTCAAAAGAGGGTTTCATGCTTTAGGGGAAAAAGCTGTTAATTCAGTGGGTTGACCTAGGTTAGGCCCATTCTTTGTTTACACGTTCGAGATCTTGAACCGTATCGATCTCTCGCCAGTCTCCATCGATGAAGACAGGGGTGATATGATGGCCACGCTTAATAATTTCTAAAAATAAATCGGTAAGATAGGACTTTCTAAATAGTTTAGCGGCGTGAAAGGGATCGTCATCCCCAAGTTTTGAACGGACATCGTCGAAGACCTCGTTCATAATCTGGGCACCTTTAGC
>CALJNB010000031.1 GCA_937981985.1 uncultured bacterium
TCTCGGAAGTATGGCTCATGTGCGCGGCGATGAAGTTCAAATGACGAGGTGTTATGCAGAATGAAATTCAGTCTATCGCGAGTCGTTGGATCGGCGAAAATGTTCCCGATGTTCACGTTGCCAATGCCTTTCAACTTTCGGTCAAGACCGACGTTGGTATCTTTAATTATGCGAGCGGTGTAGAGGACGCAAAAGGAAAAGTTTGCGATCAGAATACTGTTTTTGATACCGCAAGCCTTACTAAGCCTATCGTTGCGACGGCGGCGCTTATTGCAATAGACCGTGGGTTGGTGAAGTTCGATACTAAGATTTCGAAAACTTTTGAAGCCTTTAACGGTGACGCGACGCTGTTGGACCTTCTTAATCACTCGTCCGGTTTGCCAGCGTGGGATAGGTTCTACGAGCGATATGATCTCAACCCCACGCAGGAAGTCTCATCTACTTATAAAACAGAGATCCTAGACGAGATTCTAAAAGCTGAGCTTCGCCCATCTGGAGAAAAGTCGGTTTATTCTGATCTTGGATATATACTTCTTGGTCACTGGTTAGAAAAGCTTTTCAGTAAACCTCTAGATGATATTATCGCTGATGAGATCGTAGCTCCTTTAGGACTGACTTCAATGCGCTATGTTAATCTGGGAAAAGGTGACTCACCCTTGAAGAGCGTACCGACCGAGGTCAATAAAAACCGTACTCATTTAAATTCATTACATGCAGTCACAGGCGTGGTTCACGACGAAAATTGTTTCATTCAAGGCGGTGTTTGTGGTCATGCGGGTCTGTTTTCGACTGCCGCTGATATGCTCACTTTTGGGGAACATATTCGCTGTTGTTTGGACGAGGAACTGGCAGGAATCGTTAAACCTGAAACGATCGGATTTGCGATATCAAAAAAAGCGACGGTCAATGATGGACATTATTATGCAGGTTGGGATATGCCTAGTGGCGAAAAGACATCGGCGGGGGATTGTTTTTCCCCAGAACATACTTTTGGGCATTTAGGATTTACCGGAACGTCGATTTGGATTGAACGTTCTAAGAAATGGGTAGTTGTACTGTTTACCAATCGTGTTTTTCCGACACGCGAAAATAAAAAGATATTGCCATTTCGAATAGCTATTCACAACGCGATAGGCGGAGAGATAAAATGAAAACCCCTTCAGTTCTAATGACAGACCCGCAATACTTTGCCATTCGTGGAGGTGCAAATCCTCATACGAGAAACCCGAATAATAGTCTGAAGAGCGTCAATACTGCTGATGCGCAGTCTCAATGGGATCGATATGTCGACCAGCTAGAAGATCACGGGATCAATGTTTACGTGATTGATTCCGGTCCCAAACTTACCGGGATGGTATTTGCAGCAAATGCAGGATTTTTTAACGACAGGAAGTCTAATTCACGCGTCTTTTATCCGAGTAATTTTACCGCGACGCACCGTCGTCCCGAATCGCAGGTGTTCAGTTCATTTATGAGTCGTTTTGGGTTCGAATGTGGCTCCTTGGATGAAGCCTTACTTTTCGAAGGCGAGGCAGATGCGTTCCCAATTGATGCGGCGCATGAACAGTACGTTTTTACGCACGGGTTTCGAAGCGATCTCGAAGTGCAAGACTGGGTTCGAGGCTTTCAGGCGAATGTTGAAACTTTTGGATTACAGGACCCACGATTTTATCATGGCGATTGTTTGATTTGTAGTTTGGGCGATGGCGTATTGGGCTGGGAACCTGGTTTACAAAAGGGGGGGAAAGAAAAACTCGAAAATATTACCGATGTGATTTGGATGAATGATTCTGACGCGGCTGCTTTCATCGGGAATTCTTTCTACGTCAATACAGGGTCGGAACGTTTTCTTTTTTCCCCAGACGCCATTCGCGTTTCCCTGAAAGACGAAATCCAGGAACGGGGTATCACCGTGGTACCCGTCAATATTTCAGAATTCTTTTCTAAGGGCGGCGGTGGGCCCAAGTGTATGGTGTTTAATCTGGATACGCTTCCTGAAACTTCGGACGAACAAGTTACCCGGTTTCGACAGTCCCGACGCTCTAAAACTTGGCGTAAATAATAATTGGTCTTCAACATGAATCTTTTCGCACTCGGCGCGTCTGAGAGTTGAAGGAGGTTCTTATGAACGATTTAACCCATATCCGTGATCAAATAGAGTGTCTTAAATGCACTTTACGTTTTGATTCATCTGCTCTTTTTTGTGGTTTTTGTGGCGCTCCAGTCGCAAGACAAACGGTCGCGATGAATGCGATTGTTGGTCCGGAAGAAGTAGTAACTGAGCCCGCAAAAAAACACGACTTCTTTGTTACCGATACTATCACTATTGATGATGATGCGTTCGATGATTTTGGAGACCTTGACCTTCCCAAAAGTAAGGTTTTTGCGATTTCGGTCATTGCAATGTCGGTTCTTGCTGTTGGCATCATGTCCTTTGTCCTATTTCTTCAAACCGACGGCCAAAAGAAACCGTCTACACCGGTCGTCGATGTTCGGAGTCCGTCCCTTAACGAAGGCGTCCAGGTAGCAAAGGAGTCCGTGGATGCTATCCGTTTTTCTCTCGCCAAGAAGAAGAAAATTAGAGAGTTGTCGGCCAAGGGGGTGTTGATCCAAATCGAACAGGCCAAAGATTCTCGATATAAAAATACAGATAAACGCGCAGAATCAATCCTTCTTAGGCTCAATCACGCTCTAGATAAGATTCAAAAAGGCGAATGCGAGCGCGATTGTTTTAAGGTGGTTAAAAAAGAAAGCCATAGCGAAGTACAGTTTGTAGGTCGAAGTGGAGCTCCTTTTCGTTTGCTTGATATTACAAAAAAAGATGTTGGCGGCAAAAAGATTACGTTAGACGACCGAGCTCAACGCATCGTTAAGCAACTCAACACGCTTTTAGAGACTCAAGTTGGACAACTCGCTTCTAATCTTCATACCCTTTGACTCAGTTATTCGGCTAAAAAATTTGCCATCCAGATCACTCCGATCATAATAAAATTGCTTACTAAATAGAACATCTATGCCGTTTCGACGGTTCCCGCCAAGGATGGCAAGGAAATGCGATGAACAAGATTACCTGCAGTTTTGAGAATGAGGCCCAACTCCACGAACATATTTTAGAACCGACAAGTAACGAACAGGTCTCTATTTCGACAATCAGTCACGAGCGCTTAAGGGTATTCGAACAAGTTGCGATTCAGGTGAAAGTCGATGATATAAACGCGAGCAATCAGCTTAAGGGGAGAGTGATTCGAAGGAAGCCGTTGTCGAAAAATGACGAGAAGAAAGCCTGGCAATATACGGTTCGATTAGACGTTCAGGACAAAGTTTGGTTTGAGGCATTTATCGATGAAGTAGACGCACTTTCAAAAATTTTTTCGATGCCTCTCTAGGTTGAGATGATTGAATTTCCAGCCGGTCTGTTGCCGGCTCATATTTATCTGCTGGCGCTAGTCGGCGGTGTCGTGGCTGGGATTACAAACACCTTAGCGGGGAGCGGTTCACTGATTACCTTACCGATTCTAGTGATGTTAGGATTGCCGGTTCACGAAGCCAACGGTACGAATCGAGTTGGGATTATTCTTCAGAATATCGTCGCTTTGAAAACTTTAAAGGGACAAGACAGCCTCGATCTCTCGGGGTCTCAACGTTTTTGTATACCTATCATTTTGGGTTCTCTTCTTGGGGCCTATATTGCGATAGACGTTTCCGAGGGCGTGCTAAACATCGCGATCGGTTGTGTAATGGTTGGGATGTTTCTTGTGTTGCTAGCTAAACCGAAGCGCTGGTTGCAGGGCGAAGGCGCAGAGATCAGATCGACGTGGTATCATTTTGCGATGTTTTTTATCGTTGGTGTTTATGGCGGTTTTATTCAAGCGGGTGTCGGCGTCTTGCTTTTGATGAGCCTAGTACTCGGGGTTGGATTTGACGTTGTGCGAGCCAACGGAATAAAGCTTTTGCTTGCTTTGATCTTTACCTTACCGGTCCTCGGTATTTTCGTTTGGCATGGCGATGTCAACTGGGGATTGGGTTTATTGATGGCAATAGGTCAATCGATAGGTGCATATCTTGCGGCCCGTTTTGCTGCGGGTTCTGAATCGGCGCCGATTTGGATCAGGCGTATGCTTTTACTTGTGACGATTATTGGCGCGGCTAAGTTTTTCTATCCGGTATTTTCTAACTTTTAGTTTCACGAAATTAGTATGCGAATAACGCTATCGCCTGTGTAAAAAAAGCGGTACACGCTGGCATGCTTATCAAACTCTTTACAGTTTTATTCCTTTATGTTGTCGCGATGGGGATTGCTTTACCTATTATACCGGCAATGACGCTTACCTTAGGTGGTAACGGTATTGATGTTGGTTTCATTTTCGCAGTTCAAGCGTTGGGCCAGTTTTTGGCGACGACTTTTTGGGGGAGTTTGTCCGATCGAATAGGGCGCCGTAATACCATGATGATAACGTTGTTTTTGGTAGGCGTTCTTGAACTTTTAACCGCGTTTGCGAGCCAACTTTGGGTCTTATATATTTTACGCTTTGTCTTCGGTCTTGTCGGTGGAACAATAGCGATCGGGTCGGCGCATGCGGCTGATATTACAACAAAGGAAAATCGATCCAAAGGAATGGCGGTTGTTGGCATTAGCTTTGGCCTCGGTTTCACATTCGGACCGGCAGTCGGTGCTTTCTCAGCATCCTTTGGCGGTAACCAGGTGGGATGGGCGGACATTGGTTTGCCTTTTGTCGTAGCCGCAGCTGTAGCTTTCTTGGCGGCCGTTTTCGCTTTCGTTTTGATTCAAGATAGTGCCGAAAAAACAAGCGCGAGAAAGAGTGGTCTTAAAGATCTATCCTCTTTAGTTAACCGTTATCCGAACCTCAAGTGGATGTTTTTCGTCTTTATGCTCTACACGGCAGCGGCGGCGATCATGGAGGGAACCATCTTTCTCTATATGAAAGACGTCTACGGATTTGATCGTACAAACGTCGGATATATTTTCGCGGGTTTGGGTATTTTAACGGCCCTCATGCAAGGTGGGGTAGGGCGTATCGCGAAAAGGTTCGGAGAACGCGCTATGATCTTCTTTGGAGGTTTGGCGGTCTCGATAGGACTCATCATTGCACCACTATTTGCACCACTATTTGCCTTTCTCGCCGGGCTAGGAATTACAACCTCAGGTCGTGCGTTCGTTCATCCAGGAATTCTTGCCCTAACCTCACTTGATGCGCCGACCGAAGAAGAGCGAGGGAAGGTTATGGGAGCACTTCATTCATCGAGTAGTCTGGGTCGCATTTGGGGGCCGGCGCTTGGCGGGATCCTCTATGAAAGAGTTTCCATCGGCGCACCTTTTTGGGTTGCTGGTGGAATCATGCTTTTCACGATTCTCATTTGGAGATCTTCTTGGAAGCCAGAGATCGCTCACTAAATGCAAAAAAAAGAACTCGATAAGCGGATTTTTCGAGTCGTTTTACGCAAACGTTGGGGGAATCTCTGTGACGCAAGATCTTGTGCTCAGAATAGCGCTTTCTATGTTGACAGTTCTAATTGTGAATGGGATATGAGCACAGCTTTGACTCCCCTGGAAGCCGTGTTTACCTGGCTGGAGTGTGTATGAAACCACAGTATTTAACGTTCGTAGGCCTTGCCGCGATTTCGTTCTTTGTCGTGCTAACCGCGTGTTTAAATCCGCGTAAAGGTTATGCGCCTGTCCAGCCTATTGCGTTCAGCCACCAGCTGCATGCAGGGGAAAACCAGATACCGTGCAGATTTTGCCACGTGTCACCGGGAGAAGGTCCAATTTCTTCAGTGCCAGGTGTGAATACTTGCATGAATTGCCATAGTCAGGTGAAAACCCAAGCGCCGGAGATTCAGAAGATTCACAAGGCGTGGAAGAGCGGAGAACCCATTAAATGGGTGAAGGTTCACGACATGCCGGATCACGTGAGATTTTCGCATCAACCCCACTTGAATAAAGGGTTTGATTGCTCGGAATGTCACGGACAGGTGAATACGATGGACATCGTATCGACTCAAAATAAATTTAACATGGGATGGTGTGTTAATTGCCATCGCGAGCCCGAACACAACGCGCCAGTCGATTGTGGAACGTGTCACTACTAAGCGGTATCGAATATGACTAAACGAATCGAAGAAGGATTTTCCCACGGGACCGATCCAGTTGATGGCGCCGAAACGAAAATAACGCGACACTCCGATGGAAGTGGAACGGTAGCATTTGGCGATGGTTCAGAATCTCTAAAGATTACAAGGCGAGATTTTACACGCTTGACGAGCGCTGCTGTTGCCACGGCTGCGATGTCTACAGCGGCTTGCCGGAATCCGGTAGAGAATATCGTCCCCTACGTTGATCGACCTGAACAAATTAGAATTGGACATCCCAATTTCTATGCGACGACTTGGACCGGAGGCGCAGGCCATTATGGAGTTCTCGTTAAAACGCGTACCGGTCGGCCGATCAAGGTTGAAGGTAACCCGTCCCACCCAGCTAGTTTAGGTGGGCTGTGTGCACGGGGTCAATCGTCCTATATGGGACTCTACGATCCGGGTCGTGCCGAGGGACCGCTCGAGATCAATAAGGATGGGGGTCACCGTCCGATCGACTGGAGCACCGTTGATAACACTATAGGTGCTGCTATTAAAGCAGCTTCGAATGGAGGCGGGATCGCGTTGATGACGGCCACCTTAAACGGTTCCGGTCGAGGCGCTTTAATTAAAGATATTCAAAAAGCCATTCCGAAGTTCAAGCATTATACTTACGAGCCTTTGAACGCCGAAACTGCTATTAAAGCCTCTGAGGTTTCTTATAACGTTTCGGCTTTGCCTCATTACGATTTTAAGAAAGCCAACTTCATACTCGCTTTGGGATCCGATTTTCTCGGAACCTATCTTTCCCCGGTAGAGTTCACGAAGGCTTTTTCAAGTCGTCGTAACCCCGATGCGAACATGAATAAACTCGTATCTTTTGAAGGTCAAATGTCATTGACTGGAATGAACGCCGATGAGCGTTTCCCCGTTAATCCAAAAGACCTTCCGCAAATCGCGTTGGCGATAGCGCATGTTGTTATTGTACAGCGTGGCATTTCGAAAAACGGCGCTTTTGTTGCCGCCGTAAATGCATTCACACCCGCAGCGGTATCTGCAGCAACAGGTGTGCCCGCTGAAGTTATTGTTAAAGTGGGCCAACAGCTTGCAGACCAGAAAGGGGCATCTATCGTCATCGCTGGCGGTATGGCAAGTGCGACGTCGTACGGTCTTGAGCTCGAAGTTGCGGTTAACCTCCTCAATGCCGCGTTGGGTAATGATGGAAAGACTGTTAATCGAACGCGCCCGTCGCTTCAATCTAAAGGGAAGTTCTCTGATCTACTTCGTCTCGTGTCTGATATCGAAGCGGGTAAAGTTGACGTCTTAATTATTGATGATGCCAATCCTATCTATAGTGCTCCAGCGGAATTGAAGTTGGAAGAAGCCCTTAAGAAGGTGAAGGTAATTGTAAGTACCACTGATCGAGTCGATGAAACCGGTCGTTTAGGGCATTATCTCGCTCCTTCGGGAACCTTTTTAGAAAGCTGGGGTGATGTGGTTTCGTTTGTGGGTGTATTCTCGATTCAACAGCCCGTGATTCAGCCAATTCACAATACGCGTTCGCTTGAAGAAAGTCTTTTGGCATGGTTTGGTTCGACGAATCTGATACCGGCATTCAGTACATTTTTGAAAACTCCAAAAGCTCCAACAGGAAATGTTCCTGGTAAGGGTGTCGTTTTTGATGCAGGTGCTTGGTATCGCTACTTAAGAGCACACTGGAAGAAAAACGTTTTTCCATTAGCAAACTCTTTATCAAGTTTTGCATCGTTCTGGGATGACACGTTGAGGACGGGAGTCTTTGATGCCCAGCTTCCAACGCTTCCTGAGCCAAAGTTGAATGTTAATGCGCTCAAAGGGTTGCCCAAGCAGCCGTCTCAACCCAGGGCGACACAAGCCTTACCGCTTGAGAAGAAATCAGTTCAGCTCTTTACCTCGATTGCGCTATATGACGGACGAGATGCCAATAACGGGCATTTGCAAGAGTTGCCCGATCCGATCACGAAACACGTTTGGGGTTCTTATGTTTGTGTAAGTCCTAAGACCTTTAAGCGCGAAAGTTTGGCTCAAGGTCAATACTTAGAACTCTCACTTGGCGGTATCGCACAAAAGTACCAAGTGATTATGCAGCCAGGTTTGCATGACGATGTCATTGCAATTCCGGTGGGTTATGGTCGTACACATGTAGGAAGCATTGGTAATGGTGTGGGTGAAAATGCGTTCGCATTCTCGACGCGTTCAAAAGATCAACGCCAAATCTTCGACAATAGCCAGGTTAAAATCAAAAAGCTTATCGAAGGTGATGTGATTGCCATTGAGCAAGGCGCCCAGGTTATCGACCTGCATCGCCGTCCGATTGCATCACGCACAACCCTCGCAGAGTATAAAAAAGATCCGAAAGCAGGGATTCACCCGCATCCAAAAGGTCCGGACGGTGAAGACCTCCGCGATATGTGGGTTGCCCACGACTACAAAGTCAAATGGGGCATGTCCATCGATCTCAGCAAATGCACGGGTTGTAGCGCTTGTGTCATTGCGTGTCAGGAAGAAAATAATATCCCAGTGGTAGGTCGCGAAGGCGTCACGCAGGGACGAATTATGCACTGGATGCGTGTTGACCGATATTATTTATTGCCTCACGAGGCAAATGAGTTGCAATCGTCGCCGATTAGCGATCCGATGTTTGAAAACGCTCCAGTAGAAGCCTTCTCTCAATTCATGGACAACCCATCGGT
>CALJNB010000032.1 GCA_937981985.1 uncultured bacterium
AATACGTAATACACTTTACTAAATTTCAAAAAGTCTCCATTTGAGGGATAACTGCATTTCGAACGCGTCGCTTCCCGAGATATTAACGCCTTAAGCTCCAAATACCCAGTAATTCAATTTCAAAAAACGCTCAAAAAAAAAAGAATACTTAAAATTAGAGAGCGTTAAACGCTACAATGCTTTCATCCAACTGAATCAAACCCCACAACTCCCCTGGAAACAAGGCTCCTAAATACACCCCGGGTCATTTTTGGATTCCCTTTTTTAGAGGTTTTGAAAAAAAAGGAACAACTAATAAGCAAATTTCAGCCATTATCAATGGCTGCCAACGAGAATTACGTCAAAACGCGTTATAAATTATTTCTAACTGGGAACTTTTGAAGCAACTCCTCTAAAGACTCGAGTATTGGTCCAATGTAATGATTATCGATGTGTAATCTATAGCTTCCATCGTTTTGGCTGCCATCCGGATTAAAGTTATACTTAAGCACAAGATTCACTTTGTCATTGCTGAATTCAAACGAAATCTCCGGTTCCATGAAAGACAATTTATGCTGTGTAACGTTATCGACGGACACTGATTGAAGCCAGTCTTTCAAACTAATCAAATCCATCGTTAGTAAACATGGGTCAGTTTTCGAAAAACAGATCTCCGCGCATTCTCTCAATTCTACAAAAACTAACAGCCAATTTGAATCCCAGTCATCCCTGGAGTCCGGAAACTCGTAGCCAAGAATATTCAGGCGAAATCTTAAATCGTTGTTATTAATTTCAATCATTGTCTTTTCAGTTGGGTGCGAACGTTATGATTTTTTTCGTTTCCTTACTAACAACGGCCTTCAAACCTTTGTATTGATACTCAATAGCACGATCAGTAATAGTTTTAGTGCCTTTGTTAAATATTTGGACGATTTCGTTAGGAGTGTCAAAACCCAATTTTTTTTATCCTCACCTTCCTAATTACAAGATATTTGAACCAAATACGTAATACACTTTACTAAATTTCAAAAAGTCTCCATTTGAGGGATAACTGCATTTCGAACGCGTCGCTTCCCGAGATATTAACGCCCTAAGCTCCAAACACCCAGTAATTCAATTTCAAAAAACGCTCAAAAAAAAAGAATACTTAAAATTGGAGAGCGTTAAACGCTACAATGCTTTCATCCAACTGAATCAAACCCCACAACTCCCCTGGAAACAAGGCCCCTAAATAGACCCCGGGTCATTTTTGGATTCCCTTTTTGCGCATTTCCCAAAGTGATATGTCGCTTTTTCGTTTGAAGAGGCGCGTTTTGCAAGGAGCAATTTCTATGAGACATTAATCACAGGCTAGATGATGATTTACGGATACCGAATAATCTTCCGTCTACATATATTAAGGATTAAATATGTCGCTCGATAAATGGATTCCTGCTGACCTCGTGAATAGCGCGAAGGCGCATTTTAGACCCTTGGTGATAGTACCGTTGGTTGGAATGTACATAGTGCGATTGTTTCTATGGGGAAGCGACAGTAGCGCCATACTCTTGTTAAAATCTTACAACGGATATTTTGACATCGTGCTGGCCCTTCTTTCCTGTATCGCCATAATCATTTTTTGGGATTTCCTCAAAACTGCCGCTGTTCAACGTAAGCGCAACTCAGAAACTAAAAAAGAACGAGACGAATTCTTAGACCGTATCGCTCAATTGTCCGTGACTGAATGGGTGACTCTTTCTTATATGGCTTACTCGCGAACCTCAAAATATCGAGCACCGCAAAATTGTTCGGGCCTACAAGCCTTGGGTTTTTGTTATATTTTTTCGCGTAGATCAATGATTAGGGCGAAAACTGGGGTCTTAGATGCAGTACGAAATTACTCACCCTACATATCATCTAAATCATCACAAAAATGCCGAGCCGATTTCGTCCGACGATATGAGGGGGGCTCTGAAAACGAGACCTTCGAAATAATCCCAAGAGACAAACTTGGGCTGGATGTTAATAACTGAGTCAGAAATCAACCTAAGTCTGAATTGCGCTAATCGTGTTTTCACAAAACATCATCAGTAGCAACCTCGACACATATGTATTAAAACCACACTAAGTTAACATAAAAATGTTATCGGACCTTCACATGTAGTATGAACGTTTTATTCCTATGGGTGCGATTCTGAGGTGTAATCAGGAAGGAAATTATTTTCCAATTTAGATTGGCAAACTCTTTTTCGTTTTCTAAATCCGATAAACGCCAATGCGAGCAACCCAAAAGAAACACCGGGGCTTGAGATTGACGAACACCCTCCTATACCGCCGGAGAGGACCGAAGATCCATTCGGTTCTTGAGTCGGTTTGTTAATATTATCTTCTTCTGCGAGAGAGCAATCATCATCGGTTGGAAGCCCTTCACGTGCGCAGATATCGTTGCAAACGCCGTCTGCCTGGCATTGAAGCTCGGGGGCATGTTCAAACAAAAAATCGAGCTCCGCGTCAACGCGTGTAGAAGCTGAGGCTAAACGACAACTCGACGATCCATTGAGATCGGTCGTAAAAGAGGTGACTCCTGCAACTCTTGTCACGTCGCCTACCCTAATATAGGCAGGGCCGCCGCTATCACCGAGGCAAGTTCCGTCGCCATCATCTTGTCGAAAACAAAGTAAATTTTCATCGGCATTTACGTTAGGAAATCTAATACCAACGGCTTCACAATTTACGGTTTCTTGTTTTATGGAATACAAAATACCGAACATCATTTCCTCGTCGGCCGTTTCACGATTGAAGTCTTCAAAATCCACGCTGAGCCCATAGCCTGCATGCGTGACTTTAGTTCCAAGAGGGACATCGTCAGCAAATCTATTGATTGGGGTTGGCAGACGATCTATCAGGTCTTCCTTTAGCCAAATGAGCGCGATGTCATTATCACCCGCTGATTCTTGGGGTTTCTCCGGATCCCAATCTTCATGGAGTACAATTTTTTCTATTTCAACAATTCGACCTTTTTCCTGGTCACGCGTATTTTCAAGGTCGAATCCGATCGTCATCATGTCTTGAACGGGTTTTTCATAGGCGACGCAGTGTGCAGCCGTGAGAACGATATTGTGTGAAATAAGTGTCCCCGTGCAGCTACTAACGTCGCCTATGAGTATTGAAACAGTGGTTGGAAAATCCCCTACCATCGCCTTTTCGCCGCCAATAATGAACGCAGTTTGATCTTCTAAGGTACCGCTAGAAACTTCGCAAGCTGTTAGGGCTACGAGTAAGAACAAATGCTTCATGCTTCTCGATTTATATAAACATGAATTTGGGCGATCTTATATTTCACTTTTAGAATTCCCTAAATTGTGTCTTAGAAGTGATGGCTGCGTCGAACGCATCTTCCGGCGCGATTGGCAACCAATCCATAATCACATGTGCGATTATAGGCATTTCTTACGTAGCAAGAACGTACGATATAGCCTTGGGAATCAATCGATAAATACCTTTCATTACAGACTCTTTGATTGAGTCCTCCGCAGTGTCTTGTGTTGGTAGCGCGTCCTTCCTCATGTCCCCAACACCTTCCGACAAAAGCTCCTCCACCGGATAGCGTTACTTCTGGCCCACTTATCGCCTCTTCAACCTCTGAATCTTCTTCTACACAACCAAGCGTGCCCAGGCATGCAAAAATAGTGAGGGCGAAGATATACATTAATTTCTTATTTTTTAATTTCATTGTCTACCTACATTAAAAGTACATTTATTATCAATGCCTGAGAACGCTCTACGACCGAACTCGGCGCGTCGGATTAGTGTATATAGGACTATTTTACAAGACTTCTTTTACTTGCTACTTGCCGGCAAGCGTGTTTTTCATAGCCGGTGAGTGCTCAAACTTTTCCATCTGTTAAGGATATCCGGGATCCACGAATCAATAGGTTTTGTACAGATGATTATAAGAAATCTTGTAGATCTGAACCACTAACGACCCAAAAGTAAATCGCTTGAGTTCACGAATGGATTAGTGTAAAATTTGGCCAATCAAACATTTTCTCAATTCTAAGTTTCTCTGAAGCCGGTACATCTTTTTGACGGTCTTAAGTCAGAGAATTATTCGAGGTCTATGATGAGTTCAAAATTACGCCCTTTGTATCGCATGTTAACCCTAACCACGTTATGTGGATTTACGTTTGTGGGTTGCGATTGTAACGATGAGGACGCTTTAAATAATGGTGGCGACCCCAACACTGCCGATGTGGCGCCGGATAGTTCTTCTATGCAACCGGACGCGTCTCCTGATTTGTCTACCGAAACCGATAGCGGCACAACGCCAGGCAAAACGGTACAACTCAAGATTCATCACAATATCAGCGGGCAATCCACACCTTTGGCCAATGTACGTTTTGTGCGTTCAGCGACTCAAGCGAGCCCTGCCCAGTGTGCATCGGCAAGCGATCGCACCGATTCGGAAGGCGGTTTAGACACCCAGGGGGCAACCCACATTTCTTATTGCTTTGGTCAAGGTTTTATCTCTCATCACCCTACAACCAATGATGAAATTCTTATCGCGCGCGATGATGCAAACTATAAAAACGTTTTCAGATTCGCTCTAAGTTGGCATGTAGACGGAACCAACCACATTAATCTGCACGAATCTGAAAAGGATATCGAGCTCGACTTTACGCTTCCCGTGGACGCCTTTGAACGCGATCTCGCCTACAAGCTTCTTCCCTTCAAACGTAAAGCCGCCCTCATCATGAAGCGTGGTATAGGAATAAACTTGAACTCGCAGGGCACCCAATCCCCTCTGGTCGGACCTAGCATTATTTTTGCCGACCTTTTTCGTACCGCTGAACCCTTCTCGGATCATAGTGGTCAAGATATCGCAATTCCTGTCGACGCCAATGGTTGGGTCACCGCAGTTCCTGACGGCGCGGTTATTTTGAGCTCCATTATTAAAGGCCAAACCAAAGGAATACCTACCGGTCGCTACACCGTTCTCTACGATGGACAAGGATTCATGTCTTACGGTGGGACGGCTGAAGTCGTCGAAAGAACTCCTGGACGAGACGTGATCGATATCACGCCGGTTGCCGGGACTTCTAACCAAATGTGGCTTCGTATTAGCGAAGTGGTTGACGGAAACCATATCACCAATATCCGAATTGTGATGCCTGGCGGCTTTTGCCAAACCAATCCCGCGGTTCACGTAATGGAGTCATCAGCTTGTGCTGCTGGAGAATACAATAGCTTTGAAGAACTTCTACAAGCAGACCGTAATGCCTTCGTATTCAATCCTGAAATGCTGTGGTTCCTTAAAGATTTTTCAACGATGCGCCTCGGTGTTGCGATGGAATCGTCTCCGCAAACACCACCTGAATGTAAAAACCAAGACGGTTCGGCTCAAGCATCATGCCTAACCCACGCCAAGGATTGGGACGATCGTCCAACTATGGACGCCCTCTCCTTCGGATCTCCAGGGCAACATCTTTATGAAGAAACGCGCGGCGTTCCGATCGAGGCGCTTATCGCTTTAGCTAATGTTGCAAATATCTCACCGTGGATCGTTTTCGATCCGACCATGTCCGATGATTATATCGAACAGATGGCAACCTACGTAAACGACAATTTATTTAAAGAGGCCATGACCTACCTCGAGCTTGGTAACGAAATTTGGAATGGCCATTTCCTTGGATACCACTATGTTCAAAAGCAGGGTCTGGAACGGGGTTACGGTAACGGCGACCGTGAAAAAGCGGGCCGCGAATACTACGCACGGCGTTCCGTAGAAATGTTTGACCTTTTCGAGGCAAAAGATACATCCCATAACGCGTACCGCGTTTTGTCCGGATTCTTTCGCAATGCACCACTCACCCAAGAATTGCTATCCTACCTTCAACCTGGTGATATCGATGGGTTTGGTTTGGCACCTTATTTTTACGGTTGCTATATCTCAACCTGGCCGGCCAATTGTATGGACCGTGCACTTACTCCGAAAACCTACTGGACGGTCGAAACTGTTGAGGATGTGTTTGAGATGCTAAATAATCCTGACGATCCCTTCTCAATTGACTCACTTTTTGAACATGTAAAAACACATTCGACGATGATTAAGGCCGCCGGATTTGAAATGATTATGTACGAAGGTGGACAATCGTTGCGTTCTTTCTCAGTCAAAACAGGTGATGCAGACGAAGAAGCCACAGCTCGCTGGCGAGCGACTCCGCTATTCACCGAGGCCAACCTTGATGCTCGAATGGGAGATATGTACACCGATTTTCTGACACGTTGGCGAGCTTTAGACGGCGGTCCGATTGTGCTCTACACCAGTCCGCGTGGTTATTCGATGTTCGGCAGTTTCGGTCTCAGCGAGACCTTAGGAACCACACGCGCGGACGCGCCGAAATATGATTCAGTGCTTCTATGGCAGGAGGATGTCGAACCTTGCGGCTCTGCAAATTGCAGCAATCCCTAGGTAAAGCATAGGCGAAAAAGAAACCACAACACGTCGCCACAATCCCTTCCTCCTCCAATACCAAAACTCCACATTCGGCATTCCAAAATCAAAAACTTGTAGTGGATTGTTGCGTGTACAGCCACAGCGTGAAAGTGAAGGATCCTCCTTCCACCTAAGCGGCTCGCAGGAGCCAGTTTACCTTGAAGCCTAACGATTAGCGGTGTTTTCGTTGCTGGCATAAGAACTGCAAACTGTGGTAGCACATCAACAAGTAAGGTACTTAAATTGCGTTTGTGCAAATTTAAGCATTTTTATAATTATGAGTTTTTCTATTCCAGGACGATTTTAATGATGAATTTCAAACTATATGTTCCGCTTTTTTTGAGCTTCGCCCTAATGGGGTGTGAGTTCGCCGATGACTCAACAGAGTTTTCCTCTGATGAACTTACATCTCAGTCTTTCGCTGTAACAGCGTGCGGCGCTAAAAAACAACCCGCCTGCCATGGTGGTGGTAACGAATGGGACCTCAGTTGTAATCCTGGCTGCGGCGTGGGGAGTGATAAAAGATGCTGGGGAAGTTGTGCAGAAGGTTCAGTAACTCCTGCTCCGGTCGAACCGGTAACGCCTCCCCCAGTAATTCCGGTGGAACCGACTACTCCTGCAGCGCCCACGAATGGTGCCTGCGGCGCGAAAAAACAACCTGCATGTAATCATGGCGGCGGCCAATGGGACCTTCACTGTAATGCCGGTTGTGGCGTTGGAAGTGATAAAAAGTGTTGGGGAAGTTGCGCAGAGGACTCATCAACACCAGCACCGGTAACCCCTCCTACCCCGGTTACTCCCCCTACCACCGTTACTCCACCAACACCGGTGACGCCACCTATCGTAATTGACCCACTTACACCTCCGGTTACCGTGCTACCGGCTGCAGGTAACGTTCAACTTAAGATTCGACACAACATTACAGGTCAAGCAACGCCGCTTGCTAATGTCCGTTTTGTACGAACCAATCGGGCAGCAACTGCAGCGCAATGTGCGTCCGCTTCGGAGCGCACCGATGCCAACGGCGTTTTCGCCTCAAACGGTTCGCAATCTGTATCTTTCTGCTTTGGTAAAGGTTTGGTTCTTCATAAGAACACATCTAACAGCGAAATCGTCATCGAACGGAATCATGCCAACTATAAAAACCTATTTCGTTTTGTCTTAAGCTGGCATAAAGGCGGCAATCACATTAACTTAGATATCTCAGAACGTAATATTGAGCTTAATTTCAATCTTGCCGTCGACACATTTGAACGCGACCTTGGCTACAAGCTTCTTCCGTATAAACGTAAGCCGGCGCTTATCATGAAGCGCGGTATTGGAATCAATTTGAACTCTCAGGGAACCCAATCCCCGTTGGTAGGTCCTAGTCTTATCTTTGCCGATCTTTTCCGTACCGCAGAACCCTTCAAGGATTTTAGTGGGCAGAATATTCCAATCCCTGTTGATGCAAATGGATGGGTTACTTCCATCCCTCAAGGTGCAGTTATTTTGAGCTCTCTCATTAAAGGGCAGACGACGGGAATTCCTAACGGCCAATACACGGTTTTATATGATGGAGAAGGCTACCTTTCCTATGGCGGTAGTGCCCAAGCGGTATCACGAGCTCCAGGGCGAGACGTTATCAACATCAATCCCGTCGCAGGTGCAAATAATCAAATGTGGCTTCGAGTGAGTGCGGTTACCCCAGGTAATCACATCCGCAACATACGAGTCGTTATGCCTGGCGGATACTGCACGACCAATCCAGCCCTTCACGTTATGAACCCGAGCGCATGTGCGTCCGGAGAATATAGAAGTTTTGAAGCGATTTTAAAAGCCGACCGTAACGCGTTTGCTTTTCACCCAGAGATGCTTTGGTTCCTCAAAGACTTTTCTACGATGCGTCTGGGAGTTATTATGGAAGTGTCTCCGCAAACTCCGCCAGAATGTAAAAACGCTGATGGTTCCGCGAAAGCATCCTGTGTTTCGCACTCCAAAGATTGGAGCGATCGCCCGACGATGAACGACTTCTCGTTTGGTTCACCGGGACGCAATATTTATGAAAACACACGTGGTGTGCCAATCGAAGCTCTCGTCGCGTTAGCCAATACGGTTAAAATTTCTCCATGGATCATCTTCGAACCGACCATGTCTAACGACTATGTCCGTCAGATGGCGAGATATATTAATAACAATCTTTTCAACGAAGCGACCGTGTATATGGAGTTAGGAAACGAAGTATGGAACGGACATTACCTTGCCTATCACTACGTTCAAAAACTTGGTTTGGAGCGCGGATATGGTAACGGTAATCGTGAAAAAGCCGGCGTTGAATATTACGCGCGTCGTTCGGTGGAAATTTTTGACCTTTTCGAATCGCAAGCTTCTCAGGAGACCTACCGTGTATTGGCTGGATTCTTCCGCAACGCACCACTCACCCGAGAGCTTCTCACCCATGTTGGACCTGGTGATATCGACGGGATGGGCTTAGCTCCCTATTTCTACGGTTGCTACACAACTACCTGGCCAGCAAATTGTATGGACCGTTCGCTGACTCCAAAAACTTATTGGACTGTCCAAAACGTAACAGACGTTTTTGAAATGCTTAACAATCCAAACGATCCTTTCTCTATCGACACACTCTTTGAACACATCGATGTACACTCGAAGATGATCACAGATGCTGGATTTGAAATGATCATGTACGAAGGCGGCCAATCATTGCGTGCGTTTGGTGTTAAAACCGGAGACCCAGCTGAAGAAGCTGCGGCTCGCTGGCGTGCAACTAATGCGTTCAATCAAGCCAACCGCGATTCACGCATGGGGCATATGTATACTGATTTCCTTAGCCGCTGGCGCGCGCTCAACGGTGGCCCGATAGTTCTTTATACAAGTCCTCGTAGCTACTCGATGTTCGGAAGTTTTGGACTGACCGAAAATCTGGGTACCTCGCGTGCAGATTCTCCGAAATACGATTCGGCCTTGCGTTGGCAAGAAGATATCGAACCTTGCGGCGCTGCCAACTGCAACCCCTAATTGAAAGGGAGCGATTCGTTTCAATACCGACTTGAGACGATATCGTTGCGACAATGGCGCAGCATTTTGCTGTGCCATTTTTTTTAATACCATAACAGCGAGGTCTAGAACGACCCAACGATGACTTTTGTAGAACTTGGAACAGAAAAATCGACGCTTTCACCGCCATAGTCCAACTTGTAATCTCCGGTGGGTAGCGCCTCAAGGTCACAGATGACTTCTAAGCGGCCGCAGCCTGTCGATGTAATCTCGCCATCTTTAGCCGGGGTAATGCCTATCGTCGCCGTTGCATTTACTGAGACTGTACTTCCTTCGAGGGAAGCAGAACAGGCGGAGTCGATAACCCGTGCATTCGAACACTCGCTCAGTGTGACCCTTACAGAAAGTTCAGTATCGGCCTCGAAGGCAAATTCTTCGGGAAAAAGGTCACCTAGTTTACCTTTTTCGTGAATGGTCGCTTGCCCAATATTTTCCCTAAGAACTTCCCGTTCTGCTTCTTCAGTTGAACCACAGGCCGCCAATAAAACGAAAAGAAGAGAAGTCGCACAATATTTTTTCATAATTAATCTCGCGTAAAAGTTGTCGAACAAAACCCTATTCGCAACAAAATATAATAGACCCAGCACAGCACAAGCCGTGCTTGTATTCTTGCAGGACTAAGATGGTTTTTCAAACGAACACCTCGCTCCCCGCGAGATGTGGATAGGTAGTACGCCGCATGTCGGAGAGGAAGTTAGAGTTTAACCGCGGATTTTGTTCTTAAGTGACGATAAAAGAAAAGGAATCTCAGTGGGATTCCGTCAAACATGAGACGTGTAAACACCCCCTGGAGTCCATCCTTATGAGCAAGAGTGATATGGTCTATGAGCTTTACCCCACCCTCTACTTCTTCAAAAACGTGTTCGTGTCGCCAATATTTCATAGGTCCTTCGATCATCAAATCAGCGAACGAGTGTTCGGTGGGCCCTGCTTCGTGACGCGCGTGCCATTTTATTGGGACAGGTCCAATCCAGAGCGTAAATTTTAAGTCGCCGCTGGTAATCGATTGCCGGGTATCCTCACGTATTTTGGCAATCATCGGAGGCGGTACAAGTGTACTAAATGCTTCGCTGGATGCATGGAACTCCATCAACTTATCAACGGTGGTATCCATAAATGAGGTTTTTCTAAATACTTTCATGTTCGCCGGTTGTGATTGAGGGGGATTGATAGGTTTTCCGACGGGTAGAATTTGAAGGCGCTACCGGGCCACTGTGCGAAACCACAATGTCGGGTTTGGGCTAGCCTAAACATTAGCGCCACTTGATCGAACAGCCTTTACTTGGACGTTGTTCTACAGGCCCTGAATTCGTTTTTGCCACTGTAGCCATTGCAGCGGTGAGTTCGCCTTCATCTATTCTACCGCGGTATTGGAGTTCTAACTGAGCGTTGAAACCGAAGAAATCAGGGGTGCATACCGCCCCAAACGCCTTAGCAATTTCTTGTGTTTCATCGACCAGATAGGGGAATTCAAACCCATATTTTTCTGAGAACAGAATCATGTTTTCTGGAGAATCCAGTTGAACGTATTGATAATTATTCGGCATGATCGCCACCACTGCCACCCCCATTTTCTTTAGTGCTTTTGCTTCTGAGGATAAGAGTTCGGCTATCTCCACTACAAAAGGGCAATGGTTTGAGATGAAGGCCACTACCGTCCCATTGTGTCCCTTGAGCTCTTCTAAAGAAAAAGAATGGCCAGAACCATCTTTCAAAACAAAGTCGATCGCCTTCCAACCGGACTCGCAAGGGGGTGTGTGAAGTAACATTCTAAACGCTCCATAGTAAATAAATTCAGAAGTATCTTCTATATTAATGGGAGGCCGCGTCCAACGGGAAATCGTCCCAAATTTCAAAATCATCTATCCACTGGTACGAAGGTAGTGTTTGATTTCCGTAGTTTTGGAATAGAAGTAAAAAACTCACCGGAGAGGAGTCAACACCCATCATCGGACCAATATAATTGTAAAGTTGCTTACCATCTATCGCAGCCCATGAGCGACTCTGATCGCCTTTTGTGCGATCCCAGAATATTTCAAACTTCGCCCAGCGACCTATCGGCACCGGAATGTCTTTATTGTTAAAACTCCAATATTCGGCATCGGCCGTACTGCTTCCACCACCATTGTCTCCGTGAACGTGCCAGTAAGGTTCTCCGTCTTGTCCCCGATAAATATAGAACGCGAGGCGATAATCCCCAGGGGTTTTCCACTCAAAAAAAGTTCTCCAGTCGTTGCTTCCCATCTTTTCGTTGAGGTCGGGTTGTAAATAGATTTTGTAGGTGACGTACATTTTATCACCAGAATTACCTTCCGGATAAAGGGTGTAGGGTACCTGCGAGCAGCAATCGACGTCTTTTTTCTTTAGCGAGGAATAAAACGCTTTGTTTGTAGCGCCCGAGGAGCCCACTTTGGTTTCGACACGCACATCCATATAATCATGTAACGCCACCGGCGAAATAGGAACCGATGTGATGGCGTTAACGAAAGCATCCGCAGAAAATGTAGAGGTCGTAATTGCGTCTTTAAACATACCGTTGCCAAAACTAAAGCCGGTAGAATCGTCGTCGCCCAAAAGGTGTAGGTCACAGCTCGTTTGGCCACACTGAGGTGGCGGATCAGAAACTCTAACGGTGCCTTCAAAGCCGCTAGAGAAATAAAGAGTTGCTGTTTCTTCGGGACGTTGCGACATATCACCGGTATCGACAGTGAGGTCTTCTTGGACTCGGATATCAACCCGAATGTCTGATTGTATATCTACATTCGGAGCGTCTTCGTTTTGTGATGGTAGATCTCGTCTCATATCTCTTCGCCCCATATCTCCAGAATGAAGCGTGGAGATGTTTTTATCCTCGTCGCAGTTGAGAATAAGCAGGGTAAAGAATAGGCCTATCGAAATTTCTAGCCTCATGACGACTCAACCTATTTATTAGTGGGTTATAAATATTATTCAACGTAACTTTTGCGGGAACGCTTGTCTTGGTACATTCGCGCATCTGCATCGGATAAAAAGTCGGAAAGTGTTCGATGACGGTCGGGATTATATTCTACAATACCGACGCTCCATTTGAGCTCCGATTTTGAGGATTGGTCGGCCGCGGTCCTAAGTCTGTCTACTGCGGTATTTGCGTCGTGTTCATCGCCATTTAATAATACAACGAATTCGTCCCCGCCTATTCTTGCGATGAGGTCACTCTCTCTAAAACTGTCTTCTAAGATGGTTCCAAAATAGCGCAACATCTGATCACCCGCGTGGTGGCCGAATTGATCGTTAATCCTTTTGAGCCCATCTAGATCGAAAAATAACAATTGGGTCTTGGTTTTAAGACGTTTGGAAACGGAGAGCATCTGCTTGGAGATCATCTCAAACCCGCGCCGGTTTAGCACGGATGTCAATTTGTCGACCGTCGCCTCCGAAGAAAGACGGATTTGGTCTTCAACCATTCCAGCAAAATCCTTGAGAACAGACATTTCAGTGGCTGAAAACTTGCGTGGTTTAGAATCGATAATACACAAGGTTCCCAATGCGAAATTATTGGGACATGAAATGGGCGCCCCCGCGTAAAAACGAATCATTGGCCCACCGCTAACAAATGGATTGTTTGCGAATCGCGAATCTTCTTTTGCGTCATTAACCACCATCACTTCGTTATTCAAAATAGCGTGTGCGCAGAATGACAACTCCCGTGAGGTCTGACTTACGCCATCAAGACCTTGATTGGATTTGAACCATTGGCGATCGCTATCGAGAAGACTCACCAAACAGATATCGACATCAAAGAAAAGTTTAGCCGTCCGAGTTATTCGGTCAAAGCGCTCCTCTGGCTGCGTATCAAGGATCTGCAACTTCTTAAGGCTAAGAAGGCGTGCCTCTTCATTTGCAGGTAACGACGGCTTTTTCATTTGCGGTCCTCCATAACGATTGTTAAACGGCTTTCAGAACCGACTAGGTACAATATAAACCCGAATGAGACAATAGACCCGTGCAAATCTGTCGCCGTCTTGAATTAAGAGTTCACCAAGTATCTAAAAGTACCAAACCAAGATCCGGCTACGTTTATTCCCAAGATGCATCGGAATTGTTTCAAAGCCTGCTTTCGCTTTTTCTAATTGCTTAAAAAGCTTTGGAAGATGGGCTTCTTTAGACACCAGCGTCGTAAATATGCCAACCTGCTTTTTGAAATTGAGACTTTGTTTAATCATTCTCTTAATGAAAAGGGCCTCACCGCCATTACACCAAAGCTCGTTCGCGTTGCCTCCAAAGTTAGGGACGAACGTTTTATCTGCTCTACCGCGGTCCGAAAGATTGCTTATTTTACGTATCGAACTTTTAGTTGCAGCTCCCTCGTCCGAATAAAACGGAGGGTTACAAATCGTGAAGTCAAAGAATTCGTCGGGCTCAATCGTATCGTTAAATATATTCGATTTATTTTTTTGAAATCGAATTTCAACGTTTTGATCCAGGCCGCGGGTCCCCACGACGATTCTCCTTGCTGAATCAACCGACTCTTGATGAATATCTACACCCACCATATCCCATCCAAAATGTTGGGCGCCAATAATCGGATAGATACAATTTGCGCCCACTCCAATATCAAGCGCGCGGTAGTGTTCTTTAGCCGTACGAGTTCTAAGAAATGTATTCAGATGGCACAAATAATCGGCGCGACCCGGGACCGCGGGGCATAAATAGCCGTCGGGAAGTTCATATTGTTCAACCCTGTAAAAGTGGATCAATAACGCTTTGTTCAGATGAAAAACGGCTTCAGGATTGGCAAAGTCAATCGATTTAACTTTGTGTTCATTGACAAACACAAAGTGCTTCAGGCTCGGGTTCTTGGTGGTCAGCACCGCGAAATCATAGCGACCGTGATGTGGGTTTTCTGGATGCATATCAAAAATGACACTTTTACGGAAATGGACCGCTTCTGACTCGCAAACAAATCCTTCATCATATTAGGTAATAATATCACTTTTTACAACGTGGCAATTGTGGTACGGTGTAAACAAAGATACATAAGGAAGTAAATTGGACGATAACTTTAAACACGAATTGGGCTATCTTCTTGGACGAATTACAAGGTTAAATGCCAATCTCGTTGGTATTGATAGTGAACTTGTTCAATCCTTTTGTAACCGAAACCGCCACTTTACCGACGCATTAGAGCTCTATGTGGTTGTCCAACGTACCTCACTTCATTCGGTAGAGTCGGATTGTCTTACCTCACTGGCGATTTCAGTCGAACCACGTCTCGTCGACATCTGCGAACAAGCAGCCGAACTTGCCGAGGAAAGTAAGGGATTAATGGCGCTGCACATTCTTTTGCTCGAAGTCCAATCTCATTTTTTAGGGTATCTGGCACTATTTCGAAAAATGCGCTGGATGATGTAGGTTCGCTGCGAAAAAGATTCCTTTCTCTTTACAGCACCACTGATTTGATGTTCGTTATCGATTGAGCTATCTTAACTTCTTTAAATCCAAAGTGAGAATCAAATGATGAAATATTGGATGTTATTTTTTCTAGCTATGAGTATTCACGCTTGCGCAGACGGTGAATTGGACGGGTTTGATGCTCTCAATGAGCCGAAAAACGATGCATCATCCTTGAATTTAGGCGATATGCCGGTCGTGAAATACAACAATAAGGTCATGCCGACCGATATGGGGATGCCTAAAGACACGGCAGTGGATCTTGAAAAAGACATGGGAACCAAGCCAGAGGATATGGGCATCATGCCCAACGATTTGGGAATGAAACCCGAAGATATGGGCATGGACTCCAAAGACATGAGCATGGACGTAGAAGATATGACGCCCGACCTACCCCAAAAAGACTCTTGCGAGCACACGACCGAAGATGGCGTCTATGGTCACTTAGGCTGTTCCCTTTCATATCAATGTTGCGACGGCGCCTGGAAAACCCGTGCCAACGGTTGCGGAACATGCGCGTGCATTGAAGCGACTGGGAAAATCGGGTGTTCAGGAAGCTAAAACCGAATCGGTTAGCGCGTTCGTCGGCGAGAAAGATAAAAAATACTCACTCTAACATCGAATGCGTTCTCTAAGACGCAGAAAAGGGACTATCGACAAATGCGCGCGTCTCTTGCCGACCTTCTTTAATATAATCAACGAACGCCCCGGTAGTTCGGATCGCTTTAACCATCGCATCACGCTCTTCGGATTCGGCGACAGTGAAGAGCTCATGTACAATTTTTTCACGACGATTCTCATCTCCATCCATATCGTAAAACGCAGGCGTGAAGGGGACGACAAACATGATCTTATGCCCTTTGCTCATTACCATACGAATCTGTTTCAAAAGGGGTTCAGGATTCAATACCCCACACAAATCTGTAACAATCAAAATCCAAAGTGGTTTTTGGGTTTCCATAAGAACGTGATCAAACATTTGTTGTAAGCCGCGCTCTTTCATTCCCAACCGGGCTTCGACCCGATAAGGCAGCTCAACTCCGCGTTGTTGAAGGAAATTTCTCAGCTTATTTTCAGGTCCGTCGATGACACCTGCTCCTAAGAACCGACCGCCGAACTTTTCGAACTCTCGAGACTGTCGTCGGTCGATCCACTGTTCCAATAAGGCCCGATTCACACCGGAATCGGAATCTTTTGGCGCGTTCTTTCTAAAATCCAAACGCTCTTGAACCAATAAATAATCTGCAATAAAATTTTCGAGCTCTCGCTCCTGAAGCTCAGTCATTTCACCATCAACGATCGAATACAAATTTGTGAGGTGATCAAGGATTCTTTTCATATGCGTCCGAGCATTTCCCGGTTCGATATGCCCGTAAAGCTTTTCATCGAACGTTAGAATGCCGACATGGTCGTTCTCTTTAAGAATAGCTTCGGCTACATCAACACAATAATGAATCGCCCACTCTAACTTCTGCCCATCCCATGCACCTCCTCTCATCGAAGAAGAAATATCGACGGCGAGATAAACCTCGGTTGAAGTTTCATTTTCATATTCACGGGATATTAATTTGCGCGCTCGCATGGATTGTTTCCAAGCTATTTTTCGCAGCGCATCGCCGGGTTGAAAATCTCTTAACTCTTTGAGATTCATGCTCGATCCGGAAGTCTTAAGGATGTGCTTTCCAACCGAAAACTGTGAAAGTGAACCGTAACGAAATCGACGTTTCCTGAGCCGGCCGGCTTTAGGAAAAAAGCGGAAAATCTCCAAGCTTGGCAAATAATCTTTCACCTCAATGAGCCCAAAGGGATCACGAACCGAGACATCATAACCTTGTATTGAAAAGCGCCCCGTCCGCAGTCCTTTCACAGGGAATTGTGACAGCGCATCGGCACCACTTTCCAGGGATGTCCGTTCTACGTTCTCCAATAGTTCCAGAGACTTTGAGGCGAAAGGAATCGCCGACAAACCATAAACGGTGTTCGGGCTTTCGTTAATAAGTCGAATCGTCGTTTTAACTTCGTCACCCACGAGTGAGGCAGTCCCAACCCTCTCTATCGCTTCCGTATCAAATTCGATCCGAACCCGACGTCGATCCAGCGAGAGTGCCGATGGCGTAATTAAAAAATAGCCGATCAAAAGCGCAGCGATTTGGATCTCACCCAAATAGACCAGCGTTGGCTTGGAGAAAAAAACTCCGAAACCGATGGCAAGTAAACTACCATACAATAAATATTTTCCAGCGTCGCTGAGATAAGGTTTCATGTGCCCGAGTATGGAATGCGATTAAGAGCCTGAGAGATAATGTCGGATGGGGAAATCGAAGAAAATTCTGCCTCCGGTGTCAGTTTCATCCGATGTGAAAAAACACCGGTTGCGAGTTTTTTAACATCGTCGGGAAGCACGAAAGCGCGATCGAAAATAAGTGCTCGCGCTTTCACCGCTTTTAGGAGCGAAAGCGCAGCACGCGGACTTGCCCCTAACAAGATTTGGGGGTGCTCTCTAGTAAACCTCGCCAAAGCGACAATATAACGAATGAGTTCGTCGGAAACGAAAACCGATTCCGCAAGTTTTTGAATCACGTCAACGTCTTGGCTCGTGAGTATCGGCTGCAGGTCGTTACGTGAAACGTGATGTGTTTGAAGTACTCGAAATTCTTCTTCTGCGGCGGGATACCCAATTACGATTTTTAAAAGAAATCGATCAAGCTGTGCTTCGGGTAATTCGTATACACCTTCTTGCTCGATTGGGTTCTGCGTTGCCAGCACCAAAAAAGGACTGGGTAAGGAATGTGTCGTACCTTCAATAGTAACTTGCCGCTCCTGCATTGCTTCTAATAATCCCGCCTGTGTTTTAGCGGGTGCACGATTGATTTCATCACCGATGACCACATTAGCAAAGACGGGGCCCTTGCGTAGAACGAATTCCCCGCTTTGCAGATTCGGGATGTAGACCCCCGAAATATCTGAGGGCAGAAGATCGGGCGTGAATTGAATGCGCCGGAAACTACCACTAATCGTTTCAGCAAATGCGCGGACCAATGTTGTCTTCGCAACTCCGGGGACACCCTCAAGCAACACATGCCCTCCGGAGAAAAGTGCGACAAGAAGCGATTCGACCACATCCCCCTTTCCGATAAAGACCCTACCCACTTCTTCCTTTATTCGAGCAATCTGTAAACGATACCGAGATATCGCTTCAACGAGAGCTTCGTTAGGAGCTTCCCCATTTACGTTGTTTATAGTCATCTAGACGTCCCATTATTTTGATTATTTCTATTGTACTTTGATGAAATTTTTCAAGATCACCCTTCATGATTACGCTATCATTCTCCAAAAAAACGCGGTGGCGCGGCGGCGTCGTCGCAAAGATGGTTAGCAGTTCGATTAACTTTCTTTCTATTGTTGCACGTTCTTTACTCGAATGCCCCTTCAAGAAACGTTCGGAAAACTGTGAACATAGGCCGCTTATATTCGGCCTTTTATCTGAAGCAGAAGGCCAATGCCCAAGTTCGTCCAGAAAGATCTCTTCAAATACCTCCTTAAGAATTGCCATAGGTAGAATATCACTTTGCAAATTCTCACTAATAGCGAATCGAGAAATATTCCAATCAAACTCCGATTGTGGCCATGGTAGGCTATCTGAAAAGTCGGCTATGTATTTCGAATAATTTCTTGTTTCAAGGATTGGAAGTATTGACACGAGATAGACTCCGAGTCCGATTATGAGCAATAAGGACAAGAAGAAAAGAAAGTCTTTGTTCACGTCTTCTGTGCTTTCTTTAATTGTAGAATTAAAGAAAGCAATGAAACCATCGAGACTATTCTTTTGGCTTTGCGACGGAAAGTATCGGCCTTTTTGTTCGAACTTTTTCGTAAATAAATGAACGCGACAGGTCTGAGCCACCTCGATCGCTCTTTCACAAGTATAACGTAGTGCGTTCTCGGCAAAGGTTTTATTGTCCATCATCTTAAGCATTTGATTTATAAAAACGCTCGAATCGGCGATGGTAACCACTTTCCCATCACCGAGATTCATATCGTAAACCAGACCGGCCCCCTCATCAAAGCGTACTACCGGACCACCAATATTAGTGATGATAGACGGATGATTGGCCAGTATGGATTTCACATCGGTTATTAAAGGATGGCGCCCTTTGGGCCGAAATAGGGGTAAGGCGCTATTGCCTTCGTGGAAAGTTTGGTGCGGCAAGAATCGTTGTGTGGACACAATACGTTCAATCTCAAGGCGTGCTAATAAGCGTTCACTTCGTCCAAAGTCATCAGCAAGTAAAACCCGCCCCCCATCTATAACAAATCTAGAAATTTCTCCGGACCGAAGTTCGGATTGAGGATAAACGAAAACGAGAACATCTGCGTTTGTTAGTTTTTCGAAATCGAGTTCTGTATTTAGCTGCATCTCAAATCCGAGGGATTCACCCAGCTCTACAAAGTCACTAAGACCATTCCAATCTGTGTTGGTGCCTTCGTAATCCGGAATCGGATCCGCCCCGAGTGTGAGGGGAAAAAGGAGACAAAAAAGTAAAAGATACTTCATTTGTTCTCCATCAAACGGATCGCGATATTTCGCATGAACAACCATGTTTCTTCGGTATAGATTTCACCGCTGAAATAACTTTCTTCAACAATAGAAGATAGCGCAGCTAGGAGCTCTTGAGATTCAATGCCTTCATTTTCGCTACTTTGGATGATAGGGCGCAGCGCCGTTCGAAGCTTCTTTCTTTCAATTCCGTCTTCGTGGGTATCCATCTCGGGCCAGGCGAGTTTCAATATCTTCTCGATTTCTTGAGGGGTTTTGTAGCCCCAAAAGGTTTGCCCGCCCTTCTCTTCAGTTATCGCTTCGTAAAGGCGACGAATTTTCAATGGCACGGGAACTAAATCAACCTTAAAGTTGGAGAGTATACCACTGTGGGGAATAGAAAATGAGTGTTTCCCCCGAACAAATCCGGATTTTGAAACTTCGAGTTCATAATTACCGTCAGGTAATTCGATCTTGAAACGCCCCGCTGTATCGGTCAACGCGCTGTACGTATCAATGGAGACAACGGAGTCACCTTTTGGAATCAACCGGACCTCGACGCGTGCTTCTTGAACAGGCACAAGTTGACCGGGGTTGAGTTGGAAATTTTGCGTCGTCGTTTCGCTTTTCCAAACATCAACTACGATTCCTCCGATGGCGTTACGATCAACCTGTCGTTTTTCCTCACTCGAAAAAGCGGTGGGTATGATGGTGTCATCTTTTACGAAAGCTAGCTCTCGCTTCCTTTGCTTATCCCGTTTTTCACGTCGCTTGTTTTTTCGATTTAGAATCCGAACCTTGAATACTGAGAAAAGTAAAACGAGAGCACCCATGAGCGCGATGAGCGCGAATGCATTTAGAACGAAACGTTCGGTTTTAGTATTCCAATTTATGGGTTCGATCGTCTTACTTAAACTTTTTCCACGAGGGGTAATCGTCAGTTTGATATCCCAATCTCCATCGCTCATGATCTCTGCGAAAAAGAAAGTCGAAAAAACTCCGTTTTCGTCGGTTCGCGCGCGAAGTACATGTTCGTCTTTAAGTTTAGTACCCGCCTTAGAAATCACGACCGACACAGGCACGTTACCTACCCCGCCAACTTTATCCCAAACTCTTCCCTTCACTCCAAGCCCGCGCCGCAAACGTTCAAGTCGTTCTTCAGCTGTCGCAGAGATTTCGAGCGTTTCTGCAAGCCGTACTTCACGTTTCTCTGAAATCTCATCGCGAAATGCAGAACCTGGCAAGGAAACCATTACCGTGTTTATCCCAGGTTTGAGAAACTCTAGAATATCTAATCCGCCTCTTCCCGCAGTATCCAAAACAATATCTGAAACCGAAACCTCATTCACAAAAACACGAAGAGTGCCTATCAAGGGTACACCATTCGATTTTGCGCCTGCGTGAAGTATCGCTTTCTGCGGGTTGTGTATGAAGTCCGGAGCTATGACTTGTAACTCTACTGCGCTCTTTTGGACCGTGGTTGTCCATTGCTGCGAATCTCCGTCTAAAAGTTGATCCCCAACGAACTCTATTTTAACGGAATAGTCACCAGGTGAAAATTCTTCACGATAGAAGAAGGTGCCATGGGAACCTGTCCGAATCGAGGAACTGGCAACCTCCAAACTTCCTTGCTTGACCGTCACTTTAAGGGGACGTTCTCTTAACCCCCGCTTGAGATCGTCTCGAAGAAACCCCGAAACTTGAAGCATCGTGGATGCGTGATTTACCTTCGCATCGATCGAAGCCTTTCCACGAATACGAATCTCGAATGCATGGACATGAACACTTACAAATTGAAAGGTTATCACCAAGAGAATTCCAATCGCCCATCTCATCTTGGTTGTAAACGTAGATATAGCCCCAACGTTTTTTGATGTCCAATTGGTCATAAGAGAATGTATCGATTCACCCGTGTTTTGGCGACCTAGAATCGCGTTCTTTTAGAATAATGAAAGTCGTTTGGGTCCAAAATTGCCCCCGGGCACGATCACTAAAAGCAGCAAGCTCGAGGAATGAACATATACATTTAT